>NZ_CP121659.1:3632500-3970375 GCF_029714365.1 Sinorhizobium terangae
CAGCTCACTGGTCTAAATAAGGGTCTTTGCGCCGAAAATGTAACGGGGCTAAAGCCATGCACCGAAGCTGAGGATGTGCCGCAAGGCACGTGGTAGCGGAGCGTTCCGTAAGCCTGTGAAGGGATACCCGTGAGGGGTCCTGGAGGTATCGGAAGTGCGAATGTTGACATGAGTAACGATAAAGAGGGTGAGAGACCCTCTCGCCGAAAGACCAAGGGTTCCTGCTTAAAGTTAATCTGAGCAGGGTTAGCCGGCCCCTAAGACGAGGCGGACACGCGTAGTCGATGGGAACCACGTTAATATTCGTGGGCCTGGTGGTAGTGACGGATCGCTTAACTTGTCTGGACTTATTGGATTGTCCAGGCCTGGACGCGGTCCCGGGAAATAGCTCCACCGTATAGACCGTACCCGAAACCGACACAGGTGGTCAGGTAGAGTATACCAAGGCGCTTGAGAGAACTGCGTTGAAGGAACTCGGCAAATTGCACGCGTAACTTCGGAAGAAGCGTGACCCTTTTGTACGCAAGTATGATGGGGTGGCACAGACCAGGGGGTAGCGACTGTTTATCAAAAACACAGGGCTCTGCGAAGTCGCAAGACGACGTATAGGGTCTGACGCCTGCCCGGTGCTGGAAGGTTAAGAGGAGGGGTGCAAGCTCTGAATCGAAGCCCCAGTAAACGGCGGCCGTAACTATAACGGTCCTAAGGTAGCGAAATTCCTTGTCGGGTAAGTTCCGACCTGCACGAATGGCGTAACGACTTCCCCGCTGTCTCCAACGCAGACTCAGTGAAATTGAATTCCCCGTGAAGATGCGGGGTTCCTGCGGTCAGACGGAAAGACCCCGTGCACCTTTACTATAGCTTTACACTGGCATTCGTGTCGGCATGTGTAGGATAGGTGGTAGGCTTTGAAGCAGGGACGCCAGTTCCTGTGGAGCCGTCCTTGAAATACCACCCTTATCGTCATGGATGTCTAACCGCGGTCCGTCATCCGGATCCGGGACAGTGTATGGTGGGTAGTTTGACTGGGGCGGTCGCCTCCGAAAGAGTAACGGAGGCGCGCGATGGTGGGCTCAGAGCGGTCGGAAATCGCTCGTCGAGTGCAATGGCATAAGCCCGCCTGACTGCGAGACTGACAAGTCGAGCAGAGACGAAAGTCGGTCATAGTGATCCGGTGGTCCCGCGTGGAAGGGCCATCGCTCAACGGATAAAAGGTACGCCGGGGATAACAGGCTGATGACCCCCAAGAGTCCATATCGACGGGGTTGTTTGGCACCTCGATGTCGGCTCATCGCATCCTGGGGCTGGAGCAGGTCCCAAGGGTTTGGCTGTTCGCCAATTAAAGCGGTACGTGAGCTGGGTTCAGAACGTCGTGAGACAGTTCGGTCCCTATCTGCCGTGGGTGTAGGAATATTGACAGGATCTGTCCCTAGTACGAGAGGACCGGGATGGACATATCTCTGGTGGACCTGTTGTCCTGCCAAGGGCATAGCAGGGTAGCTATATATGGAAGGGATAACCGCTGAAGGCATCTAAGCGGGAAACCCACCTGAAAACGAGTATTCCCTTGAGAACCGTGGAAGACGACCACGTTGATAGGCCGGGTGTGGAAGTGCGGCAACGCATGAAGCTTACCGGTACTAATCGTTCGATCGGCTTGATCGTTCCCATTGCTTATGCTCATCATGGATGCGCATCGCAATTCTTTGTCCTCACGCTGTCGGCCTTCGGCCGACGCTGCGGACGGCGCGCCAGACGACTGGCGGCTCGGCTCTGCCGGCTGCTGGAGTTGTTCGGATAAGACGCATGACGTGTTCAAAACGAAGCAATCGCTTCACCAGCTTCTCGACAATTTGCTCCCCTCCGGGGAGCAACGCTTGCGCTTTGCCGACCTGGTGGTTCTGGCGGGGTGGCTGCACCCGTTCCCATTCCGAACACGGCCGTGAAACGCCCCAGCGCCGATGGTACTTCGTCTTAAGACGCGGGAGAGTAGGTCGCTGCCAGGTCTGCAAATCGCAAGATAAAACATCTTCTCTCACAAACGCCGGCAAACGGCGAAAACAACACAAAACAAAAACGAAAGTTGACGCGGGGTGGAGCAGCCCGGTAGCTCGTCAGGCTCATAACCTGAAGGCCGCAGGTTCAAATCCTGCCCCCGCAACCAACAAAAACCCCCGGTGCCCAAACGCCCGGGGGTTTTGCCGTTCCCCCGCAGACCAACGCACAAACCTCCGCACAGACCGACCAACAGTCACGGTTTCCCTCTCATCGACAGAGAGCAGCCCGCGGGTTTGCCATGACTTCGCAGCGGCCGCACCTCGAATACTCCTCGGCTTGAAGAAAGCGATCGAACACGCCATCGAATTCTTTGGCGAGGAACATGGTCTCGTCGCCGCGGCCGCGTCCTTCGACCGCGAAGGACGGCCGATGTATATCCGCGAGACCATCCGCATCCTGGGCAGCCTCGATCCGCCTTGCAGTCGTCGACTTACTATGATCTCGGCGTGACATTATACGAAGCAGTGGCGGGATTCCTGTTCGCCACCCTCGTCGGCATCATTCTGGGCGTTGTGCTTGCCAAGCTGCCGCGATTGGAGCGGGCGCTTCAGCCGATCATCATCGCCATACAGGTGGTTCCCAAGATCGTTCTGGTGCCGCTGTTCATTCTTTGGTTCGGCTTCGGCATGACCTCCAAGATCGTCATCGCTGCGGTGCTGGCATTCCTGCCGATCCTCAGCAATACGCTGCTCGGCGTAGAGTCGATCGAGGCCGGCCACCGCGATGTGATGAAAAGCTTCGGCGCCAAGTCGTGGCAGCGGCTGATCGTGCTCGAACTGCCGAGCGCAATGCCCGCGGTGCTGACTGGCATGGAGGTTGGAATCATCTTCTTCATGATCGGCGCGGTCATTGGCGAGTTCCTCGCCGGCACGGCAGGACTCGGCCACCTCGCAATCGCGAAGATGAACGCCTTCGAGGCGGCCGGCCTCTTTGCGACCATCATCTTGCTGTCGACCGTCTCCGGCGCGCTCTATTTCCTGATCGTACTCATGCGAAGCGCGTTCACTGGCTGGCACGCGACCGCCGACAACCTGGCCACCGCCCACTAGCGCATCCGCTTTCTGGTGGCATCACTGAAAGCGGATAAGATTCTCTAGAATCAAAGTGCTAGAGCGTCCTCTGTGCGTTCAATTGGACTCACGGCGCTCTGGACTGCGGCTGAGGACTCTCCAAAATGGACGTTTTATTTCGACCAGTGGTCGACCGGGGGCGCCGGCCTTGAGACGGTCCCTAAGTAAGGCAGCCAGATCTTCTCGCACCGCCGGGTCGGACAAGAAGTAGCTGTGCCCGGCGAAGCCTGCATTTCCACGATATTCGATAAAGTCGGCGACACCCGATCGCTGCGAATTCTTCCACAGCGCATTCGAGCCCGCTTCCTTGGCGCTGATACTGGCGCGGGTTAAACGCCCGAGGCGCACAACACTTCCGAACAGCCCGCTTGAAAGGGCGAGCGCCTTGTCATTGGGTGATGAATATATTGTCAGATGGAGCGGGCCGATGGGCGGTAAGAGACCGTAAGGGGTTGCTTTTATTCCGTGCGGCGCGTCGGGGTCGGACACGAAACCGAACAATTTTGTTGTGGCAACGTCGAGGTCGATGTCTGGAGCAAACAGCACCACATTGTTGAGTTTGTACCGCTCGGAAGGAGAAGACCGGGCGGCGTATGCTTCCATTCCCAGTTGGTGAAGGGCGGATAGCAGGACGTCCGCGCCACGGCTGTGCGCGATGAGGTGGAGACGTTTGACGGCTTCGGTCGCGGAAATGATACGAATAGCCTTCTTCACATCCGCAACTGCGAACTCGCCGGACTCACGGTCAATATTATAACCGTAGAAAGCGCCGCCCGATCCGCCCGCGGGCCACGAAAGCGAAACGCAAACAAACTCTTGAGATAGCGTATCGCATAGGTTGCCGGTGGCTTTGGCGGCATCATCGAAGCTATTGTTATAGCCATGTACAAATATGACGACTTCCTTGCGCTTCGCGAGCGAAACGCGGCGGCTCACCTCATCCTGCAGCCCAGCGGCCGCCCGCATATGGGCAGCGACCGTCGTGGGTACCCGACGGGGGCCGTGAGGGGTGAGTTCGATCGGATATGGCGACTGCGGAAATTCTCCCAGCTTGGTCGTCCGTGAAACCTGTAGCGCTGCGTCAGGGTGTCCAGCGGGCCTGCGGTGAAAGGGCGACCGTTTGCGCGCAAGCGTAACCGAACCGAAGCTTACCGAATGACCCCGAAATGAGCTGTAAGCAAGTTCGCCATCAGCAGAGGCGGCAGGTGCGCGGTCAGTCACGTAAAGCAGATCGAGGGGATGATCCTGTTTGATGCGACAACCAGCAGCCTCTTGTCCGGTCAGTAATTCCTGTACGGGGTATCTTACGGTTGAGCAGCTCGTAGCGCCAAGAGTAGCTGTCATCAAGAACAATAAAGTTGTTATTCTTCGCAATCTCTCTATCTGATACATTTATTCGTATTTTCACTCATTGAGCTGCTTACATATTTCTAAAGGAAGTTTTCGCTGCTATCCGACGCGAAGCGTAATGAGTGTTGGAATAATAAAAAACTATACATTGGTTTATCGTCGTTGCTGGCATTTGGGAGGACGACCCAAGACGTCTTTACCTCCTCAATCACGGGATCGGGCGTGCTCTTGAAGAGTGGCTAATATTGTCAAAGCGTTGCGACGCGAAACTCAACCCGCGGCCGGGCATCCTATACTTGCGGATAGAGCGGTTAATCCCGCAAGGTTATCGAATTTCGTGACGTCACCAAATACTCTGCTGCACGAGGCCCGCCAGCCGCTGTCGGCTATTGTAATGGATACGGACATGAATTTGCGCCTGCTGTCGCAGGACACGCCGGACCTGAAAAGGCACCGCTTTGATCTGGGGCGAATGAAGGACTGCGCCCGGCGTGCGGGCGAGCTTGTTCGTCCAACCAGGCCGGCAGCTCAATTGTCGGAATCGCGGCGGCGGGTTTGGGCTATCCCAACTCGCGGTCGAGGCGTAACTTTTCAATCTGCGCTGCATCCTGAGGGCAAGACGAGTGCAGCGTATGACAATCATTCGCGTCGGTTGGAGTTCTAAATTGTGACAGAGCTGCCGACATACGTCGTCGAGACGCTTTGGGAGGATGAGGAATTTGTCCTGTCCCGACGTGCATCGGTCGATGACCACTTTTCGCTTTTGGTGTGGGCGCCAGCGTCGACACAGCCGACGGTGGAGACCGTCGCACGACTCGATCACGCCTACGCGCTTCGGGACGCGTTGGATAGCGCGTGGGCGGCGCGACCTGTGGCGCTGGAGCGCCGGCCTGGGAACACTGCGCTCCTGATCGAGGACACGGGTGGCGAAGTCCTTGCGCGAATGGTTGGAAAGGCCTGGGATCTGACGCCGTTCCTGCACGTCGCGATCGGCCTGGCTGTGGCGCTCGGTCGCCTCCATAGCCGCGGGCTGATTCACAAGGACGTCAAGCCATCCAACATCCTGGTCGACATCGACCGCCGTGAAGCGTGGCTGTCAGGCTTCGGCATTGCTTCTCGCGTGCCGCGTGAACGGCGGGCGCCAGAACCCCCGGAGATCATCGCGGGGACGCTTGCCTATATGGCGCCCGAGCAGACTGGTCGCATGAACCGCTCCATTGATGCGCGCAGCGATCTCTACTCGCTCGGTGTCACGCTGTACGAGATGCTGACCGGGACGCTTCCGTTCACGGCCTCGGATCCGATGGAATGGATCCATTGCCATATCGCCCGCCAGCCGATGCCGCCGGACGAGCGAGCGGAGGGCATTCCGGCTCCGGTTGGAGCGATCGTGATGAAGCTCCTCGCCAAGACCGCCGAGGACCGTTACCAGACCGCCGCCGGCGTCGCCTACGATCTCGAACATTGCCTGAAGGCATGGGAGGCGCACCAACGCATCGACCCGTTTGCGCTGGGCGAGCGCGACATATCGGACCAACTGTTGATCTCGGAAAAGCTGTATGGACGGGAGGCCGAGATCGACACTCTCGTTGCTGCATTCGATCGGGTCGTGAGCCAGGGCAGAACCGAACTCGTGCTGGTCTCCGGCTATTCCGGTATCGGCAAGTCCTCCGTTGTCAATGAACTCCACAAGGTACTGGTTCCACCACGCGGTGTCTTCGCGTCCGGCAAGTTCGACCAGTACAAGCGTGACATCCCATACGCCACCTTGGCGCAGGCGCTGCAAAGTCTCGTGCGTCAGTTGCTAAGCAAGAACGATGCCGAACTCGCTCGCTGGCGCGCCGACATACGCGAGGCGCTGGGGGCGAACGGCTCGCTGATGGTCGACCTCATTCCGGAACTTGCTCTCATCGTCGGCGGGCAGCCGCCGGCGGCCGACCTGCCGCCGCAGGAGGCGCAAACGCGATTCCAGCAGGTCTTCCGTCGATTCCTCGGCGTGTTCGCTCGGGCGGAACATCCGCTCGCCCTGTTCCTCGATGATCTGCAATGGCTGGACAGGGCGACGCTCGACTTGATCGAACATCTCAGCACCCATCCGGAGGTCCGCCACCTTCTGTTGGTCGGCGCATATAGGGACAACGAGGTGGGTCCGACGCACGCGCTGGTACGGACACTTGGCGCGATCCGCAATGCCAACGGAAGGGTGCAGGAGATCGTGCTCGAGCCTCTCAAGCCCCGCGATGTGGGGCATCTGGTCGTCGACGCATTGCACTGCGCCCCGGTTATCGCCCAGCCGCTGGTAGAGCTGGTGCACGAAAAGACCGGGGGAAATCCGTTCTTCACGATCCAGTTCTTGATGGTCCTTGCCGAGGAGGCGCTGCTCGCGTTTGACCATGACGCGGGGGTCTGGACCTGGGACATGGCCCGCATCAGGGCCAAGGGCTTCACCGTTAACGTTGTCGATTTCATGGCCACGAAGCTCAGCCGTCTGCCGGGCAAAACGCGGGACTTCTTGGGAAAACTCGCGTGCCTCGGAAATCGGGGACGGACCGCCGCAATGAGTATGGTTTTCGGCGTGTCTGAAGACGAGATCCATGTGGCTCTCTGGGAGGTCGTGCGCGCAGGACTCATCTCCCGTCAGGAGGGCGCATATGTCTTCCTCCATGACCGTGTCCACGAAGCGGCCTATGCCTTGATCTCCGAAGATGAGCGGGTGGCAGTGCACCTGCAGATTGGCAGGACACTGGCCGCACGGACGACGCCCGCCGAAATCGACACGAAGATCTTCGAGATCGTCAATCAGCTCGATCGCGGCGCGGCCTTGATTCAATCGGATGAAGAGCGGGAGCGGGTCGCAGCTCTCAACCTGCGTGCAGGCAAGCGCGCGAGGACTTCAACGGCTTATGCCTCGGCATTGACCTATTTCGCCGCCGGTCGCGCCTTGTTGGAGGATGGCTGCTGGCAGCGACAGTATCGCCTAGTGTTCGATCTGGAACTCCATCTGGCCGAATGTGAATTCCTGACCGGCGAACTCGCCTCAGCAGAGAAACGCCTCTCAGCCCTGGTGGACCGTGCGGCAACCGTTGTCGACAGAGCCGCGGTCACGCACTTGCGCCAGGCGCTTTACCTCACTCTTAACCGGCCCGATCGCGCCATCGACGTCGGCTTGGAATATCTCCGCAGTGTCGGCATCGACTGGTCGCAGCAACCGTCGGAAGAGGTCGTACGTCAGGAACTCGAGCGCATGTGGCGGCTGCTCGACGGCCGATCGATTGAGCAGCTCATTGATCTTCCGTTGATGAGCGACCCCGGTTGGCGCGCGACAATGGACGTTCTCTCGGGCCTGTTCGCGCCGACGCTGCTCACCAACAGCAACCTCTACGACCTCGTCGTCCTTCGTATGGCAACGATCAGTCTGGAGCACGGCAACTGCGATGCCTCGTGCTACGCGTATTCCCACATCAACCGGGTCTTGGGCTTTCGTTTCGGTGACTACCAGACCGCTTTTCGCTTCGGACAGCTTGCATGCGACCTCGTGCAGAACCGTGGCTTGGATCTCTTCGAGGCGCGCGTCTACGCCTCTTTCGGAGCATTCACCGTCCCGTGGATGGAAGACCTTTTTGCTAGCCGCGCACTGATAAGGCGCGGCTTCGATATGGCGAACGCCAACGGCGATCTGACCTATGCGGTTTTTGGCTTCAAGAACCTGATCACGAATCTTGTGGTCTCGGGAGAGCCACTTGGCGACGTGGAACGCGAGGCGGAGGAGGGGCTTGCCTATGCCCGCAAGGCGCGATTTGGTTTCGCCGTCGATTGGTTCACCTGCCAGCTCATGCTGATCCGAGCCCTTCGCGGACCCTCGCTGGACTTCAATTCTGCCGACAATGCGGGATACGGTGACAACGCTTACGAGCGGCACATCAAGGAAGACCCGCCTCTGGCGCTCTGCACCTGCACCTACTGGATTCACAAGCTGCAAGCGTGTGTGCTGGCACAGGATCATGCAAGGGCCATCGAGGCGATGGAGAGCGCTACCCCCTTGCTTTGGGCGACACGGTCATTCCTGGAGGCCGCGGATTATCATTTCTACGGCGCGCTCACACGGGCGGCTGCCTGCGGCCCTGCGGGAAGCGAAGAGCGGGCACAGCATTTTGACCTGCTCCTTGACCACCAACGCCAACTCACGGTGTGGGCGGAAAACTGCCCCGCAAATTTTGCAAATCGCGCAGCATTGGTCGGCGCCGAAATTGCGCGGCTGGAAGGGCGGAATCTGGACGCGATGCGCCTGTACGAAGAAGCGATTCGCTCGGCGCGCGAACACAAGTTTCTACAGAACGAGGGCATTGCCCACGAACTCGCTGCGCGGTTTTACGCGGCACGCGACTTCGAGACGATCGCCAATACCTATTTGCGCAACGCGCGCTATTGCTATCTCCGTTGGGGTGCCGACGCCAAGGTGCGCCAGCTCGATCAGGCCCATCGGCATCTGCGCGGGGAGCCGGTGCGCCCGAGTGCGACATCGACGATCAGCACGCCCGTCGAGCAACTGGATCTCGCCACCGTTGTCAAAGTCTCGCAAGCCGTGTGGGGCGAGACTGTCCTGGAGAAGCTGATCGACAAGCTCATGCGAACTTCGGTTGAGCATGCGGGTGCCGAGCGAGGTCTGTTGATTCTCTCTCGGGGTGATGAGCTGCGCATTGCGGCAGAGGCCACCACCAGCGGCAACACTGTCATCGTGGGGACGCGGGAAGCGGGCGCGGCCGCGGCCGCCCTGCCGGAATCGATCCTCCATTATGTCGTGCGCACCCGGGAGAGCGTAATCTTGGACGATGCCTCAACCGAGAACCCGTTTTCGGCCGATGCGTACGTCCTCGCGCATCACGCTCGTTCCATTCTCTGCGTGCCGCTGATCAACCGGGCCAAACTCGTCGGCGTGCTTTATCTCGAAAACAACCTGATGTCCCATGTGTTCACTCCGACCCGGATCGCCGTGCTGAAACTGGTGGCCCTGCAGGCGGCGATCTCACTGGAGAACAGCCGTCTTTACGGCGACCTCCAGGAACGGGAAGCGAAGATCCGGCGCCTGGTCGACGCCAACATCATGGGAGTCTGCATCTGGAATCTCGAGGGCGCGATTACCGAGGCCAATGAAGAATTTCTGCGCATGGTGGGCTGCAGCCGTGAAGATGTTCTGTCGGGCCGTGTACGCTGGAAGGAGCTCACGCCGTCGGAGTGGCGCGATCGCAACGAGGGAGCGGTGGCGGAGCTACGGGCGGTCGGGAAGTTCCAGCCATTCGAGAAGGAGTTTTTCCGCAGAGACGGCAGCCGCATACCGGTGCTGATCGGTGGCGCACTGTTTGCTGACGGTGGAAATGAGGGCGTCGCGTTCGTGCTCGACTTGACCGAACGCAAGCTCGCCGAAGATGCATTGCGCGAGAGCCAGGAGAATTTGGCGCGCACGGAGCAATTCTCCCTGGTGATGGCGACTCACACGGATCTGGAGGGTCGTTGGCTTAAAGTGCCACCAACTCTCTGCGAGCTGCTGGATTACACAGAGGAAGAACTGCTGGGACGCCGGTTTCACGAGTTCACCCACCCGGACGACGTGGAGGCAGAGTGGAAGCAATGCGCGCGGCTCATCCGCGGCGAGTTCAAATCGTTTGATCTGGAGAAGCGCTATATCCGGAAGGATGGCTCCATCGTATGGGTTTATCTGAACGCCTCGGTTGTATTGGACGTCAACGCCGCGCCGGTTCACTTTCGGACCTACATCCGAGACATCACCCAGCGCAAACGGCAGGAGCAAGCGTTGGGCCAGAGCGAGGAGCGTTATCGTACGCTCGCCGAGACCGCCACGGACGTCATTCTGGCGATGGACCAGAAGAGCACAATTCTGTTCGCCAACGGGGCGGTGGAGAAGGCCTTCGGTTATACCCCAACGGAAATAGTCGGTCGGAAGATCACCATGCTCATGCCCGAGCGCATGCGGCACCGCCACGAACAGGCGATGAGTCGTTATCTGGAATCCGGGGAGAAACGGATGTCGTGGAACGCCGTGTCTTTGCCCGGATTGCACAAGAACGGAAAAGAGATTGACCTGGACGTGTCGTTTGCCCAGGTGGGGACGGGAGATGAGCGGTTCTTCAGCGGGATCCTGCGCGACGTGACCGAGCGCAAGCGAACGGAAGAAGTGCTCCGCCAGACGCGGGCGGAATTGGCCCATGTTGCGCGCGTGGCAACGCTCGGAGAGATGAGCGCTTCGATTGCCCACGAAGTCAATCAGCCGCTTGCCGCGGTCGTCAACAGCGCCAGCGCGTGTTTGCACTGGCTCGATGCGCAGAAGCTGCAGGAAGCTCGGCGCTCGGCCTCGCGGGCGATCGCGGAAGGCCGCCGGGCGAGCGAAATCATCTCTCGCGTACGCGCGCTCGCCAACAAGGCGCCGCCCCAAAAGGACTGGCTCGACGTCAATGAGACGATACACGAAGTCATTGCACTGGCACGCGGCGAGATGCAGCAGAACGGTGTGGCCCTGGAGACCCAGCTATCGAGCGATGTGCCGATCATCCTGGCAGACCGCATTCAACTGCAGCAGGTGATTCTGAACCTGATGATGAACGCCATCGAGGCCTTGAACAGCGTTGAAAGGGATGGGCGCGAGTTGCTGGTTCGCTCCGCCACGGACAAATCGGAGCACGTCGTGATCTCGGTCCAGGATTCGGGCCCGGGGTTCGATCCGAACCGCATGGACCTGCTCTTCGATGCCTTCTATACGACCAAGCCGCAAGGGTTGGGCATGGGGCTGGCGATCAGCCGGACTCTTATCGAGGCCCACGGCGGGCGCCTATGGGCGACGGCAAATGCGCCACGGGGCGCTGTTTTTCAGTTCATGCTACCGGTTAATAGCGAGAAGCTAGCCTGACCGAACCGGCCCGGCCGGCACTCGCCTGCGAGGGGCCTCGATACAACGACGGCCGCGCACGCTTTTCTTTATCCATTTTACAGCGCCGCGCGTCCAATCGGACGCGCAAAGGTCGCTGTAGCACTTTGATTTGCTGCATGATTTTATCCTTAAATCGATTCCGATTTAAGGAATCATGCAGTAGAACTTGGGCCTCGTCGCCTCACGAGCTGGATGGAGCGCATATTGCGCGTCACTTCATGTGTCCCCAATTGACGGCAGCTCGATTTCATGTCACAGACTGTGTCTATAAAACTTTGGAGCAAGCTGCATGACGAACGTCCGCACCTACAACAGCCCTTTGCGCGCAGAAAAGGCACGTGAGACGCGGGAGGCAATCCTCTCCGCGCTGTTCGAGTTGATGGATTCGGCGGGCGCCATGGACGATGTCTCCACAGAAGCGATTGCGCAAAAGGCCGGGGTGCAACGCAGAACGATCTTTCGTCATTTCGCGACCAAGGACGAAATGCTTGCCGCTTTCTGGCCCTGGCTTAACGCCCGAATTGGCACCTCCGCGACGCCGATGACGTTGAAAGAAGTCGTCGATGGCCCGCGGCAGGCATTTCCGCAGTTCGACATGCACGAGCCGGCGATCCGCGCCTCGCTGCATTCCAAAGCCGGTCGCGAGATGCGGATCGGTACAGTTGCGGCCCGCCGCGCGCATTTCGCGCGCGCCTTGGCTCCGGCCATTGCCTCCCTCCCGGCCTCCGAGGCCTGGAAGGTCGAGGCGCTGGCGCACCTGCTCTTCTCGGCCTCCGCATGGGAGGCTCTGAAGGACTATGGCGGTCTCACTGGCGCCCAGGCCGGTGAGGCTGCCTCCTGGGCGCTTGAGGTGATCCTGTCCGCGGTCACATCCGGCCACACACCCGCGGACGTCGCATCGCAACCAAAGGAGACAAGCGATGAAGTTTGACGTCACTACTTCTGAAAGCGGCGAGGCCCTCTGGGTCGTTGCCGATCGTATCCGGTTCCTTGGCGGCATCGCGGGCTCGGGCCTCGAACTGATCGAGGTCGAGATTCCGCCGGGCTCTGGGACCCCGCCCCATACCCACGCTTCGCCCGAAATGTTCTATGTGACGGAAGGCGAGGTAACGGTTCGCCGCTTTACGGCCGACGGTCCACCGGAGGTGACGGTTGCTGGACCCCACGCCGCAATCCATATCGGGTCGATGACGCCGCACAACTACTCGAACGACAGCGGCCGCACGGCACGAATGCTCGTCCTCCTCGAATCGTCCATGATCGCCTTCTTCCGCGACATCGGCACCAGCGAGCCTCAGGCGCAGCCGGACTTCGCGCGGATCGGCTCAGCCATGCAACGTCATGGCATCGAGATGTTGACGATTGCGGCTTGAGCGGCGCTGTCGCTAGCGCGGGATGAGCAAAAGTGTGTACGGTTTTCCGCCCGCATCATGCGCTTATTCGAATCCGTCACGTTTATGATTTTAGGTCGATCGGACCTAAAATCATCGTGATCTAACGCACGCCATGACGGACCTTCGACATGGCACCGGACCGTCGGAAACAGTCCGGTG
Source organism: Sinorhizobium terangae (assembly GCF_029714365.1). Lineage (NCBI taxonomy): Bacteria > Pseudomonadati > Pseudomonadota > Alphaproteobacteria > Hyphomicrobiales > Rhizobiaceae > Sinorhizobium > Sinorhizobium terangae. The sequence continues at coordinate 3,645,472 of NZ_CP121659.1, forward strand.
ATCACGCTGAGGAGCAGCCCGACATCAAGCCGATCGGACGATGTTTCTGTCAAGCCAGCGCACATCCTGCTGCAATCGGGCATAGGACCGGGTCGGTATCATGCCGTGATGTGTGGCTGCCACTTCGTTTGCGTCGGCCCGGATGTTCCGTTCCTCACGATGCAGCCTGTTGAAGGCCACCGGACCAAGCTTGCCTTCGGCGCGCTCCGACTCGATGCGCCGATCGGCCGTGCGAAGCTCGTGGAGGATATTGGCGAGCCGCGGACCCCGAACGGACATGGCGGGTGTTGCCGTTCCGACGGCTGGTGCCGGAGGAGTCATCGCGCCGTCATTGGGGAATACTCCCTGGTAGTAGTCGCCATTTTCGGGACCGATCGAGGGTGCCTGGCCATGGTGCTGTCCGGCCGCGAGGGCGTTGCCTGCCACGAGTGACAGGGCAAGAGCTGCGATTGCTGATGTCGTGATAAGCGAGCGCATTTTGCGTCTCCTTGATCATTGGAAGCTATGGGCTTCCGCGGGGCCGTCTCACACTGTCGCGTCGCGACCACGTCGATCGCCGGCAGTATCCAGCCTCACAAACATCATAAAATGAGCGGAAGCGTGGTTCACGTTAACAATAATTAAAGTTTATGCGTATCCTGGAGTCCAATTTTCGCCAAATTCTACTTCCAAATGGCATGAAATAGATATTGGGCTGCGCCTCAGTTTCATGAACATATTGTAATGTGTCCATCAGTTCTCAGAGATAAAGGCTGTAGATTGCTTCAGCGCCGGCAACGCGCTTCTGCCAGAATTCCCTTGCAAGTTCCTCCTACCTCCTATGCGTCGTACCTTCTTGACGGGTAACGATCATTACCGTACGTGCTTATGGTAACGCCAATTACCGGAGGTCGCCGTGGTGCAACCCGACAGGAAATCGTTCGGACCATCGATAGACATCGACGATTACAAGCAAACCGAAGAGGCATTGCGCGAACGGGAGCGGGAGCTCTTCCAGCTCATCGACATGGTTCCGATCCATATCTGGCGAATGAAGCCCGACGGCGAGCCGACCTTCTTCAACAAACAGAAGGTGGATTTTCTCGGAATGGACGTTGGGGATACGGACAAGCCGGGCATGAGCCGATTGGCGGCGCTTGTAGAGACCGTCGTCCATCCAGATGATGCAGCCAAGCTGGCGGACACGCTCGGCCACTCCCTCGTTACCGGCGAGCACTTTTCCATGCGCTATCGCCTGCGCCGCGCCGACGGCGTCTATCGGTGGATATCGAGCCGCGCCGATCCGATGCGGGATCAGGACGGGCGCATCGTCCAGTGGTACGGCCTCTGCCACGACATCGACGATCAGATGCACGCCGAAGAGGCGCTGCGCCAAAGCGAACGGGAGCTTCAGCAACTGATCGATGCCCTGCCGGTCCACATCTGGAGCTGGACGCCCGAAGGCAAGCTGTCATACGTCAGCAAGCGACACCTCAACCTTCTCGGCATCTCGGAGGGGAGCATCGAGGATTTCGCAAGAATGGCGCAAGAGCTGGTTCATCCCGAAGACGCTCCTGAAGTGGAGCGTACGGCAGCGAACAGCATCAAGACCGGCGACGCCTTCGTGATGCGGTACCGCGGGCGCGGGAAAGATGGCGACTATCGCTGGATGGAGGGCAGGTGCGAGCCTCTGCGCTATCAAGACGGCAAGATCGTGCAATGGTATGGCGTTTCGCTCGATGTTCACGACGGGGGTGCGCGCCCGGGAGGAATTGCGCCACGCCCAGGAAAATCTCGCGCGTGCGAGCCAGGCGGCGAGCCTCGCGGAACTCTCAGCGTCCATTGCGCACGAGGTCAACCAGCCGCTGACGGCTGTGATTACCTCCTCGAATGTCTGCCAGCGGTGGCTTGCGACGGAACCGCCGAACATCGAGCGGGCGCAGAAGAGCGTGGAGCGCATCGCCCGTGCCGCGAGCGCCGCCGCGGAGGTCGTGAGCCGCGTGCGCGCCCGGTTCCGGCAATCCGCGGAAACGAGAGATCCGATCGCGCTCGGCAGCCTCGTCGTGGAGACGCGTGACCTCATGGCCGAGGAGGCGACATGCCGTCGCGTCCGCGTGGATGTCGAGATCGAAAACGGCCTTCCGCCGCTTGCCGTCGATCGCGTCCAGATCCTGCAGGTCCTGATCAATCTCGTTCGCAACGGCATGGAGGCAATGGAGTCCGTTGCGAGTGACCGGGTCCTCCGGATGCGCGTGCGGCGATCGGGGGACGTGGTCCGGACCGAGATCACCGACTGCGGCCCGGGCATCGAATTTCCGGACAGGATATTCGAGCCTTTCTTTACGACCAAGGGGCACGGCATGGGCATGGGGCTCGCGATCTGCCGTTCGATTGTCGAGTCCCACGGCGGGCAATTGTGGGCGGAGAACAACGAGCCTCATGGAACGACGCTTGTCTTCACACTGCCGGTCGTCGACGTGAAGGCGCCGTTTGCTCACGAAGAACCATAGACGTTCTATCCGTGCTACAGCGCCGTGCGTCCTTTAGGACGCACAAAGGACGCTGTAACTCTTTGATTCCACGCATCGTGCTTTCCGAAATCGGGTCCGATTTTCGGGCCGATGCGCTAGCGAGGTCGGACGCCATTCAGGAAGACCTCCACGGCCGAAGCGACCGCCTCCCGCGCCTCTTCGTCCGACGGCGGCGGGCGGAGTGCCAAAATAACCTGAAGAAGGTTATCGCGGATCATGCCGACGAAGAGGCCGGCCAGGCGCAGGCAATCATCCGCCTGAATCTCCCCTCGTTCCCGCGCGAATTCGAGGACCTCGGCGAGACGGGAGGTGGCCCGGCCTGGGCCCTTTTCATAGAACGCCTTGACGAGATCAGGAAAGCGGGTGGCTTCGGTGATGGCAATCCGGTAAATGCCGATCAACGTGGGTGACATGTAAAGGCCCATGAGACGCTGGCCAAAGGCTGTCAGGGTTTCCTCCAGATCGTGTCCTTCGATTTCCTCCACGACCAGGGTCGACAGCAGCTTGTCCGCGCTTTCGGAGACGATCGCGGAGAACAGGCCCTCCTTGTTGCCGAACTCATTGTAGATGTTTCGCTTCGATCCACCGGCACGCTCGATGATCGCATCGATGCTCGTCGCCGCGTAGCCTTGCTCGAAAAAGACGTCGGCCGCCGCTTGAAGAAGGGCCTGCCGGCGAGTTTTCAACCGCCCCGATTTTGCTGCAACCACAACCTTTGACCTCGCCTCATGATGCGTTCCTTGAGTGGTAATTGGCATTACCGACGATGTCAATGGCGGTAGCGGGAGCGACGAAGTGGCTTCGCTGCCTGCAGCAGCGTCAAGTCGATGCGCCAGATCAAGGCGTTCTCGCCTGAGGGCGGCGCCGTCTAAAACATGAGCCAGCTTCGAAAAATCGCGAAACCGTGGATATAGATCGCGCCGAGGAGGAAAAGGACACCAAGGGCAAGGACGCCCCGACTGACCGGTTTCAAGGTGTCTCGCAAGCGGGGAACGTAACGCATCAGCTCTGGACGAAGGGGTTCGCGTGGCACGGACTGCGCGGGGCCCGACTCGCCCGCCTTGGCTTTTGCCTTAGGCAAGGTGAGGACATTGCCGTCACGAACGACCAGCACTGTCGAGCCGCGGTTCCTTACAGCCATGTAGCTTACTCGGTTCGCCCTCGTGCGCGTCGGGCCTATGTCTGTCCGACTCGCGTCCGCCGGGTGTGTGCATGAAGGTTCTCCGACCTGGAGGTTGCCTTGCAGCCGATGAGAGTTGCTCGAGGCGGGCCCAGAGTCTTTCGTTTGCCGAATTCGCACAAGTTATACAGTCGTATGAAAAAACGCCTTTGAGCCGACGGAAGGAGGTTTTTCTGCAAGCGCGAGTCGCCAAAATGTCTGAAGACCCACGACACCCAGTTCTGGTGCCTGGCAAGTCGAACTAAATATAGCCCCTGATGGCTGCCAGGATTCTTGCATCCAAAGTGATGAAGCCACCGCCATTCTTCGCCGACAATGAGACCTTTTGACCCGGTATATACACGCCGAGCTGCTCGAGGCGCCTGACCTGTTCGGCGAGGCGAGCGCCGAAGTCTCCCCCGATCGCATTCGGCGATAGCGTGACAATGGTCAAGCCGGTGCCGGGGCATTCGGCTCCGGACCTGAAGTCTGGCGTGTCGAGGGACCAGGACGCGCCTGACAGGCCGGCCGCCAGGACCTCGACCATCAAGGCAATATTGGCTCCTCGCGGCCCGCCAAAAGCGAGCAGCACTCCTCGCAGCGCCTTGTGCGGGTCAAGGGTGACCTCGCCGTTTTCATCGGTGGCCCATCCCTCGGGAATGGAGCGCCCCTCTGAAGCAGCCCGGACGATGTTGACGAACGCCGTTGCGCTCGACGACTGATCGATGACCAGCGGTCGCTCCGATCCCGACATCGGGGCACCGAAGGCCAGCGGGTTGGTACCATAGACGGCCTTGGCGCCCGGTGTCGCGGCCACCATGGCAGGACTGTTGGCTACCGCAAGCGAGACCAGCCCATCGAGGGCCAGGCGTCTGACGTAGTATCCCAATTCGCCTGCCGTATAGCTGTTCCTCTGCGTGAAGATTGCCACACCGAAGGTCCGCGCCCGGTCGACGAGGTCCTCATAAACGAGGTCGAAGCCGAGCTGGGCGATTCCCCGATTGGCATCCGCGTGAATGAGGGCCGGAAGTCTATGTACGATGCGGGGGCTCGCACCCCCGTCGATGCGGCCCTCCCGCAGGCTCTGCAGGTAGTCGAGGAAATGTGGAAACCCCAGCTCGTCGCGGCCGACCTCGATGGCAGAGAGTGTCGCGTCGACGAGCGACTTCGCCGTCAAATGGCTGGCGCCTGCGGACAGGCAGGCCTCGGTCGCGAGCGACCGAGCCTCGGCAACGGGCAATGTGATCCTCTCGTCGAACATCAGAGCTCCAATGCAACCTTCCTGCCTTCATGGAAGGCATAGGGAGCCTGCCGCGAGGCGGCGCAATCGCCGATTAGATGGAAAGGCAGACCCTGACCCTCCAGATCTTGTGCCAACCAGTTGGCCGACATGTTTGTCGTGGCGAGGACGAGACAGTCTCCCTCGACGAAAGCTTGCCGTCCGGTGTTGTGGTCGACAACCGTTGCGCCGTTCCCGTGCCATTCGACGACGCTGACTTCGACCAGCCAGTTGACGTCGAGCTTCCTCAGGATCCGCCGCAGCGGCACATCGGCCGTCGTTCGCTGGAGTTCCTTGCCGATGAAGGGGTCCGGGGAGAGGATGGTGACTGCATGGCCGTCCTCGGCAAGCTTCCAGGCCGTGCCGCAGCCCCGCCAGCCGCCACCTTCGTCGAGAAGCAGAACGCGGTTTCCGGGCCTCGCTTGACGCGCCACGACGGCCTCGACGGTGAACACGTTGCCGCGCTCGATCCCAGGCAGTGTCTCGACCGCGGGCAGGGCCTTCTGAAACCCTGTTTCCGGTGAATAGGAGCCGGTCGCAAGGATGATCGAATTGGCTCCGTAGGCCAAAATCTCCGATGCCTCCACGTAACAGTTGAGGCGCACGTCGACCTTCAGCTTGTCGAGCTGGCGTTCGTACCACTGGATGAGATCGAGAATCTGCCCGCGACGGGGCTGCATGCCGGCGAGCAGGAAGTTGCCGCCAAGCCGGCTGGAGGCTTCCATCAGGGCGACCTCGTGGCCTCTCTCTGCAGCGACCCGCGCCGCTTCCAATCCCGCCGGCCCGCCGCCCACGACAAGGACCTTCTTCGGTTCCGCGGTCCGAGTGAAACGGTCGCCGCCCCATTCAGATTCCCGTCCCGTGGACGGGTTGATGAGACAGCTTATCCAGTAGTCGCGCGAGCGCCGGCCCCAGCACATCTGATTGCAGGAAATGCATCCCCGGATGTCGTCGGGGCGATCGTCTTTTGCCTTTCGAGCGAGATGCGGATCGGCGATCTGGCCGCGGACGATGGACACCAGGTCCGCTGCACCTTCGCCAAGCACGATTTCGGCATTTTCCGGTGTCCTGATATGACTTTCGGCAATGACCAGCGCCTTCTTCACGGTCCGCTTGAGCGTCGCCCCGAGGTCGGCCCCGAGTTTCTCGGGGTAGAGGAAGGTGGGCATCAGCTTATGGAAGTCCAGATAGCCGCCGGACCCGCAAGTGACGTAGTCGATCAGCCCCAGTTCGTCATGCATGCCGACGATCTCGGCAAGCTCATCTCTGGAGAGCGCGACGCTGTAATCCGGCTCGTCGCTGACGGCGAGGCCGACGATGAAATCGGGTCCGCAGATCGCCCGGATGCGCGCGAGGATCTCGCGTGACATTCGCGTGCGGTTTTCCAGAGAGCCGCCCCAATCGTCGTCCCGGCGGTTCGACCACGGCGTCCAGAATTGATCGACCATACCGAGATAGGCGGCCCAGACTTCGACGCCGTCGAAACCCGCCTCCTGACACCGGCGTGCCGCCTGGACGAAGCCGTCGATGGTTTCCCAGATCTCCGCCTCGCTCATCGGATGCGAGCCATCGCTGTCATGATAGCTGGGGAGACCCGACGGTGACCAATGCGGGTGAAAGGAATTGTCCGAATCGCCATGAGCGCCGACATGATAGAGCTGCTGGATGGCGACAGCGCCGTTGTCCTTGATGGCGGCGGCAACCTTTCTGAAGTGGGGGACCACACTGTCGTCCGAGGGGCGAAAGTTTCCCCGGGTAAGCACGGCTGCCGGATGGACCGGCATGGGTTCCACGACGATCATGGCTGCCCCGCCAATCGCCCGCTCGGCGTAATACGCCGCATGCCGCTCGGTCGGAAGCCCGCCTTCGGCCATGTTCGCCGTATGGGCCCCGAACACGATCCTGTTTCTTAGGGTGCACCCACGGAGCCTGATGGGTGAGAACAGGTGCGGGAACAGCTTAGACATCAGGATTTTCCGGCAATGCCAATGGCAGGCAGGCGTTTCGAGAACTCATAAAACCAGTCCATTCGGTTCCCCTATTGAAGAAGCCGGCACACGTCTTGTTTGCTTTTCGGTTGGATCGGTGCGGCGCGTGCCTGCGCCGCACCTTGTGTCTATCAGAGCGCCGCCTTGATCTTCTCGGCCGCTTCCGGCGAGACCCACTTGGACCAGACATCCTCGTTCTCCTCGAGGAAGTGCTTGGCGCCTTCTTCGCCGCTCGCCTGGTTATCCGTCATCCAGGCCATCAGCTTGCTGACTGTGTCGTTGCTCCAGGACCGCTTGTTCAGGTAGTCCATGACCTCGGGACCGGCCTTCTCCGAGAACGGCTTGGCGACCAGCGTCACGATGGTATCGACCGGCCACGCGCTTGGTTTCGGGTCAGGGCAATCGGCCACGGTAACGCAGCGCTTCCACTCCGCCGCATCTTCCGGAACGCCTGGTTCCAGCTTGACCATCTGGTATTTGCCGAGGAGCGCTGTTGGCGCCCAATAGTAGCCGACCCAGGCTTCCTTGGACTCATATGCTTTGGCGATAGAGCCATCCAAGCCGGCGGCTGAACCGGTGTCGACGAGTTTGAAGCCGGCTTTCTCGGCGTCGAACGCCTTAAACAGCTGAGACGTGACGACGGTGCCGCCCCATCCCTGAGGGCCATTGAAGATCGCCCCCTTCTTGGGGTCTTCCGGATCGGGAAACAGGTCCGGGTGTTTCAACATGTCGGGAATCGTTTTGATGTCTGGGTGGGCATCCGCGAAATATTTTGGGATCCACCAGCCTTGCACGCCGCCATCAGGCAGCGGAGAACCGACCTTGACGATACGGCCTTCTTCCGTTCCCTTCTTGACGACATCGGGCAGCAGATCGATCCACGCCTCCGGCGCGATATCGGGCTCACCCTTTTCCGCCATCGAGGTGATCGTCGGGACGGTGTCGCCGATGGTGATTTCGGCGTCGCAGCCATAACCCTCATTCAGGATGATCTTGTCGAGGTTGGAAAGCACTTCCGCGCTCTGCCAGTTCATGCTCGCGATGGTCAGCGATCCGCATTCCGCAGCGTTGGTGACGGACGCGCCTCCCAGTACACCAAGCATGAGGCAAGTCGATGCAAGTAGATACTTCATTGCCGTTCCCTTTTCTTGTTGCGGCGTATTGTTGAAGAGCAGGATGCCGCGTTTTCCCTGCTCCAACGGCAGCTAGGAGCGTTCTCCCATACTCACCGATTTTCTCTGAGCGGCCGCAAGGCCGTCGGCGACAGCGGCCTCAAAGCCAGCAGCGCGCATTGCTTCGATCGCGGCGGCGGTCGTGCCGCGATAGCCAACAAACGCTTCAACCGTGTCGGCAGGATGTTCGTCGCGACGTTCAAGCAGGCGGCCCGCGCCGATGAGCACCGTGGTCACCGCGCGCCGAGCGATCTCCGGACCAAGTCCGCGCGCTACGGCATCGTTCATCATCGCGGTCGCCAACAATGCGGGAAATGCCGGACCCGATCCGGAAAGGCCCGTCAGGTAATCGATGTCGCTTTCGCTTGCGACCTCGTCCTCAGTTCCGCAGGCATCGAAGATCGCGCGGACGACGGCGCGGTCCTGATCGGTTACGTCCACCGAGCCGATCCAGGGCGTGTAGGACTTGCCTACCTCCGCCGCCGCGTTCGGCAAGCTGCGCACAACTCTCTTCGTATTGTGGTGTTCGGCCAATTGGCTCAAACGAACGCCGGCCATGACGGAAATCACGAGCTTACCATCGGCGTCGATCAGAAGCGGCGGCCAATCTGCGGGCCGGACCGAGACAATGATTACGTCCGAACGGTCGGCGAGCTGTCGGTTGTCGGCGGTCCAGAAGGAGCCGGCAAAGCGGTTCGGCTGCTCTGTACGATAAGAGAGGGAAAGATCATGCGGCTGCACCAAACCGGCATCGAGCAGTGAGGCGGCAATTGCTCCACCGAGCCAGCCGGCTCCACCAACGATGCCAATCCTTAGTGAGCCGCTCATCGTTGTTTATCCTCCGGCCTCTGGTTTGTAGCCGTGCCGCGCGAAGAAGCGATCCAGCTCCCTTCGCTCCGGTACCTGGCCCGTGTAGATGGCAATGTACTCGGGAATCCGCCTCATACGGGTGGCGATATCCTCGCGAGTCTGCATCGAGATGTAGCCGATCTGAACCAGGTAGGTCGTACGCGCGCGGACATCGGCGGTGATCTCTGAATGGCCGAAACGGATAAACATGCGCTTGAGGGCTTCCAACCGCACGTGGTCGGCTTGCTGAACCTCGTTCAGGATGTCTTCGGACTGGAGTGCCCAGCTGCGCACGGCAAACTCGAACTTCGAGTCGAACAGGTCCTTGTTCAGCCAGCAATCGAATACGTTGAGCATCGCCTCGGCCAGCGATTCCGCGTATGCCTCCGATTGCTTCACGATGTTGCCGGTATTCTTGTCCCGCCACCGGCCGATGAGCGCAGCCAGCAGCTCTTCCCGGTCCTTGAAGAACCAGTAGAAGCTCGTTCGCGACAGGTTGAGCCTCTTTGCCAGCGGCAGGATCTTTACGGAGTCCACTCCGCCTTCGAGCAGTGACTCGTAGGCCGCCTCCAGCCACCCCTCCTGCGATCCGCGCCAGCCGCTGTCGTTTGAAACGTGCTCCATAACGATTTCCTAACAAATTGTGAAAGGGCACACAAGAAAAATGTACACTGATGTCGATATCGCAGACCTATATGTTTCTTGACTTGACACTTATGTACATTTCTGCGTAGCGTTTGAGCCGACGTTTCTAGACCGGAGCCCGGCACATGTCGAACGACCCCCTCCTTCAGCCCTATCAGCTCAAGCACTTGACGCTGCGCAACCGCATCATCGTGACGTCGCACGAGCCGGCCTATCCGGAGGATGGCATGCCGAAGGAGCGGTATCGCGCCTATACGGTCGAGAGAGCAAAAGGCGGGGTGGCGCTGACGATGACCGCGGGCTCTGCCGCGGTTTCGAAGGACAGTCCGCCGGTGTTCAACAACCTGCTCGCCTACAAAGACGAGATCGTGCCGTGGATCAGAGAGATGACCGACGCCGTGCACGACGAGGGTGCGGCGATCATGATCCAGCTTACCCATCTCGGCCGGCGCACGCGGTGGGACAAGGGTGACTGGCTGCCGGTTGTCGCCCCCTCCCATCAGCGCGAAGCATCGCACCGCGCCTTCCCCAAGAAGCTCGAAGACTGGGACATCGAGCGCATCATCAAGGATTTCGCCGATGCGGCCGAGCGCATGAAGGCGGGCGGCATGGATGGCGTTGAACTGGAAGCCTACGGTCACCTGCTTGACCAGTTCACGTCGCCGCTAACGAACGAGCTTGACGGTCCTTACGGCGGTTCTCTCGACAACCGCATGCGCTTCTGTTTCGACGTCCTGAAGGCGATCCGCGCACGCGTCGGAGACGATTTCATCCTGGGCGTGCGATACACGGCCGACGAGTGTCTTCCCGGCGGCACGGGCAAGGAGGAAGGCGTTGAAATCTCGAAGCGCCTCAAGGAAAGCGGTCTTATCGATTACCTGAACGTTATCCGCGGGCATATCGATACCGACGCCGGCCTCACCGATGTCATCCCGATCCAGGGCATGGCCAATTCGCCGCATCTCGATTTCGCCGGCGAAATTCGCGCGGCCACGAACTTCCCGACCTTCCACGCAGCGAAGATTCCCGACGTCGCCACCGCGCGCCACGCGATTGCGTCCGGCAAGGTCGACATGGTCGGAATGACCCGCGCCCATATGACGGACCCGCATATCGTCCGAAAGATGATGGAGAAGCGTGAGGACGACATTCGGCCCTGCGTTGGGGCGAACTACTGTCTCGACCGCATCTACCAGGGTGGTGCCGCCTATTGCATCCACAATGCCGCGACCGGTCGTGAACTCACCATGCCGCACACGATCGCGAAAGCGGAGCGCCGCAAGAAGGTCGTGATCGTCGGCGCCGGGCCTGCCGGCCTTGAGGCGGCCCGTGTGGCGGGCGAGCGCGGCCATGAGGTCGTCGTCTTTGAGGCGGCTAACGATCCGGGAGGCCAGATCAGGCTCACGGCTCAAAGCGAACGACGCAGGGAAATGATCAGCATCATCGACTGGCGGATGAGCCAGTGCGAGAAGCTGGGCGTCACCTTCCATTTCAACACCTGGGCGGAGGCTGAGACCGTAGGGGCCGAAAATCCGGACGTCGTCGTCATCGCGACAGGCGGACTTCCGCACACGGACGTCCTCTCCAAGGGCAACGAGCTCGTCGTCTCCGCCTGGGACATCATCTCGGGCGACGTCAAGCCGGGCACCAACGTCCTTATCTTCGACGACGCCGGCGACCATGCCGGCCTGCAGGCCGCCGAATTCCTCGCCAACGCCGGCGCCAAGGTCGAGATCATGACCCCAGACCGCTCCTTCGCGCCGGAAGTCATGGCGATGAACCTCGTCCCCTACATGCGGTCCTTGCAGAAACTGGACGTGACCTTCACCGTCACCTACCGGCTCGATGCGGTTGAACGCGAAGGCAACCAGCTCATCGCCCATGTCGGCAGTGACTATGGCGGCGTTGCGAAGCAGCGTACGGTGGATCAGGTGGTGATCAACCACGGCACCATTCCGCTCGACGAACTGTACTTCGAGCTGAAACCCGTCTCGAGCAATCTCGGGGAGATGTCGCACGATCAGCTGATCGCCGGGGAGCAGCAGTCCGTCCTGCGCAACCCACAGGGCAAATTCCAGCTCTTCCGCATCGGCGACGCAGTCGCGGCGCGCAACACGCACGCCGCAATCTACGACGCGCTTCGGCTTCTCAAGGACGTCTGACATCCAGGAGGATCGTCCAGCGGACGGCCCTCCCTCGTTCGTACAGGGGAATTCAATGGCAGGTCGAAGCGAGGCTCTTCAGTCATTCGTCGATGCAGCCCTTACGGCATTCGACCAATTCGCCCGAGCTCCGGAATCGCGCCGCTCGATCCGGCGGATTTTTTCTGCGCTTGAGGTTCCGGGCCCGCAAAGGTCTGGTCCGGGGAGCCGGCTGCCGGTGTGTGCCCAACTCGACGCGGCGCTCGCCGTCGAGACCGAATACGGTTCGCTTCGCCGCTTGATCGACCGCTTCAAGGCGATCGAACCGTTGCTCGAATGGCGCCGGCGGTCGAACAATGACGGTTCCGAAAGCGTGAATTTCTTCGAAGGCCACGCCAATGCGATGATCATTGGGCCCGGCGGCCTCGAAGATCGGCGGGACCTGTGGATCGGCGTCACCCTCATGGCGCCAAATGTTCGCTATCCGGACCATGATCATGCACCCGACGAGGTCTATCTCGTTCTTTCGGAGGGGGAATTCCGGCAGGGACAAGGAGCCTGGTTCTCGCCGGGCGTCGGCGGTTCCTTCTACAATGAGCCCGGAATCAGACACGCCATGCGATCGGTCGACGCCCCGCTCTTTGCCTTCTGGGCGTTGCTCGTAGCGTATCCGGCCCAGTAAGCCCCGGCGGCCGAACGCCCGCAGAAATCCGGGATTGCGCGGCACGCGATCGGGCGGCGCCCGGCGAGAAAGTGGCACCCGCGATGAACACGGAATCGCTGTGACGTCCAAACCGTCTAGTGGGCGCGGAGAACCTCTTCCCAATTTCCGGTTGAAATCAGGGACGTCTCGATTAAGCTATCTGCGGCACCAAGGCGTTACACAGATCCGACTACTGCATGTTTCCTTAAATCATATCCGACTTAGGGATCAAAACGTGCAGCAAGTGCTACAGCGTCCGCGTCTGACAAGACGCGCGGCGCTGTGGCGTCGAAGATGATGTGTTCTTGCGACCAAGTGGGATGTGCGGTGCCGCGTTTCCTCGTAGCGTTTATCTCTGTTCTTCTTGCGGTTCCGAGCCTCTCCGGTACCTACGCGCAGGAGTCTTCGCCCGCACCGGCCGGCAAGACGGCTCCAGCCAAACAGGTCTCGGAGATCAAGCTCGGCTACCTTCGTGCCTATGCGCCGCAACTTGCCCTTTCTGTGCTGGACGTGCCGCCGCGCGACGAAGGTGTCGCGGGGGCGGAGGTCGCGATCGGCGACAACAACACGACCGGCAGGTTCCTCGGACAGAAGTTTACGCTCGATGTGTCCGAGGTGAAGCCGGATGCCGACGTCGTACCTGCCTTCAATGACATGGTCTCGAAGGGCGTTCTCTACATTCTCGCCGATCTCTCCGCCGCGCAGCTTCTGTCGATTGCCGATCTCGCCCGTGACAAGGGCATTTTGATCTTCAACGTTGGTGCCCCGGACGACCGTCTGCGCGAGGAGGACTGCCGGGCGAACGTCTTCCACACGGCGCCGACGCGAACCATGCTCGCCGATGGGCTGGCGCAATATCTGATATGGAAACAGTGGCGCCGATGGGTGCTGGTCTACGGCTCTCATGAGCCGGACAAGCTGTTCGCCGATGCGCTCCGCCGCGCCGCGACCCGCTTCGGCGGCGAGATCGTGGCGGAAAAGGAATTCACCGATACCGGCACGGCGCGGCGGACGGATACCGGCGTGGTCCAGATCCAACGGCAGATGCCGGTTTTCACTCAAGGCTTCCCCGATCACGATGTGCTGCTCGTGGCCGACGAGAGCGAGGTTTTCGGAACCTATGTGCCGTTCCGGACCTGGATTCCGCGTCCGGTCGCCGGGACCGCCGGCCTGATCCCTTCTGCCTGGCATCCGGCCAGCGAGCAATGGGGCGGCACGCAGATACAGAACCGCTTCGCCAAGGCCAACGGCAGACGGATGTTGTCCAAGGACATGGCCGCGTGGACCGCTGCGAGGATTATCGGCGATGCTGCCACGCGCACGCAAAGTGCCGACCCCGAAAAGCTTGCGGCCTTCATTCGCGCCGATGACTTTTCGATCGCCGCGTTCAAGGGGCAGCGGCTGACCTTCCGCAAATGGAACTGGCAGTTGCGCCAGCCGATCTTCCTCGGAGACGGCCGTTCCGTCGTATCGACGTCGCCGCAGGAAGGATTCCTGCATCAGGTTTCCGAGCTCGACACGCTCGGGATCGATCAGCCGGAGACCCAATGCAAGCTGAAATAGGCTACAGCGCCGCGCGTCCAATCGGACGCGCAAGGTCGATTTAAGGAATCATGCAGTACACAGGGAGAGAGCCAGATGCTGCGAAGACTGACCTTTCTGTCGGCCGGGTTTGCCTTGGCAGCAAGCGCGGCGTCGCCGGCGTCCGCCTACATGGTCTACGTCTCCAACGAGAAGGACAACACGGTGACCGTCGTCGACTCGACCACGATGGAGGTGGTACGCACCGTCGATGTCGGCCAGCGGCCGCGCGGCATCACGATTTCGCACGACGGCAAGTTCATCTATCTCTGCGCAAGCGACGACGACACGATCGAGATCATCGACACGGCCACCTACGAGATCGTCGGGACGCTGCCCTCCGGTCCTGACCCCGAGCTCTTCGTGCTTTCTCCCGACGGCAAAACGCTCTACGTCGCCAATGAGGACGACAATCTGGTCACGGTCATCGACCTGGAGAGCAGGAGCGTGGCGATGGAGGTGCCCGTTGGCGTCGAACCCGAGGGAATGGGCATCAGCCCGGACGGGAAGTCGTTGGTCAACACCTCGGAAACGACCAACATGGCGCACTTCATCGACACCGAGACCCACGAGATCACCGACAATGTCCTCGTCGATGCCAGGCCGCGCTTTGCCGAGTTCAAACCCGACAATTCGGAGGTCTGGGTCAGCGCCGAAATCGGCGGCACGGTCTCGGTCATCGACAATGCGAGCCGTGAGGTGAAGCACAAGATCACCTTCGAGATTCCCGGCTTGCGCGCGGAAGCGATCCAGCCGGTCGGCGTGCGGATCACTGCCGATGGCAAGAAAGCCTATGTGGCGCTCGGCCCCGCCAATCGCGTCGCCGTGGTCAATGCGCAGACCTACGAGGTCGAAAAATATGTGCTCGTCGGGCAGCGGGTCTGGCAGCTCGCCTTCACGCCCGACCAGAAGACGATCATCAGCACCAACGGCGTTTCGAACGACATCACCTTCATCGACGTTGCCACCGATGAAGCGGTTCAGTCGGTGACCGTCGGGGCGCTGCCCTGGGGGGTGGTCGTCAGCCCGGACTGACGCGCAAGGCAAAGGGCCCTTCAGTAAGAGAGGAAGAGACAGCAGGCGGTCCGTTTCCTTTCTTGGCGAGAAAGGTTTGCAACGAACGATCACCATCAAATAGGCTGGGATGTGGACTAACTTGGCTGGTCGCGGGAGGAACACGACACATGCAGCATGTTAAGGCCAATGATGGAGTGAGCTTGCCTGCCGCACTTGAAGTGTCGGGTGTCAATCATTCCTACGGCCAGAAGCAGGTTCTGTCCGACATTTCCTTTTCCATCGCGCCGCAACGCTTCACCGTCCTGCTCGGCCTCAACGGCGCCGGCAAGACGACGTTGTTCTCCTTGATCAGCCATCTCTACAGCACGCGCCACGGCACGATCCGTATCTTCGGCCACGACGTCCGCCGGGAGCCGGGCGAGGCGCTGCGCCGCCTCGGCATCGTGTTTCAGGCGCGCACGCTCGATCTCGATCTCAGCGTCTACCAGAATCTTTCCTACCACGCGTCGCTGCATGGGATCGGGCGAAGAGACGCCCTGTCGCGGATCAAGGCGCTGCTTGCTCAGATCGACATGAGCGACCGGTTATATGACAAGGCGCGCAGCCTTTCGGGCGGGCAGATGCGTCGCATCGAGATTGCACGGGCTCTCATGCATCGTCCGCCGCTTCTCTTGCTCGACGAGGCAACCGTGGGGCTGGACATCCGGTCGCGTGCGGAGATCCTCGCCACAATCCGTAAGTCGGTGCTGACCGATGGCATCAGCGTGTTATGGGCGACCCACCTCATCGATGAGGTGGAGGAAACCGACCACGTCATCATACTCGACAAGGGCCGGGTGCTCGCGGACGGCAGGGTAGATGACGTCATTGGTTCCTGTGGCGCAGGCAGCATTCGAGAGGCCTTTGCGACACTGACGGGGGTCGCCTCAGCTCCGGCCAATGGAGAACGCCGATGACTTTGCAATCTGCCGCAGGACCCATTTCGGCAGGCCCCGCTACGGAACGTGGCTTCAGCGCCCGCCAATATCTCGTATGCCTCAAAGGCATCCTGGTCCGGGAAGGGCTCCGCTTTCTCAATCAGCGAGAGCGCTTCATCTCGTCGCTGGTTCGTCCGCTGCTGTGGCTCTTCGTGTTTGCCGCAGGCTTCCGCCAGGTGCTCGGCGTTTCCATCATCCCGCCCTACAAGACCTACGTGCTGTACGAAGTCTATATCACGCCGGGCCTCTGCGGCATGATCCTATTGTTCAGCGGCATGCAGTCGTCGCTCTCGATGGTCTACGACCGGGAGATGGGAAACATGCGGACCCTGCTGGTCAGCCCCTTTCCGCGCTGGTTCCTGCTGGTCTCGAAGCTGCTTGCCGGCGTCACCGTATCGATCCTGCAGGTCTACGCCTTTCTCGCCATCGCGTGGTTCTGGGAAGTAAAACCGCCATGGACCGGTTACTTCATGGTCCTGCCGGCGCTCTTCCTGGCAGGGATGATGCTGTGCTCGCTCGGCATGCTTTTGTCATCGATGATCAAGCAACTGGAGAATTTCGCGGGGATCATGAACTTTGTGATCTTTCCGATGTATTTTGCCTCTCCCGCACTCTATCCCCTGTGGCGCATTCAGGAATCGAGTCCGCTTCTCTACAAGATCTGCCTCGCAAACCCGTTCACTTACGCGGTCGAGCTGATCCGCTTCGCCCTTTACGGACAGGTCGACTGGGGATCGCTCTTGCTCGTGGTTGCGTTCACCATCCTGTTTCTGGGCGGTGCGATCCTCGCCTATGACCCATCGACCGGCTTGCTCGGCCGCAAGCAGGATACCGGAGGAAACGCGTGATGCTGCGGCTGCTCCTGCTCCTGACGCGCATCATCCCCGCCGCGGCAGTCGCCGCAGCCGCCGCCGCATGGCCCGTCTTGGCCGCGCAGGGGGACGACCCGGACTGGCCGTGCGTCCAGCGCAAGGTTCCGGAACTTTCGCTCGGCCAGATATGGACCGGCGGAGACCTGCCGCGGACGGCCGCGGACTGGTCCAAGGATTCTGGGATTTCTGCCCTGGTGACCGAGCTGTCGGCGCGTCGCGTGCCGCTTGCGGAGGCGCAGCAAAAGATAAAGAGCTACGCGGAAGGCCTTCCGGTGGGCGAGAGAGAGCGGCACATGACCATGCTCATGCAGGGTCTCTTCGATCATATGAACCGGGAGCGCTCGGACGTCGTCGGCGGCATTGCACGCTACGCCCACAGGCAGAGGGACATGGCGGCACGCCTGCGTCAGGAGGCTTCTGCCGTCGATGCCCTGCGGGCCAAGCCCGATGCCAACAGCAACGAACTGACAGCGCGGAGCGATCGGCTCGCGTTTCAGACTCGCGTCTTTCGGGAGCGGACGGAATCGCTGAGCTTCGTCTGCGAGGTGCCGACACTGATCGAGCAGCGCTTGTATGCGCTGGCCAAGACGATTGCGGAAGCGCTGAAACACCAGTGAGACCCCCTAATCTTTCGCCGTCGCCGACGAATTGACGCTCGTTTAGCGCACGCGTATCCTCCTCGTAGGCTTTCCAACGGGCACCTCGTGAAGGCCAGTTGTCGAACCGGCATGCGTAGCATGCCAGCGAGCGTGATTGCCGTGCGCATGCGCCCAGGGAAAGGTGCTCCGTTGAATCTCGTCGCTCTCGTCCTGACCGTCTGCATGTTGGCGAACCCTACGAATTGCCGCACCGAGCACCTGTATTTCGAGGCGCGGGGATCGCTTTTCCAATGCATGATGTTGGCTCCGCCCGAGATCGCGAAGTGGTCCGAGGGCCATCCGGGGCTGAAGGTCGTGCGATGGAAATGTGCGTTCCCCGGCAGGAGCGGGGAAACGTGACATCGCGTTGTTGGGAGGTGGCATTATGAATATATCGCGGCGCGTGCTTTGCGCAGCGGCTCTGCTGACAGCAGCAAGTCCTCTGGGCTTCCATGCCTCGGCAGCCCCGTCCGCTCCGAAAATACGTGTGGGCGTCCTGAAGTTCGGCACGGTGAACTGGGAACTCGACACCATCAAGCACAACAAATTCGACACGGCCAACGGCGTCGACGTGGAGGTCGTCTATTTCGCCGGCGAGGACGCCACCAACGTCGCGATGCTCGCGGGCGATCTGGACGTCATCGTGTCCGACTGGCTGTGGGTGTCGCGCCAGCGTTCTGAGGGCGAGGATCTCACGCTCGCTCCGTACTCGACCGCCGTTGGCGCCATCATGGTCAAGCAGGATGCGCCGATCCGTGCCATCCCCGACCTGGTGGGCAAGAAGATCGGCGTGACCGGCGGATCGCTCGACAAGAGCTGGCTTCTGATCCAGGGGCTGGCGCAGCGTGACCACAAGATCGATCTGACGAGGGAGGCCGAAATTGTTTTCGGCGCCCCGCCTTTGCTGTCGGAAAAGGCCGTCTCCGGCGAGCTCGATGCGGTCCTGAATTTCTGGCATTTCTGCGCGCGGCTGGAGGCGAATGGCTTCCGCCGCCTGATCGGCGCCGACGACGCGGCGAGGGCGCTCGGGGCATCGGGACCGGTCTCGGCGCTGGGATATGTATTCCACGACAAATGGGCGAACGAAAACCCGGATGTGGCGATGAGCTTCATCAAGGCAAGCGCGCTGGCCAAGAAGCTGCTGGCCGAGTCCGACGCCGAATGGCAACGCCTGGCGCCTGTCGTGCGGGCCGAGGGCAGGGAACTCGAGGTGTTGCGCGACCGCTATCGCGAAGGCATTCCACGGAGGCCGCTCGCCGAAGAGGAAAGCGACGCCGCCAAGCTTTATGAAATTCTTGCCGAGCTTGGCGGCGAGAAGCTCGTCGGCGCGGCGCGGCACATGGCTCCCGGGACGTTCTGGGCTGCATTGAAGACATGACGGCAGGGTTCGGATCGGAGAACGGCGTATCCGCAAGCCGGCGCTCACGCACGGTCACCCGTGGGATCGGCGGCGCCTTGCCTGCGGCGACGGCGCTCGCGTCGCTCCTTGGACTATGCCTGCTCTGGGGCATCGCGGCCGAGGTCTGGCCGAGCCGTGCGTTTCCGCCGCCGCTCGAGGTCTGGCGGGTCCTCCTCAAGGAGGCGGCGAGCGGCGACCTCGGCTATCACCTGGCGATGACGCTTTGGCGGGTCGCAGCCGCCTACGTTGTCGCCATGGTCGCCGGTTCGGTCATCGGTGTCCTGCTCGGCACGCACCGGCGGGCGGATTCCTTCTTCAATCCGTGGCTTGTCCTCTTTCTCAACCTGCCGGCCCTGGTCGTTATCGTCCTCGCCTACATCTGGTTCGGCCTGACGGAGGCCGCCGCGATCGGCGCCGTCGCGATCAACAAGATACCCAATGTCGTCGTCACCATGCGCGAGGGTGCGCGCGCGCTCGATCCCCGGTTTGCGGAAATGGCCGCAGTCTACCGGCTGGGGTGGCTCGACCGCATCCGCCATGTCCTGATGCCGCAGTTGCAGCCCTATTTCGCCGCCGCCTCGCGCTCCGGCATTGCGCTGATATGGAAGATCGTGCTCGTCGTCGAGCTGCTCGGCCGGTCCAGCGGCGTCGGCTTCCAGATCTATCTCTATTTTCAGATATTTGATGTTGCCGCCATCCTTGCCTACACGCTAGCCTTCGTGGCCATCATGCTGTTGATCGAACTCCTTCTGGTGCAGCCACTTGAACGACATGCAACCCGCTGGCGTCGCCGCCCCGCTTAAGGTCGACATTACCGAGAAGACGTTCCGGTCGGCGGAGGGCGTTACGATTGTCGCGTTGCGCGGACTTTCCTTCGAGGTGAGGCAGGGCGAATTCGCCTGTCTGCTGGGGCCCTCGGGCTGCGGCAAGACCACGACACTGCGAATCCTGCTTGGTCTCGATCGGCAATTTTCAGGCAGCTATCGGCTGCCCGAAGGCGGCTCCAACCGAATTGCTGCCGTCTTCCAGGAGCCGGTGCTTCTGCCCTGGCGGACGGTGGAGCAGAATGTCCGCCTTGCTCTCTCTCCGCATCTCAGGGACAAGGACCTGAACTGGCTGTTCGAAATCCTCGGCCTCTCGGCCATGCGGTCGCTCTACCCTTCGGAACTTTCGCTTGGGCTTGCGCGCCGCGCCGCCCTCGCACGGGCCTTCGCCACGGAGCCCGCCATTCTCTTCCTGGACGAGCCTTTCACCTCGCTCGACGAACGCACCGCCGACAGATTGCGCCGCCTCCTGATGACGGTGTGGGCGGCGAGGCCCACCACCGCCCTGATGGTGACCCACAATCTGCGCGAGGCCCTCCTGCTTGCCGATCGCATCATCGTGCTCTCGCCGCGCCCGGCGCAGGTGCTGGGGATTTTCGAAGTAGGCCTCTCGCGCCATTTGCGTGACACGCCGGCGCTCGACAATCTCGTTTCGGCTTTTCACAAGCGGTTTCCGGACACGGCGTGATCGCGGGCCAAAGCCGCCATCCGCTGATTGGGGTCAGAAGCAGCGGACGTCCGCTTCGGCCTGCGCGCGTCTCAGTTCGGCGATGGCGGATTTTGCCGGTGCACTCTGCCGGAACAGGGCCCCGCTTTCGCCGGTCTGAAGTCCGAGGCTCCTGAACGTCGCGGCTGCCTCGTAGCGTTCGTAGGGCACGATCGAGGCGATCACATCGATGGAGCAGGAACAGCTCTCGAGCGCGGCCCGTGTTTCGCCATTGGCTTTCATGCAGCCATACACATAGTCGACGATTGCAACGGTCGGGTAGCTTCCGGCTGCCGATGCCGTCGCAGCACACGAGAACGCCGCGAGGAAGGCGATCACGTCCAAGTTACCGGTGGTCACGATGAAATCTCCAGGTATTGAGGTATAGATTGGCGACAGGTTAGGCCGATCTGTAGCTGTATTATTATAGTAACTATTCTGGCAGAACAGACCTAAATTCTACAGATATTAGTAATATATGTGTTGCACAGCAGCAATTTTTTGTTGTTGTGCCGCATGCATAGCGATTGTTGCGCCGCATGCGCAGCGTCTATTTAATCTTGCCTAAGACCGTCTAATCGCCTATTCTACCTGACGTTTCCGGCTTCAAGCCTTGTCTCTTGGGAGCGTAAATGTCGCGTCGGTCAAGAGGACGGGCAACAACGGTGCCCTCTGCCCATCCAACTGAACCGTGAAACTTTGAAGTAAGCAGATATCCCACGACAAGCACGACAGAGCTTGGGCTGGCCTTGTGGTCGCCCGAGGATTGTGATGACGCGCCTCGGGTCCACACTGACACCGGGAGGAATCCGCATGCGCATACTCGGAAAACTAAGTCTGCCGATGACCGCCGTTGGAGTTCTGATGGCGGCCCTTGCCGGAAATGCGTTCGCCAATGATGAACTGATGAAACTGTCGAGCGACGCGAAGAACTGGGCGATGCCGACCGGCGACTATGCAAACACCCGCTATTCGAAACTTAACCAGATCAACAAGGACAACGTCAAAAACCTGCAAGTCAAATGGACGTTCTCCACTGGCGTGTTGCGCGGCCATGAAGGCGGCCCGCTGGTGATCGGCGATGTGATGTACGTCCATACGCCGTTCCCGAATACCGTCTATGCCCTTGATCTCAAGAACGACGGGAAGATCCTCTGGAAATACGAGCCAAAGCAGGATGCGAACGTTATTCCGATCATGTGCTGCGACACGGTCAACCGGGGTCCGGCCTATGGTGACGGCAAGATCATCCTGTACCAGGCTGATACGATGGTCACGGCGCTCGATGCCAAGACCGGCAAGGTCGCTTGGCAAGCTCAAAATGGCGAAAAAATCGACGGGAGCCTGTCCGAGTCCGGCACATCCGCTCCTATGATAGTAAAGGACAAAGTAATCGTTGGCATATCGGGTGCCGAATTTGGCGTCCGCGGCCATGTCACCGCTTACAATCTGAGTGACGGCAAGCGTGTGTGGCGGGCATATTCCACGGGTCCCGACTCCGAAACGCTGATTGATCCCGAGAAGACCACGCATCTCGGTAAGCCTGTCGGCAAGGACTCCGGGATGAACACATGGGAAGGCGAGCAGTGGAAGACCGGCGGCGGTACGACATGGGGATGGTACTCCTATGATCCAAAGCTCAACCTGATCTACTACGGGACGGGCAACCCTTCGACCTGGAACCCCAACCAGAGACCCGGCGACAACCGCTGGTCGATGACGCTCATGGCGCGTGACGTCGATACCGGTCAGGCCAAGTGGCTTTACCAGATGACGCCGCACGACGAATGGGACTTTGACGGCGTCAACGAGAACATTCTCGTCGACGGCATGGAAATCAACGGTCAGCCGCGCGACGTGGTCGTGCACTTTGACCGCAACGGCTTCGGCTACACCCTTGACCGTGCAACGGGTGAGCTTCTGGTTGCCAAGAAATACGATCCGACGGTGAACTGGGCGACCGAGGTCGTGATGGATCCCAAGAGCGAACAGTATGGGCGTCCGCAAGTCGTAAACGAGTACTCCACCGAGTATAACGGCGAGGACGTCAACACCAAGGGTGTCTGCCCGGCAGCACTGGGAACGAAAGACCAGCAACCGGCAGCCTATTCGCCAAAGACCAAACTGTTCTACGTGCCAACCAACCATGTCTGCATGGACTACGAGCCGTACAAGGTGAGCTACACGGCCGGTCAGCCCTATGTGGGCGCGACCGTGAACATGTATCCCACACCCAAGAGCCACGGCGGCATGGGTAATTTCATTGCCTGGGACGCGGCCAAGGGTGAGATCGTCTGGTCGAAGCCGGAGCAGTTCTCAGTGTGGTCAGGTGCGCTCGCAACCGAAGGCGACGTCATCTTCTATGGCACGCTCGAAGGCTACATCAAGGCCGTGGATACGGCGGGAAATGAACTCTACAAGTTCAAGACACCCTCCGGCATCATCGGCAACATCAACACCTTCGAACACGACGGCAAGCAGTACATAGCAGTCCTGTCGGGTGTTGGCGGCTGGGCCGGCATCGGACTCGCCGGCGGCCTACTGGGAGCTGAGGGTGCAGCAGCGTGGCAGCAGGCGGTTGCCGGTGAAAAAGCTCCGACCGAGGAAAGTCAGAGCATCGCCACAGCAGGGCTGGGTGCAGTCGGCGGTTATGCTGCCCTGGCGAACTACACAACGCTCGGCGGTCAGCTGACCGTCTTCGGTCTTCCGGATTGATGAGCTGTTCAAGAATGATGGGGCTGCCGGCGCAGCCCCATCCGACAACGGCCGCCCGAGGCAGCCACTGCCGGGCAGTCCGCATTTCCGTGTGTGCAAACCCCGATAAGTCCTGCTGGAGCATCGGTTCCGGTTTCTCAAAGCTTGGAGTTGCTGATGGCCTTTCGTAACGTAGTTCTGGCGCTCGGCGCCGTGTTCCCGTTCTTGATCCCCGGAAATGTTACAGCGGTAGACGACAAGCAGAAAGCCGCAGCAGTCAAAGACGAAGACGGCAAATACTTCGATGCGGAGGGAAACCCGACATTCAAGTTCCAGAGTGATGGGACGGTCGACTGGTACACCTTCAGCGGTTACCGGCGCTATCACGCGGACTGTCATGTCTGTCACGGTCCTGATGGGATGGGATCGAGTTATGCACCCGCCTTGGCCACGACCGTGAAGAACATGGATTATCCGACCTTCATCTCGATCGTTGCGGAAGGTCGCAAGAATGTCGGCGGCGGCAAGGAAAACGTTATGCCGGCGTTCGGCGATAACAAGAACGTCTACTGCTACCTCGACGACATCTACATCTACCTGCGCGCACGCTCCGTCGGCGCCGCGCCTCGAGGTCGTCCGCCCAAGAAGGCCGACAAGCCCGAAGCGGCGAAGGCCTATGAGGCGTCCTGCATGGGGGAATGACATGGCACACGCCGTCCACCGGACCTGCAAGACAGCCCTCATCGCTGCCACAATGGTCGCGCTGATGCCGCTGCAAGCGCAGTCCCAGAGCGCCGGGCTCGGGGCGGCTGGCGAATTGGTCGACCCGGACAGGCTGCGGGTCTGTGCCGACCCGTCCAACATGCCCTTCTCCGACAAGAGCGGCGAGGGCTTCGAGGACAAGCTCGCCAAGATGGTCGCAACCGCGACAGGACGCAGTTCCGTCGCCTATACGTGGTTTCCCTCGGTCACCGGCTTTGTGCGCAATACACTCGGCGCCAATCGCTGCGACATCATCATGGGCTATGCTCAAGGGGACGAGCTCGTCCAGAATACCAACGCCTATTACCGCTCCTCCTACGTGCTGCTCTACAAGAAGGACGGCGACCTTGCCGGCGTCGAAACGCTGACCGATCCGAAGCTTGCAGACAAGCGAATCGGCGTGGTCCAGGGAACGCCACCCTCCGCGAATATGGCAATCGCAAAACTGATGCGCAAAGCGAAGGTGTACCCTCTCATGGTCGATACGCGGGTATCGGCATCGATGGCGGAGGTCATGATCCGCGATATGCTGGCTGGTGTGATCGACGCCGCCGTGATCTGGGGTCCGATGGCGGGCTATTACGCCCGCAAGTCCGGGGCCGATCTGGCGCTCGTGCCCCTGACAAGGGAGAAGGGGGGCCAGCGCATGACCTATCGGATCACCATGGGCGTGCGGCCTTCCGATCAGCAATGGAAACGCACGCTCAACGCCTTCATCAGGGACAACCAGGCGGAAATCAACAAGCTCCTGCTCTCCTATGGCGTTCCGCTGCTCAACGAACACGACGAGAGAATCACGCAGTGACGTTCGAATGCCTGCTGCATGATTCGTTAAATCGGGTAGGATTCGAGGGAACATGAAGCAGGCCGAAGGGCCACTTCGGCACAACAGGGAGGAGACGCAATGGATAGTTCAATTCGCATTCATCCGGCCGTGGATGGCGGCGTCAAACCCGCGAGTCCGGATTTTGCCGGAGGCACGCTTGTTTGTGCCTGCACCGACAGGCCGGTCAAGGTCAGGATCGAGGGGCAGATTGCCCACAACCACGCTTGCGGCTGCACCAAATGCTGGAAACCAAGCGGCGCCGATTTCTCCATTGTCGCGGTTGTTCCGCACGACAAGGTGACCGTGCTCGAGAACGGCGACAAGCTGCAAGTGGTCGACCCGTCCGCATTGATCCAGCGGCACGCCTGCAGGGAGTGCGGCGTTCATATGTATGGGCCGGTGGAACGGGAACATGCCTTCCAGGGGCTGGACTTCATTCACCCCGAACGCTTCCAGGAGTCGGGCTGGGCCCCCCCGGGCTTCGCAGCCTTCGTCTCCTCCATCATCGAATCGGGAGTCGACCCCAGCCGCATGGATGGCGTTCGGGCGCGCCTCAGGGAGCTGGGGCTGGAGCCCTATGACTGCCTGTCGCCAGCGCTGATGGACTATGTTGCCACCTGGGTCGCCAAGAAGTCGGGCGCCCTTCCGAGCTGAACGCGCAGCAGCCGTGTCAGCGTGCTGGCCAGGGCGCTGGCACGGCGCTTGGACACATACTTCGCGGGTAGGAAGGACCAGCAGTTGCGCATCCGCGCGACTGCCGTGGAACTATTGTTGCTTGCCCGCGGCGTGCCTGTGGGCGCCTGTCGCACAAACGGTCACTGCAAGACACAGGTCCATCACACGGAGCGCATCAGCCGGCGCGCCGAAAACGGGTTGAAGTCGGAGACCGGACGCACGATTCTTATGTCATCGGAATCGTGGAGGTCCACGTGATGCACCATTACCTCATCTTCGAAACGGTTGGCGGCTTCTGCGGCATCGCCTGGAACGACAACGGAATAACGCGCTTCCAGCTGCCGACAAAAGATTCCGCCGCGGCGGAGCGGATGCTGTTGCGCCGCCTTCCCAATGCCGAACCCGGCACGCCTACGCCCGACGTGCTTGAAGCAGTTGCGGCCGCGAAGCGCTACTTCGAGGGCCAGGAAACCGACTTCTCCGACATCAGGCTCGATCTCGCCGGGCAGGAAGCGTTTTTCAGGCAAGTTTATGCTGCAGCCCGGCGTGTCCGCTGGGGACAGACGACCACCTACGGCGCGTTGGCGAAGGAGCTCGGCGCCGGGCCGGAAGCGGCGCGCGACGTTGGCCAAGCCATGGCCAAGAATCCGGTTCCACTGATTATTCCCTGCCACCGCGTCTTGGCGGCCGGCGGCAAGATCGGCGGTTTCTCGGCACCGGGCGGTGCCACGGCAAAGACCCGCATGCTGGAGCTGGAGGGCGTCCATGTCGACCCGCCGCAGCCGGCGCAACAAACCTTCGGCTTCTAGCGCGGGATGAGGAAAAATGTGTACGGTTTTCCGCCCGCATCCCGCGCTAACTTATTAGAATCGATCACATTTATGATTTTAGGTCGATCGGACCTAAAATCGGGATCTGATGCATGTCGCCCAAAAGTGTGCAGCGGTTTTGGGACAACGACATGTATAAAAGCCATGGCCTACTGCACCGCATCCACTTGAAGGCCAGGCATCCCGGCTTGCCCCGTCCAGCCATCTACGCGGCCAAGTGAACGCCGTAGCTTGGATATCAGGTGGACCGAGCGATTTGCCGCATTAACCACAAATCCATGTAATCTGGGCGTTGACCTCCGTGAGCCTGTTAAAGTCTCATTAACGAAACTATAAGTTCAAAAACGAATAGGGACGAGAAGATTTGGAACTAAAAATCTAGATCTCTTGGAGATTGCATACTATTCGATATCGAGGAATTGTATGAAATTTTAACGAGGGGAGCGTCTGCGCCACCATTGTATTCTCTCAGACTATTTATGTCTGTCTCGATTGATTTACCATTTCAATGAAAACGCTCGACAGTTAACTCTTGCTGTCGATATCCCGTCTATATTTTTCCGCGTTGTCTGCGGACGTCAGAGTATCTCGTCATGTGTGGTTTTGGTGGCTATTTCGGCTCTGTTCCGGATGGAAGGGCTCTTCTTGAGAAGATGACGGTTGCGATTGCCCATCGCGGACCGGACGAACACGGTGCTTTCACCGCGCCGCAGGCTGGTCTTGGCCATGTCAGGCTGTCGATCGTCGGCTTAGGCGATGGCCAGCAGCCGATGTCCGATGCCACGGGCGGACTGACGATCGCCTTCAACGGCGAGATCTTCAACTATGTCGAACTGCGCGACGAGCTTCGCACCAGAGGCCGCCGCTTCCGCACGTCCAGCGACACGGAAGTCATCCTCCATCTCTACGATGAAATGGGCGAGGATTGCGTGTCCCGGCTCAACGGCGACTTCGCCTTTGCGCTGTGGGACAACCGTCGCCGGCGGATGCTGCTGGCGCGCGACCGCATGGGCGTCCGGCCGCTGTTTTATGCGATGCGGGCGGGAACGCTCTATTTCGCCTCCGAGGTGAAGGCGCTCCTCCAGGTCCCTGGTATTCCCGCGGAGATCGACCCGATCGCGCTCGATCAGATTTTTACGCTCTGGGCGCCGATCGCGCCGCGCACGCCGTTCAAGAATATCTTTGAACTCGAACCGGCGAGCCTGATGGTTGCCGACGAGCGGGGCGCAGCCACACGGACCTATTGGAACCTGGCATTTCCGGAGAGTGATGCGCGGTCGCGGCATGTCGATGAAGGTGAGGCTGCCGAGGAACTGCGCGCGCTTCTGACCGATGCGACGCGCATCCGCATGCGGGCCGACGTGCCGGTCGGCGCCTACCTGTCGGGTGGCCTCGATTCGTCCATCGTGTCGGCGCTCGCTGCCGGCATGGCGCCGCAGGGCCTTCGAACCTTTTCCGTGACCTTCGACAGCGCCGAACATGACGAGAGCGCCTTCCAGCACGAAATGGCCGCCGCTCTCGGCACCGATCACAGGGCCGTTGCCTGCCGTGCCGGCGACATCGCGGAGGTTTTTCCCGACGTCATCCGTTTTGCGGAGAGGCCGGTGCTTCGAACGGCGCCGGCCCCCCTGTACCAACTTTCCGGCCTTGTGCGCGATTCCGGCCTGAAGGTGGTGCTCACGGGGGAGGGGGCCGACGAAATCTTCGCGGGCTACGACATCTTCAAGGAAGCGCGCGTGCGCCGCTTCTGCGGTCGGCAGCCCGGCTCCCAGATAAGACCGCACCTGTTCCGCAAGCTCTATCCCTATCTCCCAGGCCTCAAGCAGCAGTCGTCCGAATATCTGGCGGCATTTTTCGGTGCCGGGAACGATCCGCTTGACGACCCGCTCTTTTCGCATCGCCCGCGGCTCAAGGGGACAGCGGCGACGAAGATGTTCTTCTCGGGCGATTTGCGCGCGAAGCTCGCGGGTTACGATGCGGCCGATGAGCTCATGAGCCGCTTGCCCGAAGCCTTCGGCCGCTGGCATCCGCTGCATCAGGCGCAATATCTTGAAAGCCGTTTCCTTCTGCCGGGCTACATCCTTTCGAGCCAGGGCGACCGCATGGCGATGGCCCATGGGGTTGAAGGTCGGTTCCCCTTCCTCGATCACCGTCTTGTCGAATTCGCGGCGGAACTGCCGCCGGAAATGAAGCTTAAGGGTCTGGTGGAGAAGCACATCCTGCGTGAGGCGACGAAGGACTTGTTGCCGCCTTCGATCGGCAAGCGGACCAAGCAGCCCTATCGCGCACCGGACAGCCATTCCTTCAGCGGCCGGGGCGAACTCGACTATGTGCGCACCGCCATGGGCGAAGAGGCGATCGCCGCCGGTGGCCTCTTCAACCCAAGCGCGGTGACGAAACTTTACGAGAAGTGCCGGGCACGCCCGCCTTCCGGCTTCCGCGACAACGCGGCCTTCGTCGGCATCCTGTCGACGCAACTGTGGCTGCAAACATTCACCGGCACGAGCATCCGCGCGGCGGAAGCTGCCTAAAACAAGACAGGAAGGATGAGACATGACAGAAACGATCAAGGACAGCGTCAAGGCGTTCATCATCGAGAATTTTCTCTTCGGTGACACATCCTACGAACTCGCCGACACGGCATCGCTGATCGAGAACGACATCATAGACTCGACCGGCGTGCTGGAGCTCGTCGCTTTCATCGAAGACCGCTTCGGCATCGCCATGACCGACGCCGATATCGTCCCGGCAAACCTCGACTCGCTCGCACGCATTTCCGCATTCATCGCAGCGAAGTCCGCAGTGCCGGTCTCGGCATAGACAGCGACGGATTGGGGGCGCCACGCGCATGCGGTTCGAGCAATTTTTGATCAGGAACGCCGGAGCAAACGGCGGCAAGGCGGCGCTCGTCACCGAGCGCAAACGGCTCAGCTATGAGGAGCTCGATGATCTCTCGACCCGCCTCGCCGCCGCCCTCGCTGCAAACGGCGTGAAGCGGAACGACCGGGTTCTGGTCTTCATGGACAATTGCTGGGAGGCGGCGGTTTCGATCTTCGCGATCCTCAAGGCCGGCGCGACCTTCAGCCCGATCAACGCGTCGACCAAGTCCGACAAGCTCGCCTATATCATCGGCGATTGCGACGCGGCGGCGATCCTCACCCAGGCCAAGTTGATGCCGATCGTCGCGGAGGCGCGCGACCTTCTGCCCGGCGCGCCGCCTTTCGTTGCTTCAACCGCGGTGCCGGGAGGCCGGACGCCGGAAGGAGCCGCTCCGTTCGAGGATTGTCTGGCGGCAGACCCTTCGCCCGTTCCCCACGGCGGCATCGATGTCGATCTCGCCATGCTGATCTACACCTCCGGGTCGACCGGCCGGCCGAAGGGGGTGATGATGACGCATCGAAATATCGATGCGGCTTCGGAATCGATCACCACCTATCTGCGCAACACGCCCGACGACGTCATCCTCAACGTCCTGCCGCTCGCGTTCGACTACGGCCTCTACCAGCTCTTGATGACGGTCCGGCTCGGGGCGACGCTCGTGCTCGAAAGATCCTTCGCCTTCCCGCAGGCGATCTTCGAGCGGATTCGCACCGAAGGCGTGACGGGCTTTCCCCTGGTGCCGACGATGGCGGCGATGATCCTGCAGATGCGCGATCTCGAGCCCGGCTTCCTGCCGAGCCTTCGCTATATCTCGAACACCGCCGCGGCGCTGCCGCCGGCCCATATCGCGCGTTTGCGAGAACTCTTCCCCTCTGCTCGGCTCTATTCCATGTACGGCCTGACGGAATGCAAACGCTGCACCTACCTGCCGCCTGAGGAGCTGGATCGTCGGCCGGGATCGGTCGGCATCGCCATTCCCAACACAGAAGCCTTTGTCGTCGACGATGAGGGAAACCAGGTACCGCCGGGTGTTCCTGGCGAACTGGTGATCCGCGGCCCGCATGTGATGCAGGGATACTGGCGCAACGACGCGGCGACCGAGCGCATGCTGCGGCCCGGCCCGAACCCGTGGGAAAAGGTGCTTTACACCGGAGATCTCTTCCGCACCGACGAGGAGGGCTTCCTCTATTTCGTCGGCCGCAAGGACGACATCATCAAGACGCGCGGCGAAAAGGTGGCGCCGAAGGAAGTCGAGACCGTGCTGCACGCCCATCCGGGAATTGCGGAAGCCGTCGTGATCGGTGTTCCTGATCCGGTGCTTGGGTCTGCGATCGGCGCTCTTGTCGTCCTTTCGGATCCGGCACTGAGCGAGAAGGACATCATTCGTCACTGCGCCCGCCATCTCGAGGATTTCATGGTGCCGAAGATCGTCGAATTCCGCACCGAACTCCCGAAGACCGATACCGGCAAGGTCAGCCGCAGGCTGGCGGCGGAAACATTGGAGCTTGCAGAATGAACATCCGTCCGGACCAGGATAAATTTGTCTTCTCGGCCGGGGCCCTGAAGTTAGACGCGGCCGTGGAGACGGATCGCATCGTCGAAGGGCTGCGCGCGCAACTGCGCGGCATGCGCAAACGCGGTCTCGTGCTCGGCCTTTCCGGCGGCATCGATTCCAGTGTCTCGGTGGCGCTCGCCGTGCGCGCCGTCGGCGCGAAGAACGTCTTCTGTCTGTTCATGCCCGAAAACGACTCCGATCCGGAGAGCCTCCGCCTCGGCCGACTGGTGGCGGAAACCTTCGGCGTCGAGGCGGTCGTCGAGGACATCGGCCCAACGCTCGCAGCGATGGGTTGCTACGAACGCCGCGATGCCTTCATCCGGGAGCTTGTTCCTGATTATGGGCCGGACTGGGCATCGAAGATCGTCATCGCCAATGCGCTTGAAGGCGATGGCTACAACATCTCCTCGCTGGTCGTCCAGGATCCGGAGGGAAAACAGACGAAGTTACGCATGCCACCCTCGGTCTATCTCGGCATTGTTGCCGCGACCAACATGAAGCAGCGCACGCGCAAACAGATCGAATATTATCACGCCGACCGGTTGAACTTCGCCGTTCTCGGAACCCCGAACAGGCTCGAATACGACCAGGGCTTTTTCGTCAAGAACGGTGACGGCGCGGCCGATGTCAAGCCGATCGCGCATCTTTACAAATCGCAGGTCTATGCGCTCGCCGCGCATCTCGACGTCCCCGAGGAGATCCGGCGCAGGCCGCCGACGACGGACACCTATTCGCTCGCGCAGACGCAGGAGGAGTTCTACTTCTCACTGCCCTACGACCGCATGGACCTTTGCCTCTATGGTCTGAACAATGGCATCAGCGCCGAGGAGGTTGCCCGCGCGGCGCAACTGACGGCGATCCAGGTGGAGCGCGTCTGGGCGGATATCGCCGCCAAGCGCAAGGCGACGCGCTACCTGCACCTCGGGCCGCAGCTCGTTCAGCCGGTCGAGGAAATCGGCCACTGACCGGAATAGGGGCAGAGTTCTTTGATTCCACGCATCGTGCATTCCGAAAATCGGGTCCGGTTTTCGAGCCGATGCGCTAGTCAAAGCGACCACCGAACACACGGTTCCATTGTTCGCCTGCGAGCCCGTTCATGAAGCCTTGCGCGTTGCGGAAGGCTTCGACGAGTTCCTGGTCGCGGGAGTGGACGACGGTCGAGGCTGCATGGACGAAAGCAATGCGGCGGCCGAGCATTGCTTCCAACAGGGCAGGCTGTGTTCGCCCGCGCAGGCCCGCGACACCGCGCGCGGCCGCATGGTCAATGAGGCAGTCGACGACCGGACCGGCCTGCCCCGGCGCGGCAAGGACCTGGAGCACCCGGGCGATGCCGCCGGCACGCACGTGGTAGAAAAACGCGCCCACCGGGGTGCCGCCGCGCGCGGTGACGGCGGCGAAGACCGGCTCGCCAAATTCCGGCTTCTCGACGGCATCCGCCAGCACGTGATCGAGTTGCCCCGGCGCCCAGTCGGGGCGCAATGCAAACTGCGCCGTCAACCGTTCGAAGAGAGCGCCGAAGGCGTGCCGGTCGATATCGGCAACGTGCAAAGCCCCGCGGGCGGACGGGTCTTCCGCCAGCCCCGACCAGCGCAATCTGCCGCGGTCCATCCTGCTGCGATAAAGGTGATCGACCGAGCGCGCCAGTGGGCTTAGCAGGCGGGCCGGGCGGACACGGCTTGCAACGAGATCGAGCGCAAAGGCCGAAGGTCGGACGACCCGTATCCATTCGAGGCTGTATTGCGGAAGCGCGATGCCGCGCAGCTTCGTCCACATTTGCGTGGAAACTTCGCTTGCAGTCTCGCTGAAGGAAAGATCCTGCGGGCCGGCGAGAAAAGCCTTGAGGAGCCGCGCGCCGGCAAGCGGGTCACTCTCGTGCCCTTCGACCATCAGCGATCCGCAGATCGCGGCGCGCAACCGTCTGCCATTGAAGGTCATCGGCAAGGCATTCACGCCAACGAACCCGGAAACGCGCCCCCCGCCGTTGACATGGACGAGCGGCGAGATTTCCGGGTCGCATCCGGGCGATTCCAGGTAGAGCTGGCGGAGATAATCGATGAAGCCTGGCGGCGTGGTTTTCCCGTTGCGGAATACCTTCTGGAACAGCCCGGCAACCGCCGGAATGTCCGCCGCCTCCAAAGGACGGATATCGCTCATTCGCCGCGTCCTTCGAATGCGTTGACCGCGCTCTCGCCAGCGCGTCTCTGCACCAGTGCGACGCGTGGTTTGCCTGCTGCGTCGGTGGCAAATGTCACGGCACCATAGGCCTTGGTCCGGGCGAGAAGTGCTGCCGCCTGCCGTTCCTGTCCTTCTCCGAACTCGAACAGCAACCAGCCGCCCGGCTTCAGAAAGGCAATGGCGTCGCGCACCAGGCGTTGATGGATGGATATGCCATAGGGACCGCCGTCGAAGGCTTCGCGCGGCTCGGTTGCCAGAAGATGGGCGCTGTCGCCTTCGAGATGCGATGTCGAGATGTAGGGCGGATTGCAGACGATCAAGTCGACCGCGCCTTCCAGCTCCTCGCCCTCGAGCGCCGCGAAAAGGTCGCCCTGCCGGATGGTCACGCGCTCCTGAAGGGCAAGACGCTCGACGTTGCGGCGAGCAAGCGCCACCGTGCTGTCGGTCAGATCCGCGCCCCAGACGCGTGCGGAAGGAATGTCGGCCGCGATGCCGAGCGCAAGGTTACCCGAGCCGCAGCACATGTCGATGACTGTCGCCTGCCCGGCATGATCGCGAAGGATGGCGGCGGCACGGCGCCCGAGGAGTTCTGTTTCCTCCCTTGGCACCAGGACGTCCGGCGCCAGCTCGAGTTCGACGTCCATAAACCGGACGAGGCGAACCGAGGGGGCGCCTGCCTGATTACCGTGCAAATGATCGTGGCCCTGCTGCACGAACGCTCCTTCGGTTTTGGGGATGGAAAATCAGATCGTCGCGGACCCTATCCCATCCAGGTAAACGGAAACTGAAATGCAATTGATGCGAGTACGTTAACCGCGCAATCATTTCTGCGTGGTACTGTCCGCGGATGCCGGTGACCGCGCGGACCACCCGTCCGCCCCGAATGCCGTGCACAACGTCGGGCAGTCGTCAAAGGCAGATCGCAATGGCTTCGGAATGCGCAACAGAACCGGGCAGGTACAAGCCATTTCTGCCGATGCTCCTATCCTATGTTGCCTCCGGCGGCAGTCTCGTCGTCGGGTCCGCGGCGCAGCTTCTGACCTTCGCTATCCTGGCTCGCTGGCTCGGTGTCCATGAGTTCAGTATCTTCGTTGCGGTTACCGCAATCGCCAACATAGCCGTTCATTTGTGCGGGCTCGGCGCCATGGAATGCCTGGTGCGCCGGGTCGCACGCGATCGCGCCATCTATCCGCAAATGCTTGGTCACAACATCATCCTGACTGCGGCAAGCGGCGCGGCGCTGGTCCTGATCGGGGCTGCCGTCCTGCCATTCTTTCTCAAGCTTTCCGCCGAACCGCTGACGAACGTCGCGGTGATCACCCTGATGCTCGTGACCAATGTCGTGCTGGTTCGCATCATTGTGCTGGTGGAGCAGATCTTTCTCGCCCATTCCGACTTCGCTTCGGCGAATGTCGTCGTAGTCGGTTTCGCGGTCGCGCGGACAGTTGCGGCGGCGCTTGCCTGTATTGCCTTCGGCGTCGCCACGGTCGCGTCATGGGCCGTCTGGCAGTTCGTGTGCCATGTTCTGGCGGCCTTGGCCTGCATATGGGCCATTAAGGGGCTCGGCCGGCCACGCTACTGCATCGTGCGGGAGGAATTGCCGCAAGGCCTCTATTTCAGCATTCCGTTTATCCTGCGCGCGGTGCGCCAGAACGCCGACCTGCTGGTCCTCAGTCTCGTCGCGACCGCTGAGATCGTTTCGAGCTACAGTGTTGCGCGCCGGATGCTGGAGAGCAGCTATCTGTCCGTCGAGGCGCTGCATCGCCTCATTTACCCCGGTTCGGCAAGAATTTCCGCGGCTGGGCTGCACCATGCGCTGGAGCGGGTGCGAAAGGTGCTGATCGCCTCCACCGCCATCAGCGTCGCTGCGGCCGTGGTGGTTTTCGTGTTGGCGCCGATCCTGCCCTATCTGTTCGGCCAGGATTACATTTCTCTCGTCGCATTCGTCAGAAAGCTTTGCTGGGTCATCGTACCGATGGCCATCTGGTCCGTAGCGGTGGAAGCGCTCG
This sequence comes from Sinorhizobium terangae, assembly GCF_029714365.1. Classification (NCBI taxonomy): domain Bacteria; kingdom Pseudomonadati; phylum Pseudomonadota; class Alphaproteobacteria; order Hyphomicrobiales; family Rhizobiaceae; genus Sinorhizobium; species Sinorhizobium terangae. The sequence goes on from NZ_CP121659.1 coordinate 3,680,338, forward strand.
GCGCCTCGGGTTACCACGCTGCCCGGGCGACGGTGATGGGACTTGGCAGCGTAGCGGGGGCGGCGCTCGCCGCGTGGGCGAGTTGGTATGCCCCGCCTGTCGGCACATTCGTTTCGTTCTATGTGATCGAGATTGCGATGGTTGTCGCCACATGGAGTGTGTTCCTGCATTTCGTCCGGCACGACAGGGAGCAGGCCGGCCGGCCGGAGGCTTCGGCAAGGATGGTGCATGAAGGCTGAGTTGCGGGGTGCTCAATCGGCGCCGGCCGGCGAAACCGACCTGTGCCGATCCGTCGGCATAAGGGCCATGGAGCGCGCCGACGTCCCCACGATCGGCAAGCTGTTCAAGAAGGTTTTCCGCAAGACCGACCATGAGGGGGGAGAAGACCTCGAGCACTATCTGGAGACCGTCTTCTTCGGCAGTCCCCATTATACTCCGGCGTGCGGCAGCGTCGTCCACGAGAATGGCGCAGGTGACATCGACAGCGCGATTCTTGCGCTTCCATTCGAGTTCCTGGTCCACGGCCGCCCAACCGTCGCCCGGCTTCTCTGCGCCTTCATGGCGGACGGCAAGGCCGGTGCAGCGGGTGCCGCGCGTCTTGCCCGCATGATGCGCGCGGCGCGCCAGGAGATGTGTTTTTCGGACAGTTCGTCTCCGGTGAGCGCCGACCACTGGGTTGCCGGCGGCGGCGTCGTTCTGCCCATCCAGAGTCTCGAATGGCGACGTTCCTTTCGGCCGTTCGTCGCGGGCGCTCTCCTTGCGAGCCGGCGCGTTCCGCTGACGCGGTCGCGTGCCGTGATCGGCGCGCTTGGTTTGGCGGATCACGCCCTGCGTTGGCGGGCGCCGTCGACGAAACCGAGTTCGGTACCGGGATTCGAGACGAGGCCGACAAGCCTTGAGGAATTCCGCCAGTGCGCGGGACCGATGCTCAAGCGCTTTTCGGTTCGCCCGATCTGGTCGAAATCCGAATTCGATTGGCTCGCCGGCGTTGCCTCGTTGAACAGAAGTCTTGGCGCGTTGCAGTGCCGGAAGGTGATTTGTGAACGCGGCCGGACCGTCGGTGCCTTCCTCTTCTTCGGCAAAGGGAACCGGATCGCCAATGTGCTGAACGTGCTTTGCGAGGAGGGACGCGAATTCGACGTCACTGCCGAAATGTTCGCCTCACTCGATCGCGAGGGCTATGCCGCCGCGGTCGGCATGGCACAGCCCTTTCTGATGAATGCCATCTCGCGCCAGCGATGGCTGTCCTTCCGTCACCGCGGGTACTTCTGCTTGGTCACGCGTCACGCCGACCTCATGGACGCGGCAGCGCGCAATGACATCTATATCGGCGGCCTCGCCTCGGAGAGCTGGAGCAGGCTGCTCACGGATTTCTAAGGAAAGGTGCTGTGTTTTTCCGGCCGCACTGATCACGAGGGCGGCGGAAGGTTACCGACCGCAAGCTGTACTTAACGGAATATTCACCCTGCCAGCCTAGTTCTTGACAATCGATGCGGGGTACGCAGGGCGCTCTTTGCTGGCTTCAAGGGCATGCGTGGGGAAAAGACGGATGTATCGGCGGAGCGAGCCCGAAGAACAAGGATTACGCCTGCAGACACGCTATCGGCGGCTTCGCTCCGGCGAAGGCTCGCTGCTCGATCTCGTCCCCACACCGGAGGAGGAAGAGGCAATTCTTCCTGAGGTCCGCGGCTCCGAAGACCGCAGGGCGTCGTTCCGCGCGGTGAATTCTCCGCCGCGCCCGGTAGCCCGGGAACCGGTACAGCCGACCGTTGGCGAATGGCTCACTCGCTTCCAACTCATCGGCGAGATCGGCATCGATGACGTGATCCTATGGCTGCGCGACGGAATGCGGTGGATCGTCCTTGCCGTCGTTCTTTGCGTTGCCGCTGCCCTTGCCTATGCGCTGACGGCGTCGCCGCGATACACCGTCTATACCGACATCGTCGTCGATCCGTCCAACCTCAACGTTGTCAGCGATGACGTCTTCACCAGCAACCCGCAGCGCGACGCGCAACTGCTGGAGGTCGAAAGCAAGCTCAGGATTCTCACGTCGCGCAACGTTCTGGCGCGCGTCATCGACAAGCTGCAACTGACGAAGGATGTTGAGTTCGTCAAACCGTCCCCGCTGGATTTTCTGAAGAACCTGCTCCGGTCGGATCAGGAGGAAGCCGCCGACAATCACCTGGCGGCGCTGCGCGCTCTGACGGAGCGGGTCGAGGCGCGGCGGGAGGAACGCTCCTTCGTCGTCGTCATGAAGGTCTGGAGCGAGGAACCGGAGAAGGCCGTCGTCCTGTCGGACGCGATAGTCGATGCCTTTGAAACGGAGCTTTTCCAATCGGCCGCGGAAAGCGCCGGCCGCGTCGCCCAGAACCTGAACGCCCGCCTTGACGAACTGCGCCGCAACGTGACCGAGGCCGAGAAGAAGGTCGAGGATTTCCGCCGTGCGAATGGATTGCAGTCGACCAACGGCGAGCTCGTCAGCAACCAGCTTTCCAGCGAGCTCAACACCCAGGTGCTGGCCGCCCAGCAAGGCTTCATCCAGGCTGAGACGCGTTACAAGCAGATGAGCGCGGCGATCGCTAACAAGCAGACGGCGAGCGCTTCGGTTTTCGAATCCGCCAACATGACGAGCCTGCGGCAGCAGTATAACACGCTGCAGCAGCAGATCGGTTCGATGCGGCTGATCTACGGCGAAAGGCACCCGCGCCTCGTTTCCGCGCGCTCCGAACGCACGACGCTCGAAGCCGCCATGGACGAGGAGGCCCGGCGTATCCTGGAGCGCGCGAAAGCCGATTTCGACCGGGAGCAATCCGCCCTCGACGCGCTGCGCGCCAAGGCACGCGCCGAGAAGTCCAATGTCTTCACCGACAACGAGGCCCAGGTGCAGCTGCGCGACCTGGAGCGCGACGCGCGGGCAAAGGCGGCGATCTATGAAACGCACCTCGCTCGCGCCCAGCAGATCGCCGAGCGCCAGCAGATCGACGCGACCAATGTCCGCGTCATCTCGCGCGCGATGCCGCCGAACTCCCGAACCTGGCCGCCCCGGACGTTCATCCTCCTGATTGCCGGCGGCGTGGCAGGGCTCCTCATCGGTGTGGCAGCCGCGCTGAGCCTTGGCCTGTGGAGGTACGTTCGCGGCGCGCGGCCGATAGCCGGATAAGGGAGCCGCAGGTATGAGCAGTGCCACCTACAGCGAGGACCGGTCCACCGAGACCCTGATGGCGCCGGCCGGAACCTTTCTGTTCATGGCGATGTTCCTGTTCCTGTGGATCTCCATCGACCCCTTTGTCGACCTGACGGGTGAGGCGATCCTGGACCCCTCGGCCGGCAATTCCAGTCGGCTGAATCAGATCATATCCCTGGCTCTCTTCGCCGGCACGCTTTGCTACGGCGTGCTTCATCCGATGCGGAATATGATCCTGCAGCCGCGCCTCCTTCTGGCCGTCCTGTTCACCTGGTTTCTTCTCGTTTCGGTCATTTCCGCGCATCCGATCTTGGGCATCAAGGGCGTCGTTCTCAGCGTCATGATGGCGGTTAACGCCAGCATCTATCTGTTGATGCCGGCTTCGGAACGGCATTTCGCCAAGATGCTCGGGATCGGCACGCTCATCATGCTGGCGGTTGCCTATTACGGCATCCTTTTCAAGCCGACGCTTGCCATCCATCAGGCTTCGGAACTGCGTGAACCGATGAATGCTGGGTTGTGGCGAGGCCATTTTCCGCACAAGAACAGCGCCGCCGCCGCGATGGTGATTGGCGCCTTCTTCGGTTTCTTCGTCATGAACACCTGGTCGCGCCTCGCCGGCATCGCGATCATTGCGCTGTCCTGCGTCTTTCTCGTCCACACCGGTGGAAAGACCTCGACGGCGATGCTTCCGGGGATATTGATCCTCGCATGGCTTTTCGAGCATGCGCGATTCCTGCGCATTCCGATCGCCGTCGGTGGCGTCGGGCTCTTCAATCTCTTCGCCGTGGGCTCGGCCGTCTTCATTCCGCTCGGTGAGTTCATTAGCGGGCTTGGTATCGACGCGACTTTCACGAACCGGGCCGACATCTGGCGCTTCGCCTTCTCGGCGCTCGCGGAGCATCCGTTGCTTGGCTATGGCTTCAGGGCCTTCTGGCAGACGGAAGAATTGGTCTACAGCGGCGGATCGGTGGAAACGTGGGCCGTCGCCGCGGCCAACGGGCACAATTCCTACCTGGACACAGCATTGATGACCGGATTTCCCGGGCTGATCCTGACCGTCATCTGGGTCATTCTGCTGCCGCTTCGCGACATCTCCCGGATCGCTCCGGATCGCGAGCACTCCCATCTCACGCGGCTGTTCATTCGCGTCTGGCTTTACACGATTTTCCATGCCGGCCTCGAGACGTTGTTCTTCGAAGGCGGGAACCTCATCTGGTTCACGTTCATGTTCGCGCTCTACGGCCTGCATCTCCAGTCGTCGGCGGTTTTGACGGTCGATCGGCAATCGGTGAAAAGCAGAAAGGTGGCGCATGCCTGAGATCGCACGGAAGATCGACGGGTTGGTCGATCGCTTGGCAAACCGGCTGATCTGGCGCTTTGCCCGGCAACGGCTGAGGCTCGAAACCGAGGTGCCGCTCGTCTCCTTCACCTTCGACGACGTTCCCGACACGGCACTCGACTACGGGGCAGCCATTCTGGAGCAGCACGGTGCGCGCGGCACCTTCTACATCGCTGGCGGGCTTGCAGGGCAGGTGGAACCGGACCGAACGCTGATCTCACCTGCCGGCTGCAGTGAACTGCTCGCGCGCGGACACGAAATCGGCTGCCACACCTTCTCGCATCGCAGGATGCGGGACATGTCCGCGCTTGGCCGCGATCTCGACCGCAATGCGGCCTACCTCGATGGCGTCGGTGTTGCCTCCGCTCCGGCAAATTTCGCCTTTCCGTACAATGCGGCCTGGCCCTTGGCGCGTCCGGAGCTTCGCAGGCGCTATCGCACCTGTCGGGCTGGCGGTGAGGCCATCAATCGCGGAATGGTGGATCCGCTGATGCTCAAGGGCGTCGAGATCCGGCAGCCGGAGCAGCATGCACGCGCGCTGACGCGCTGGATAGACGACGTCGTCGAGCGCCCGGGCTGGCTCGTCTTCTTCACACATGACATCGCCCCGTCGCCAACGCCCTATGGCTGCACGCCGGAAACCTTCGATCATCTGGTCCGCCATGCGGTCGACAAGGGATGCCAGGTGCTTCCGGTCGATCAGGTGCTCGACCGGATCAACTGGTGAGATGCACGGATGGCGAGTTTCGGGAATGCCAGGAAAAAGTTGCTTGCGATCAACAACTACTTCTATCGCCGCGGTGGTGCGGAGACGGTGTTTTTCGATCACATGAGCATGTTCGGTGAGATCGGCTGGGACGTCGTGCCGTTCGCCATGCAGCACGATCGCAACGAAGCTTCGCCGTGGTCGGGCTATTTCGTATCGGAAATCGAATACGGCCGGCAGACGGGCCTGCTGCGGAAAGTCTCTCAAGCCGCGAGCGTCATCTATTCCCTCGAGGCGCAGCGCAACATCGGACGGCTCATCGAGCAAGTGCGGCCGTCGGTCGCCCACGCCCACAATGTCTATCACCATCTGTCGCCGGCAATCTTCTCGACACTCAAGTCCGCCGGCATTCCGGTGGTGATGACCGTTCACGACCTCAAGCTTGCCTGTCCGTCCTACAAGATGCTCCGCGACGGAAAGGTCTGCGAGGATTGCAGCGGCGGGCGCATCTACAATGTGCTGCGTCACCGTTGCGTCAAGGACTCCGTATCGCTCAGCGCCGTTGTGCTCGCCGAAACCATGCTGCACCGCCTGCTCGGACTCTACCGCAAACGGGTGGATCGCCTCGTGGTGCCGAGCCGGTTTTACCTGGAAAAGCTGGCCGAATGGAACTGGCCGCACGAGAAGATGGTCCACGTCCCGAACTTCGTCGATGTCGAGGAGTATCGCGACGACTGGCAGGAGGAAGACTATTTCGTCTTTGCCGGCCGGCTTGCTCCGGAGAAGGGGATTGCGACGCTGATCCGGGCCGTCGCCCTCTCGAAACAGCGGCTGATAATCGCCGGTACCGGACCGGAGGAGGCGGGCCTTCGGCAACTCGCGGCCGAGCTCGGCGCGGACGTAAGCTTCGCCGGCTATCTTTCAGGTGAGGATCTGCATCGCCTGATCGGCCAGTCCCTGGGGCTCGTGCTTCCCTCCGAATGGTACGAGAACGCACCTGTCAGCATTCTTGAGACCTATGCGCTCGGGCGCCCGGTTATCGGCGCGGCGATCGGCGGCATTCCGGAAATGGTGAAGGAAGGCGAGACCGGCCTGCTGGCGGCGCCCGGCGATGTCGAAGATCTCGCCAGCGCCTTGAGTGCCATGGCGGCGCTTGCACCAGCCGCTCGCGCGCAAATGGGCACTGCGGGCCGCGCCTGGATCGCCAGCGAGTTCTCCGCGGCGGCCTATCGCGCCAGGACGCTCGACGTCTACGCAGCGCTTGGGGCTGCCTAAGAAGCTGGACGCTGCTGCAGCATCCCTACTGCGCAATCGTCTGATTTTCGCGCATTTCCTTCGAAGTTTAAGGAATTTCTTACGGAGAGCGTAGGCGCTTGCGGTGCATACCCAAGGGAAATCCCTGGGGCTGACAACCATGAGCAGAAAGTCCGGAGTCTCGAGAAATCGGATGGCGCAATCGGGCGCCTTGCCGCGCGCACACAGTATGGCTGCCGGTCAAGTCCCGTCGACCGTGGCGGATGAGCTGAGGACGGCCGCTGGTGGCCGCGGCGCCGGTCTTCCGGAAGAGCTCGCAAGCATTCCTCGGTCTCAGGCCGGCCGGCGTGGCCGGCGGCGCGTCGTGATGCTCGGTTTGCGCGGCATCCCGAACGTCCAAGGCGGCGTCGAGAAGCATGTAGAGATGCTCGCGGGCAAGCTCGTCGAGCATGGTTGGGACGCCGACGTCATCGGACGCCGTCACTACCTTCAGAAGCCGTCGTCGTTTTCGTGGAACGGAATTCGCGTCTTTCCGCTCTGGGCACCGCGACTGATGGCGTTGGAAGCCTTCGTGCATACGTTCGTGGGGGTCTGTTTCGCGGCTTTGCGCCGACCCGATATCCTGCATATTCATGCAGTTGGACCGGCGCTCCTTGTGCCGCTCGCAAGGCTTCTCGGCATGAAGGTGGTCGTCACCCATCATGGCTACGACTACGACCGGCAGAAATGGGGTACCTTCGCCAAGCGCATGCTGCGTCTCGGGGAGTTCATGGGCATGCGTCTTTCTCACGGCCGCATCGCGATTTCGAAGGAAATCGTTCACGCCATGGGAGAGCGGCACAGGGCAGCCGTAACCTTTGTCCCGAACGGCGTTGCCGTTTCGCCCGTCCGCGGCGGTACCGGCATCCTCGACGAGTTCGGACTGGCGCCGCGCCGATATATTCTGCTGGCCGCCCGGCTTGTCCCGGAAAAACGCCAGACCGACCTGATCCAGGCATTCGCAAAGCTCGGCAGCGCCGACTTCAAGCTCGTGCTCGCCGGTGACGGGGAGTTCGAGACGCCCTATGTTCAACAGGTGCGGGCAATGACCGCAAATGTCGCGGGCGTCGTTCTGGCAGGCTTTCAGACCGGCGATCGGCTGGCGGAGCTCTTCGCCAACGCCGCCCTCTTCGTGCTTCCTTCCAGCCACGAGGGCATGCCGATTGCGCTCCTGGAGGCAATGGCCCACGGCCTGCCGGTGCTGGCGAGTGACATCGTCGCCAACCGCGAGCTGGACCTGCCTTCCGACGACTATTTTCCGCTGGGCGATATCGACGCGCTTGCGACGGCGATCGGCAGCAAGATTGCCAACCCGCCGAGCGAGGAGCAGGTCCTTTCGAAGATCAGGCATGCCGAGCTCACCTATAGCTGGACGGGGGTCGCCGCAAAGACGCTTGCGGTATACGGGTCACTGTTGTCGAAGTAAGCCGGCCCTCCCGCGGCGCCGCGGTAATGCTTTGCACGGATGCGCGTTTTTCCTTGGGGCCGGTGCCGATCCGGGGAAGACAGGTCACGACGATTTGGATTGAAGCATGAATTTCAGACGCATCGCATCACTGCTCGCCTGGCTGCTGTTCGGCGTGATCGCCTATTCGACGCTGTCTCCGATCGGCATGCGCCCCCATATCGGCACATGGGTGCATGTCGAAAGGTTTGGCGCTTTCGGACTCCTCGGCTTTCTATTCATGATCGGCTATCCGGGACGTTTGCCGTTCGTCGTTGCAATCGTGCTTGGTACGGCGGTCGGATTCGAATTGCTGCAAATGCTGTCCATGGATCGTCACGCGCGTTTGGGAGACCTTGCGGTCAAGCTCGCGGGCGGGGCGTGTGGCATTGCTGCGGGTTGGTTGATGGCGCGGCGGCTGCCGCGAATAAACCAAAACTCAAATTATCCCGGTTAGAAAACGCTGCGGGAACGGCTTTGGCGCTCGCGACACCCTGCCGATATCTTGGGGGCTCTTTTGACAGTATCCGTCATCATCAAGACCTTGAACGAAGAGAAGCGGATCGCCGCGACGATCGAAAGCGTCGTTGCGGCGCTGGCGGGCAAGGAGGGCGAAATCATCATTGCCGACAGCGGATCGTCCGACCGGACCGTGGAGATCGCCGCGCAATATCCCGTCACCATCGCGCAGATCGTCCCGCCGGCGCTTCCGAGCTGCGGTATCGGGCCGCAGCTCGGCTTCCAATATTCCCGACATCCCTTCGTCTGCCTGATGGACGGCGACATGCTGCTCGATGCTGGCTTTCTCGACGAGGCGATCGCCTTTCTCGCGGAAAATCCCTCGGTAGGCGGTGTCACTGGCCACGTGGAGGAGAAGCTCGTTTCCAACCTGGAATTCGCCCGGCGCGTCAACCGCAATGCGCCGGAGAACCGCATTGGCCCGATCGACCGCATGAATGGAGGCGGCCTCTATCGGCGCGCCGCCATCGAGGACGTCGGCTATCTTTCGGACCGGAATCTTCACGGCTACGAGGAGTTCGAGCTCGGTGTGCGGCTTCGAAGCGCCGGCTGGGGTCTCCATCGCCTCGACCGCCGCTTCGTCCAGCATTTCGGTCACACCGTCAATTCCTACCGCCTGCTCGTCCGTCGCTGGAAGAGCAAATATCTTTATGGCATCGGCGAATTGCTGCGTGCTTCGCTCGGAAAGCCTTATTTCCTTCAGGTGCTGCGGGAACTGCCGGAACTGAAACTGTGGGCGCTCGTCTATCTCTGGTGGGCGCTGTCTCTCGGCCTGATCCTGTTCCTGCCGCACAAAGGCATGGCGATAGCATCGGTCTCGGCGATGTTTGCGGCTGTTGTGCTGTTGGTCAGCCTCAAGAAGGGCAGCCTCGGCATGGGCCTTTATACGGTCGTTGCCTGGTTCTTCCATGCCGCGGCGTTACCGGTTGGCTTGTTCCGGTCGCGGCTAAAGCCGGGCGCGCCGATCGAGAGCAGAATCCTCGGCAAGCCCGCATGATGAGCCGCCTACCGCTGGCCGCAGCAACGATTTTCCTCAGCTGTTTGCCAGCTCACGCCTCCGACCAATGGCTGCCGGTCCGGGAAATCTCGCTCGAGGTTCAGACGGGCAGTCCGCTCGACTTCTCGCCTCTCTTGCCGAACGAGACCATCGATGCGGGCCATCGGCTGATTGCCGGCCCGACGGGTCAACTCGCCTTCGCTGAAGCGCCGGAGAAACCGGTCCGGATGCTCTGCGCCTCGCTCGCCTGGAGCCCGGCGTCCGGCGGTTTTCCCGATCATGACGGCGCCGACCGTTATGCCCGTCAACTGGCGCTGCATGGCTACAACATCGCGCGGCTGCACTTCACCGATGCGAGCCTGATGTTCGGCCGGCAGGAGGATTTCGACTTCGATCCGGAGACGGTCGACCGCATCCACTACCTCCTTGCCGCGCTCAAGCGCAACGGCATCCATTGGATCATGGACGGCCTGTCGTCGCCGCGCGGTGCCTACGGCGGCTACGACGATCGCTGGGACGCTAGCGGAAACCTGAAGCTCCAGCTTCATTTCGATGAGGAAGCTTTCGCCCATTGGAGGACGCTGCAGGAGAAATTCCTGGCGCGGATCAATCCCTATACGGGCGTGGCGCCGATCCGTGACGAGGCTCTGGCGCTGGTGATCCTCGCCAACGAGAACGGCATCGAGTTCGACGGCGTCGTGCATGATCGCCCCGGCAAGCCGCCCTATGATCCGGCTCTGGCCTTGCCCTTCAACCGGTGGCTTCAGAAACGCTACGCGTCGACCGAGGCGCTCGCGAAAGCCTGGGGCGATCTTGAGGACGACGAACGGCTCGAAGCAGCCTCCGTGAAATTGCCCGCCGATCGTTACGCCGACACTCCCCGCTTGCGCGACCTCCAGGCCTTCATCGTGGAGGTAGAGCGATCATCGGCGGCGCGGATGAGCAAGACCCTGCGCGACCTCGGATACAAGGGGCTGATCAGCACCTACAACAACTGGCCGACAGTGCAGACGGGCTTGAGCAGGCGCGACCTCGAGGCCGTGACGATGAATACCTATCACGATTGGGTCGGCGGTTATTCTCCGGGGAGCTCACTCCTGCAGGCAAGCTCGATCGCGGACAGCGCCAACTATGTGCGGATGGTCGCCGCCGCGCGCTGGTTCGGAAAACCCTTCGTCGTCAGCGAATACGATCATCTTTTCTGGAACCGCTATCGTTACGAAGCGGGACTCGTGATGCCGGCCTATGCGGCGCTGCAGGGTTGGGATGTGCTCTGCAGGCATGGCCATGGGCCGATCGCGCTCGCCTACGGTGAGCCCTATCCTCACAAGAAGGCGATGCTTCCCTATGCGATCGCCCTCGATCCGGTCGCCCGGGCGGGTGAAACGCTTGCGGCGCTCGTCTACCGGCGGGGAGACGTGGCGACCTCGGGCATCACGATCCCCTTTGCGGTGCGCGGCGAGGACGATCTTGGCGAGGACATGCAGGCGCGCGAGCCGGAGCAATTGACCGATCTGGCTTTAGTCGGCCGCATAGGCTTGAAGCGCTCGGACCCGTCGCGACTCGAGATCGGCGTCGCGCAACCGCGGAACCAGGCGAGTGCGGACATTCTCGCCGAGTTCCGCGACATCGGCATCCTTCCAGCCGGCAATGCCACGGACATCGAAAGAGGGCTCTATGAGAGCGACACGGGAGAGATCGTGCTGCAGCGCGCCACCGGGCAATTGCGAGTCGCGACGCCTTCGACCGAAGCCGCCGCATTTTCCTCCCTTCGTGAGCCGATCGACCTCGGTATTCTGCGGATAGAACGGTCAGATGGGAACGGGCTTGTCGCGCTGTCGGCGCTCGACACGCCCGCAACCCTCGCCAATAGCCGGCGTTTTCTGTTGATCTTTGCGACCGATGCCCAGAACACCGGCATGATCTTTCGTGACAGCGAAGAAAAGGTCATCACGGATTTCGGCAGATTGCCGGTCCTGATCCGAAAGGGTGAAGTCGACTTGTCCCTGTCGAGAAGCGCAGTGAAATGGAAACTGTCACCCATCGGCCTCGACGGCACCGTTCATTCGCCGGTTGAAAGCGGTGCAGGGCCGATCTCGTTCCGCCTTTCGAACGATGCGCCCGACGGGCCGACCACCTATTTTCTTCTGGAGTTCGAATAGAGCTCGAAAACTAGAATCGAGCGCGACTGCTCACCCTTGCAACCCAAGGACGCCAACGCGCGTTTTTTGCTCTTGAACCTCTAGCCACTAGAGGTCGTAGCCTGCTTCCAGGTTTCACAAGGAGCAAGGAATGGCGGGCAACGTTCAGGAAAGCAGATATCGCATCGAGGGTATGGATTGCGCGTCCTGCGCGGCCAAGATCGATACCGCCGTGCGGCGCGTGGGCGGTGTGCAGGATGTCAGCGTGTCGGTGAGCGCAGGCACAATGACCGTTCGTCATGCGGACGGGCACGAAGTCGGCCCGGCGATCGTGCGCAAGGTCGGCGGCCTCGGCTACCGGCTCCTGCCGCTCGCCGGCGCGACGGTCGGCAAGCCATCCGGCGCTGGCGACCATGGCTGCTGCGACCACGCGCACGGGCACGACCACCATCCGTCAGCGGGCGAACCGCCCCATCGGCATTCCGGCACGGCTCGCCCTGTGTTCAGCGAAAGTCATGACCGTGGATCCTTTGCCGCCGGCCCCTGGTGGAGGACGGCCAAGGGACAGCTTGTCGTTGCCTGCGGCCTCGCGCTCGCTGTCGCCTATGGTGCCGGCAAGTTTCTACCGGCGACCGAGCCCTGGATTTTCACGCTCGCCATGCTCGTCGGCCTCGTGCCGATTGCAAGACGCGCGCTGATGGCAGCACTTGCCGGCACGCCCTTCTCGATCGAGACGCTGATGACCGTTGCCGCCGTCGGGGCGGTCTTCATAGGCGCCACCGAGGAAGCGGCGATGGTCGTTTTCCTCTTCCTGATTGGCGAGCTTCTGGAAGGCGTCGCCGCCAGCAAGGCTCGCGCGAGCATCCAGTCGCTGACTGCGCTCGTGCCGAAATCGGCACTCATCGAGATTGACGGCCGGACAAGCGAGGTCCCGGCCGAGAGCTTGCCGGTCGGGGCGACGATCCTCGTGCGGCCGGGCGACAGAATTCCGGCCGACGGCGCGATTGTTTCCGGCGAAAGCATGGTGGACGAAGCGCCGGTGACCGGGGAAAGCACGCCCGTTCGCAAGGAAGAGGGCGACAGCGTATTCGCCGGCACTGTCAATGGCGACGGCGCGCTGCGTGTGCGCGTCACTGCCGCTTCCGCCGACAACACCATTGCACGCGTCATCCGGCTGGTTGAGGAAGCGCAGGAGATGAAGGCGCCGACGGAGCGTTTCATCGACCGCTTCTCCCGCTACTACACGCCGGCAGTCGTCATCGTCGCCGCGTTGGTTGCGGTGATGCCGCCACTGCTCTGGGGTGCGGCCTGGAGCGATTGGATCTACAAGGGACTCGCGATCCTGCTCATCGGTTGCCCCTGCGCACTGGTGATATCGACGCCGGCGGCGATCGCCGCGAGCCTCTCGGCCGGTGCGCGACGCGGTCTGTTGATGAAGGGCGGGGCCGTCCTCGAAAGCATCGGCCGGATCACCGCCGCCGCCTTCGACAAGACCGGCACGCTTACCGAAGGCAAGCCGAAGGTCACCGATGTCGTCGGCTTCGGCCTGGCGGAAGCGGAAATCCTTCGGTATGCGGCCGCGCTTGAACAGGGTTCCAGGCATCCGCTTGCACTGGCTATCCGCAACCGCGTCGATGCCGACGGGTTGCTGCTGTCCCCGGTCGCAAGCGCCAGGTCGATCGGCGGCAAAGGAATCGAGGGCTCAGTCGACGGGGTTATGCTTTTCCTCGGTTCGCCACAGGCAGCCGAGGAGCGCGTGCCACTCTCCGCGGCTGAGAAGCTGCGGATCGCGAGCCTTCACGATGAGGGAAAAACCGTTTCCGTGCTGGTCGTCGATGGCCGCGCCGCGGGGGCGCTGGCAATGCGCGACGAGCCCCGTGCCGACGCAGCGAAGGGCGTGAAAGCGCTGAGCGACGCCGGTATCCGCGTCGTCATGCTGACGGGCGACAACCGCCGCACGGCCGAGGTGATCGGCCGCCCGCTTGGAATGGAGGTCCGTGCCGGGCTCCTGCCGGAGGATAAGCAGCGCATCGTTGCCACGCTGAAAACCGAGGGGCTGCACGTTGCCAAGATAGGCGATGGCATCAATGACGCGCCGGCGCTCGCAGCAGCCGATGTCGGTATTGCCATGGGCGGTGGAACGGATGTTGCCCTCGAAACCGCCGACGCCGCCTCGTTGCATGCGCGCGTTTCCGACATCGCCGCCATGGTCAGGCTTTCGCGGGCGACGATGCGCAATATCTACCAGAACATCGGCATGGCGCTGGGCTTGAAAGCCGTCTTCCTCGTCACCACCATCGCCGGCGTCACCGGTCTCTGGCCGGCGATCCTGGCGGATACCGGCGCCACCGTTCTGGTGACCATGAACGCCTTGCGGCTCTTGCGGCCGCCGGCCTTGGCGTGAAGAATCGGCCCGTCGCCGTTTTACAGCGACAATTGCCTGATACGGCTGTGTATATTCACGCTGGACTCTCACCAGCGATCCGGTGAGAGTATAAGGAGATCGCGATTGAGGGCTTTCGCGCCCGAAAATCGATGATAAACTTATACCAAATGGTAAAAAATTGCCGGCACGGTTTGGGACGAAGACCGAAGCAGGGCGAGATTGGGGATCGCAGGGCCAATATGGACAATATTGCCATCGAATTGCGTGGGATCGATAAGAGTTTCGGCCCCGTCCACGCCAATAAGAATATCAATCTCAAGGTTCGCAAAGGCACGATCCACGGCATTATCGGAGAGAACGGCGCCGGCAAGTCGACCTTGATGTCGATCCTCTATGGCTTCTATCAGGCCGATAGCGGTGAGATCGTCGTGAATGGTCGGCCGGTTTCGATCCGCGACCCGAATGCGGCGATCTCGGCCGGCATCGGCATGGTGCACCAGCATTTCATGCTGGTCGAGAATTTCACCGTGCTCGAAAACGTCATGCTCGGTGCCGAGGACAGCCAGGTTCTCAACAAGGGCATCGCCAAGGCGCGGCAAGAACTGAAGCGGCTGGAGAAGGAATACGCGCTCGAGGTCAATCCCGATGCGCTGATCGAGGAGCTGCCGGTCGGTCTCCAGCAGCGCGTGGAAATCCTGAAGGCGCTCTACCGCAAGGCCGATATCCTGATCCTCGACGAGCCGACCGGCGTGCTGACGCCGGCCGAAGCCGATCATCTCTTCCGCATCCTCGGGCAGCTCAAGGCCCAGGGAAAGACGATCATCCTCATCACGCACAAGCTTCGTGAAATCATGGCGATCACCGACGAGGTTTCGGTAATGCGGCGCGGCGAGATGGTCGCGACCCGCAATACCCGCGAGACCTCTGTCGAGGAGCTTGCCGAGCTGATGGTCGGCCGCCGGGTGCTGCTCCGGGTGGAGAAGGGGGAGAGCTCCCCGGGCGATGTGAAACTTTCGGTGCAGGGGCTTACCGTCAAGGACAGCCGCGGCGTCACCATGGTCGACGACGTCTCCTTCGAGGTGCGGGCCGGCGAGATCGTCGGCATTGCCGGTGTGGCTGGCAATGGCCAATCGGAACTGCTCGAAGCGATCGCCGGCATTCGCAAGGGGACCTCCGGAACGGTGCTGCTCAACGGCGAGTCCGTCGATGTGACCGGCCATAGAGATCCTGCCGCGCTCAGGGCTCGCGGGCTGGCGCATGTGCCGGAGGATCGCCATCATGTCGGCCTCGTCCTGAAGTTCGAAGAGAGCGAGAACGCCATCCTCGGCTATCACAACGATCCGCGCTACCTGAACGGCGTCTTCCTGAACATCGACGCGATCCGCGAGGATGCCGAGGAGAAGATCGCCAAATACGACATCCGCCCGCCGAACGCCCGGTTGAAGACGGCCAATTTCTCCGGTGGCAACCAGCAGAAGATCGTGCTTGCACGCGAGATGGAGCGCGGACCGGACGTGCTGATCATCGGCCAGCCGACCCGCGGCGTCGACGTCGGCGCCATCGAGTTCATACACAAGCGGATCATCGAAATGCGCGACCAGGGCAAGGCCGTCCTGCTCGTCTCCGTCGAACTCGATGAGATCCGCGCGCTTTCCGACCGCATTCTCGTGATGTTTGCCGGACGTGTCGTCGGCGAGCGCAGCCCCGATGCGACCGAGGGCGAACTCGGTCTCCTGATGGCCGGTGTCGAAGGCCGCAAGGAGGCCGCGGAATGAGCACGCCTTATGCAAAGCTTCCGGGCTGGGTCGAGTACGGTCTGGTCCCGCTGATCAATCTTGCCGTCGCCTTCATCGTCGCCGGACTTGTCGTCCTGCTCGTCGGCGAAAATCCATTCGAGGCCGCCTATCACCTGATCAACGGCGCCTTCGGTCGTGGCGAATATATCGGCTTCACGCTCTACTATGCGACGACCTTCATCTTTACCGGTCTTTCCGTCGCCGTGGCGTTCCACTGTGGGCTCTTCAATATTGGCGGTGAAGGGCAGGCCTATGTCGGCGGCATCGGGGTGGCGCTCGCCTGCCTCTGGCTGGACCAGACCATGCCCTGGTATGTGGTCTTCCCGATCGCGATCATCGGTTCGGCCTTCTTTGGCGCGCTCTGGGCGTTCCTGCCCGGCTGGTTGCAGGCAAAGCGCGGCAGCCATATCGTCATCACCACCATCATGTTCAACTTCATTGCCTCGAGCCTGATGGTCTACCTGTTGACGCGGGTCCTCAAGCCGCTCGGGTCGATGGCGCCGCAGACGCGCACCTTTGCCGAGGGCGGGCAACTGCCGAAACTCGACTGGCTGCTGTCGATCTTCGGTCTGAACATCGGGACGGCGCCGTTCAACATCTCCTTCCTGCTGGCGCTGGCCGCCGCCTTTGCCGTCTGGGTGCTGATCTGGCGCACCAAACTCGGCTACGAGATGCGGACCATGGGCCACAGCCCCTCCGCCGCGCGTTATGCCGGCATCCGCGAAAGCCGCATCACCGTCATCGCCATGATGATCTCGGGCGGGCTTGCCGGCATGATGGCGCTGAACCCGATCATGGGCGAACAGTTCCGCATGCAGCTCGATTTCGTCCAGGGCGCAGGCTTCGTCGGTATCGCGGTCGCGCTGATGGGCCGCTCTCATCCGGGCGGCATCATTCCTGCCGCGATCCTCTTCGGCGTGCTTTACCAGGGCGGTGCCGAGATCGCGTTCGAAATGCCGTCGATCTCACGCGACATGATCGTCATCATCCAGGGCCTCGTCATCCTCTTTGCCGGCGCGCTCGAAAACATGTTCCGCCCCGCGATTACCCGTGTCTTCGCGATGCGGGGCCAGCGCGCGGCCGCCGTCGTCCAGACCAAGGGAGCCTGAAGCCATGGATTTCTTCCACGTCCTCGTCGTGCTCCTGGAATCGACGATCCGGGTCTCCGTGCCGCTGGTCTTTGCGGCGCTCGCCGGGCTCTTCACCGAGCGGGCCGGCGTGTTCGATATCGGCCTCGAAGGCAAGATGTTGGGTGCCGCCTTTGCGGCCGGCGCCGTCGCCGCCGTAACCCAATCGGTCTGGATCGGCCTCATCGCCGCGATCCTGATCTCGGTGCTCCTGTCGCTCGTCCACGGCTATGCCTCGATCACCCAGCGCGGCAACCAGATCGTCTCGGGCGTCGCGATCAACTTCATCGTCGCCGGTTCCACGGTCATCCTCGGCGAGGCCTGGTTCCGCCAGGGCGGCCGCACGCCCGCGCTTGCCGAAGGCGCAAGATTCCAGATCATCAATTTCCCCGGGGCGGACGCGATCCGGGAGGTGCCGATCCTCGGGCCGATCTATGCGGATCTGCTTTCCGGGCATTTCCTGCTCACTTACCTTGCCTTCGCCATGGTGCCGGTAAGCTGGTGGATCCTCTATCGCACGCGTTTCGGCCTGAGGCTGCGCGCCGTCGGTGAGAATCCGGGAGCGGTCGATACGGCTGGCATATCGGTGATCTGGCTGCGTTACCGCGCGGTCATCTGCTGCGGCATTCTCTGCGGCTTCGCCGGCGCCTACCTGTCGCTGGCGATGACGGCCGGTTTCGTCAAGGGCATGACCGCGGGCAAGGGCTACATCGCGCTTGCGGCCTTGATCTTCGCCAAGTGGCGGCCCAAGAACGTCATGCTCGCCTGCCTGCTCTTCGGTTTCCTCGATGCCCTTGCCATCCGTTTGCAGGGCACGCCTCTGCCGCTTGTCGGCCAGGTTCCGGTGCAGTTGATGCAGGCGCTGCCTTACATTCTGACGGTCATCCTGCTTGCGGGCTTTATCGGCAAGGCCATTCCGCCCAAGGCGGGTGGCGTGCCTTACGTGAAGGAGCGCTAATGATGGAGAACGATCTGTTCCTCGCTGCGCGTGAAGCCATGGCAAAGGCGCATGCGCCCTATTCCAAGTTCCCGGTAGGTGCCGCCATCCGGGCGGAGGACGGCAAGATCTATACCGGCGCGAATATCGAAAACCTGTCGTTCCCGGAAGGCTGGTGCGCCGAGACGACGGCAATCAGCCACATGGTCATGGCCGGTCAGCGCAAGATCATGGAAGTTGCCGTCATCGCCGAAAAGCTTGCGCTCTGTCCGCCCTGCGGCGGCTGCCGGCAGCGGTTGGCGGAATTCTCCGGCGCAAGCACACGCATCTATCTCTGCGACGAGACGGGCGTGAAGAAGACGCTGGCGCTCTCCGATCTCCTTCCGCACAGCTTTGAGACAGAGATCCTCGGATGAGCGAAGCGGCGGAATTCCTGAAGACAAAGCTTAGCGGCCTTGCGCCGCGCTACGGGATTGTGCTCGGCTCCGGGTTAGGTGCGCTGGTCGAGGCCGTCGAGAAGCCGGTTCGCATCCCCTATGCAGAGATCCCGGGGTTTCCGGCAGGCGGCGTCTCCGGCCATGCCGGCGAACTGGTGGCGGGCAAGCTCGGTGGCGTGCCCGTCGTGATGCTCTCCGGCCGCGCGCATTATTACGAGCGGGGCGACGCCAATGCGATGCGCGCGCCGATCGAGACGCTGAAGCGGCTCGGCATCGAAAGCCTCATCCTGACCAATTCGGCCGGATCGCTGCGGGAGGATATGCCCCCGGGCTCGGTGATGCGCATCGCCGATCATATCGGCTTTTCCGGCTCCAACCCGCTGATCGGCGTTGAGGGCGACGCTCGCTTCGTCGGGATGACGAATGCCTATGACGCCGAGCTTGCCGAGCGGATGCAGAAGGCTGCGGCCCGGCTTGGCATTCCGCTCCAGAGCGGCGTGTACATGTGGTTCTCAGGCCCGAGTTTCGAGACGCCGGCCGAAATCAGGATGGCGCGCATTCTCGGGGCGGACGCCGTCGGCATGTCCACCGTTCCCGAAGTCATCCTGGCGCGGTTCTTCGGATTGCGGGTTGCTGCTGCCTCGGTGATCACCAATTTCGGCGCGGGCATGACCGGCGCGGAACTCAGCCACCACGAGACGAAGGATATGGCGCCGGTCGGCGGCAAGCGGCTGGCCGCGATCCTGAAAGAGATGATTGCGAGCGAAGCCTGAACGGCGGCCTGACCATGCTCCCACAGGAAGTCATCCGACAGAAGAGAAACGGTGGCCAGCTCGAAGCGGCCGAGATCGCCGGCTTCGTCAAGGGCATTGCCGACGGTTCCATCTCGGAAGGCCAGGTTGCCGCCTTCGCGATGGCGGTGTGGTTCTCCGGCATGAGCCGCGACGAATGCGTGGCGCTGACGCTGGCGATGCGCGATTCCGGCGACACGCTTGACTGGAGTGCTCTCGGTCGCCCGATCGTCGACAAGCATTCGACCGGCGGCGTCGGCGACAATGTTTCGCTGATGCTGGCACCCATCGTCGCCGGCTGCGGTGCCGCGGTGCCGATGATATCCGGTCGGGGCCTCGGTCATACCGGTGGCACGCTCGACAAGCTTGAATCGATTCCGGGTTACAACATTCAGCCTGACCCGGCGCTTTTTCGAAAAGTGGTCGACGAAGTCGGTTGCGCCATCATCGGTCAGACCGCGAATCTCGCGCCCGCGGACAAGCGCCTTTACGCAGTTCGCGACGTGACCGCGACGGTCGATTCGGTGCCGCTGATCACCGCTTCCATTCTGTCGAAGAAGCTTGCCGCAGGGCTCCAATCGCTTGTGCTCGACGTTAAGCTCGGCAACGGCTCGTTCCTGACCGATGCCGACGAGACCGAGATCCTCGCGCGCTCGCTCGTCGATGTCGCGAACGGTGCTGGCGTTCGCACGTCGGCCCTGGTCACCGACATGAACGAGCCGCTCGCGGACGCGGCGGGAAATGCGCTCGAAATCGACAACTGCCTTGCTTATCTGCGCGGCGAGAAAAAAGGCACGCGTCTTGACACAGTCGTCATGGCGTTTGCCGCGGAGATGCTCGTCGCCGCTGGTCTGGCGCCCGATCCAGATCAGGGAGAAGCGATGGCGCGTCACGCGCTTGAAAGCGGTGCCGCGATGGAGCGTTTCGGCGGCATGGTCCATCTGCTCGGAGGACCGGCCGACTTTGTCGACCGGCCGCAGGCCTATCTGAGAAGGGCGCCGGTGGCGGTGGCCGTGGAGGCGAGCCGGGACGGCTATCTTGCGAGCTGCGAGACGCGCGAGCTCGGCATGGCGGTGATTGCGCTCGGCGGCGGGCGAACCCGTCCAGACGACCGGATCGATCACAGCGTCGGCCTCTCGGGCCTGCAGCCGCTCGGGACGAAAGTGAGCAAGGGCGAGCCGATCGCATTCGTCCATGCGGCCGATCGCAACACGGCCGAGGACATAGCGAAAAGGGTCGCGGCGCTCTACACGATCGCCGACCGAAGGCCGGATCCGCGCCCGATCATTGTCGCCCGCATCACCTGACGAGATACAGCGCTCCGTTCTCGACACGATAGGACGATAGCCGGCTCAGGAAGCTCATGCCGACGAGCATGCCGGAAAGCGCCTTGTCGGGAAGGACCATGGCATCGACGTCCTTGAGCGTGATGCCGCCGATCTCGACGCGATCCAGACTGACATAGGCTGCCTCGACGATGCCGTTGGCCGTCTGCGCCCGCGCACTGAAGGCGAGGCTGCCGACGGAAATGCCGAATCGACGGGCAGCCGAAGCGTTGATGGCAATGGTGCTTGCGCCGGTGTCGACGAGACCCCGTTCCGCTCGTCCATTGATGCGGAACGTGCCGAAGAAATGACCGGTTGGATCGGCTTCAAGGACGATGCTCTTGCCGCTCGCATATTTGGCGGCGGTAGCGGGCGCGGTGCGCTGAGCGTCTTCAGCCGTCGCTGCGTTCTGTCGTTCGAGATAGCTTGACGCGAGGTCGGGAACGACCAATGCGACAAGAGCAAGGCCGCCGGCAAAGACGAGTAGACGTGTAAACATTGCTCAGCTCTCCGGCATCGATTCTGTAGTCGGTGTCGCAGGCGACCACACGCGCTTCTCCATCTGAACAGAAGATCGCTAACGGGATGCAAAAAAGCCGCCGGGAATCCGGCGGCTGCACGCAAGTCTTATGATGTGGTTAAGAAAGGAAAACTATTTGGTTCCGTACATGCGGTCGCCCGCATCGCCCAGGCCGGGCATAATGTAGCCCTTTTCATTAAGGTGACTGTCGATCGCGGCCGTGAAGATCGGCACATCCGGATGGGTAGACTGAAAGTTCTGGATGCCTTCCGGCGCCGCGAGCAGGCAGAGGAAACGGATGTTCTTCGCACCGCGTTCCTTGAGCTTGTCGATCGCCGCGATCGAGGAGTTGCCGGTGGCGAGCATAGGGTCGACGACGATGACGAGGCGCTCCGACAGGCTTTCCGGCGCCTTGAAATAATATTCGACCGGCTGCAGCGTCTCGTGATCGCGATAGACGCCGATATGCGAGACGCGCGCTGAAGGCACGAGTTCGAGCATGCCTTCGAGCAGGCCGTTGCCGGCGCGCAGGATCGACGCGAAGACAAGCTTCTTGCCCTCGAGAATGGGCGCGTCGGTCTCCATCATCGGCGTTTCGATGCGTTCCATGGTGAGTTCGAGGTCGCGCGTCACCTCGTAGCAGAGCAGCGTCGATATTTCCCTAAGCAGCCTGCGAAAGCCTGCCGTCGACGTTTCCTTCTTGCGCATGATGGTCAGCTTGTGCTGCACAAGCGGATGATCGATGACTGTCACGCCGTCCATGGCTCTTCCCCTAATAACTTGGACATGGGCCTCTTTTCCACGGAAAGAGCGGAAGCTGCAAGTGATTGTATCGCTCTTTCCAGCCTTCGCCGACCGGGACCGTCTAGAGGGCGGCGAACAATCTCTGCCTTGTCGCCTCGTCGACGAAGGCGGCCTCGATCGCCGTTCTCGTCATCCCGTTTATCTCGCTGTCCTCGAAACCCATGACCGTCGACACGATGTCGTATTCCTGCGCCAGCGACGTGTGGAAGAAGGGCGGATCGTCGGAGTTGAGCGTGACGCGCACACCGGCTGTGTACAACGCCTTGAGAGGATGCGATGCGAAGTCCGGGAAGACCTGTAGCGAAACGTTGGAGCCGGGGCAGACTTCAAGAACGACGCCTTCGTCCGCCAGCCGTTTCACAAGGTCTTCGTCCTCGATCGCCCGCACGCCGTGGCTGATCCGCGTTGGCCGCACGTGATCCAATGCATCGCGCACGCTGAAAGCGCCGGAAAGTTCGCCGGCGTGGATCGTCAGCCCGAGGTCCGCGTCGCGGACGATATCGAAGGCGCGGGAAAATTCGGCGACGCTGTGCATCCGTTCCTCGCCTGCCAGATTGAAGCCGGTAACGAGGGGATGCCGCAACCTGGCTGCATATTCAGCGGTCCTGATCACGGCCTCCGGTCCGAGGTGGCGGATACCGGTGATCAGCATGCGTGATTCGATGCCGGTCTTCGCCTTGGCCGCATCCATGCCGGCAGCAAGGCCTTCGATGTACGCGTCCGCGCCGAGGCCGACCGTATTGCCATGGTCCGGAGAAACGATGATCTCGCTGTAGATCGTGCCCGCTTCGGCGAGCTCGGTCAGATAGGCCTCAGCCAGAAGCGCGTAGTCGCCTTCAGTTCGAAACAGCGACGCGACGCTGTCGTAGCACTTCAGGAAACTGGTGAAATCGTCCCAAACATAGGCCTTGTCGCGGATGATCGCGCTGGTATCGACCCCGTATTTCCTTGCCTGCCTCAGCGCGAGCTCCGGCGGCGTCGCGCCCTCGATGTGGCAATGCAGTTCGGCTTTCTTCAGATGAAGGGTCAAATGAGGCTTCTCCCATGCGGGCCCGGCGCGATGCCAAGGTGCCTGGCAACCGTCTCGCCGATATGCGCGAATGTGGTTGCGACGCCGAAGGAGCGGCTGCGCAACGAGGGACCAAACATCAGCACCGGCACACGCTCGCGCGTGTGGTCGGTTCCCCGCCATGTCGGATCGCAACCATGATCGGCGGTCAGGATGACGATATCGCCCGGCTTGAGGCGCCGGTCGAGGTCGGGTAGGCGCTGGTCGAAAGCTTCGAGTGCGGCGGCGTATCCCGGCACATCACGGCGATGACCATAGAGCATGTCGAAATCAACGAAGTTGGTGAAAACGAGATCGCCGTCCTCGGCCTCGTCGATCGCCGCGAGGCTGGCATCGAAGAGCGCCATGTTGCCATTGGCTTTGGTGAGCTTCGTCACGCCCTGATGGGCGAAGATATCGCCGATCTTGCCGACGGCATGTACCTTGCGTCCGGCCTCCTTCAGGCGGTCGAGAACCGTCGGCTCCGGTGGCAGCACCGAGTAATCGCGGCGGTTGCCGGTGCGCGTGAAGTTCTGCGCATTATCGCCGACGAACGGGCGGGCGATGACGCGGCCGATATTGTAATCGTCCACGAGCCGGCGGACCACCTGACAAAGTTCAAGCAACCGATCGAGCCCGAAGCTCTGCTCGTGCGCGGCGATCTGGAAGACGGAATCGGACGAGGTGTAACAGATCGGTTTTCCGCTCTGCCTATGCTCCTCGCCGAACCGGGCGATGATTTCGGTGCCGGAGGCATGGCAGTTGCCGAGGATGCCGGGAATATCGCCCTCGCGGCAGATCGCCTTGACGAGCTCGTCGGGAAAGGCGTCTCCCTCCGCAGGGAAATAGCCCCAGTCGAACATCACCGGCGTGCCGGCAATTTCCCAATGGCCCGATGGCGTGTCCTTGCCGCGCGAGGTTTCGCTGGCGGCGCCATAGACGCCATAGACCCGCTCCGGCAGCGGCATGCCGGCGGGCAGGCGCCCGGTTGCAAGCTTCGCCGCGTGCATCAGCCCGAGCGCGGACATGTTCGGCAATTGCAGCGGCCCTTCGCGCAGCCCCGCGCGATCACCGGCGCCGGCCGCGCAGAACTCGGCGATATGCCCGAGCGTATCGGCCCCAAGGTCGCCAAAGGCGTCGGCATCCGGCGCGCCGCCGATGCCGAAGGAATCGAGTACGAAAAGGAATGCACGCGCCATGAGACACCCGGTTATCCGGAGCGCGTCAGGAAGAGCCGCGATCCGGTGTTGCTTGCCGCGCGGGGAGCGGTCCGCGCAATCCGGGAGGAATAGCGCGGGGAAGCGCGCATTGCAATTGACGCCGTGAAGCGGTCGTCAGCAGTCCGTGCATTTGATCGTGTCGCCAAAGCGCTGGCGATAATATGACGTCTTGGAGAGATCGATCGTCTTCAACGTGCTGTCTTCGAGCCCCGGGGCAAAGAGCAGGAGGTCGTGTGGCACGACAAGCTCCGTGCGTACGACGAAGGCGTTCACGGCGTCGAGTTCGGCCGGGACGGTGGCGGTCGAGCCGACGGTATAGGGCGTTGCGCCGTTCTGGTCCCGCGACCAGACGACCTTCCCGCTGGTGGTGCCGGTGACCTGTATGCCGGTGATCTTCAGCGAATAGCCCGTGCTGTCGTACGGCGCCGTGATGCTCAGGGCAACATACTTCATGTTGTCCAGCAGCGCTTTGTTGACGTCGGTCTGCCGGGAGACGATGTCGGCAACGGCGCTCGATGCGCGCGCGACCTTGCGGGCCACAGTGAAACCAAGAGAAATCTCGAAGGCGCCGATGTAGAGCATGAGTAACAATGGCGCGATGATGGCAAACTCCACCGCACCGACGCCGCGCCGGTCCCGAGCAAGCGCCGTCAGCGACCCCGAGATGCCCCGCGCAAACGAAAATGCAGGCGAGCGTCTCATGGCGACCTCAGTAATTTTCGTTGCGGAAGGTCGCAGTTGCGACCATTAGGAAATCCCGGGGCATGCTGCTGCCTGCAGGGCGGAGATTCGTGACATAGGGCCGGACAAGGTCGGTTATCACTTCCCAACGATAGTAGGCGCGCACCATCGTGAACGCTCCGGCCCCTCCCGGCGTGAACTGAAAGCCGCTCGTGTCCAGATCGGAGGACGAGGAGGAACCAATCCTTGGAACCGCGGTCGGAAACTGCGTGAGATCCGTGATATTTCGAACATCGAGATAGAGCTTGTTGGGCTCGTTTACTTCGGTCGCCGAGCAGGGCATCAGGATCGCGATCTCGTCGCAAAAGGCCTGGCGGAACTGCTCTTTCGTCTTGAAGCCGGGCTTGCTGCTGTCCTCGAAGGTAATCTCCCCGGTGCGGATTTTCCGTGCCAGCGTGTCCGTCGCGTTGGCGAGCAGTTGCTCGCCCGCAAAGGCGACGAAGGTTTCGATCGATGCGAAGACAATCACAAAGAAGGGAAGAGCCAGGAGCGCGAACTCTATCGCCGTCGCGCCCTTTCGATCGCCGAAAAAGCGCCGAAGCAGGCCGCGGAGCGCACAGTTCCGCAGAGATGATGTCTTTCGCTCAGTCGCCATTGCGCCGTTCCGTCATGCACGTCCGATCCGTCAAAAATAAATGCGGATCGTTGAATTTTCGTTTGCGATGACCGGAAGAATTTTAGCGATCTTGAATTCTTTTCAGGTGTGTCAGTTGGCGCCTGCAGCCGATGCCTGGCGCTCGGCGTGGCGCTCGCAGTTGGGCGTGCAGGAAAGGACCGTGCGCGAAGTCTGCTTGTAGACACGCACTGTATTGCCTTCGTCGATCGACACCAGAATGCGTTCATCGACGATGGCGTTTCCGTCCTGGTCAAGGATTACGAGATTGGTCGTGCCGAAGTTACGCCCCGTCAGCACAATCGTCTTCGAATCCGCGACCGTCGCATCGGCGACTTCCGAATTACCAATGATCACCTTGCTGACCGGCCGGTCGAGCTTCAGTACGCGCGCGTGATCCATATACACGCGCATCATCTGTTCCTGCGCATGCGTGGCGAACGGCGCGAACATGCCGACGAGCGCTGCGCCGAATGTGAGCCTGGCGATCCACTTGTGCGGGAGGAACGTGTCCATGGTGCTTCCTGCTGAGATGTCCGGCGCATCTTCGCCTCTTTTGGTGAATGAACCGTTACCCGGATGCGCGGCAATTTAAGGCATCCCTTTCTTGCACATTTACCCAAGAAAGCGGGATGGCCGCTTAACTTCACGGTAACTGGTTTCCTTAAGCCGATGGCAATTCGCCCCTTGTAGCGTCCTTTCATCCGATCAACGGCAACAGTTGGCGGAAGTGCTGAACAACAAACACGTGAAGTAGGAGAATCACCATGAAGACCATTTTCGCTCGCCTTATGAAGGACGAGTCCGGTGCGACGGCAATCGAATACGGCCTGATCGCAGCCCTGATCTCTGTCGCCCTGATCACCGGCGCAACGTCGCTTGGCGGCACGCTGAACACGCTTTTTGTCGATCTCGGCAACAAGATGACCACGGCTGAAGGCAAGTTCTAAGTCGCAGCCGCTGCGAATGCCGAGAGACACCTCGTCTCGAATGACGCCACGTCAACGGCAGACAGTTGGTGGAAGTGCTGAACAACAAGTGAACCAGGAGAAAATCACTATGAAGACGATTTTCGCTCGCCTGCTGAAGGACGAAACCGGTGCGACTGCCATCGAATACGGCTTGATCGCAGCTCTGATCTCGGTTGCCCTGATCACCGGCGCGACGTCGCTTGGCGGAACGCTGAACACACTCTTTGTCGATCTTGGTAACAAGATGACCACGGCTGAAAGCGCGTTCTAAAACGTGGCAATCAGTTCCAAATGAGGAGAGCCGCTTCCGCTGAAGCGGCTCTCCTCTTTAGGAAGGACGCGCTATCGTAGCCGCGCCGCCGATGGTGAATGACATAACACCGGTAGATGACGTCATGATAATTGCCTGTATTTTGGTCATTTTTCCGCTCTGCCTTACCCTTGCGGCTTTCACCGATCTTCTCACGATGACAATTCCGAACCGGGTGTCGGTCATCCTGCTAGGCGCGTTCATTGTCGTCGCACCCTTCGCCGGGCTCGACATTGGACAGATCGGCCTTCACGTCTTGGCGGCTATCGCTGTTTTTGCTGTCTGCTTCTGCCTGTTCGCGCTTAACGTCATGGGCGGAGGTGACGCCAAGCTCCTGACCGCAAGCGCCATTTGGTTCGGCCTCAACGTCTCGCTCGTCGCGTTCCTTGTTTACGTATCCATTTTTGGCGGCATCCTGACGCTCGCCGTTCTGTTCCTGCGCAAGCAGGAGAACACGATCCTCGCCAGCGGCATCCCGGTACCGGCCCTGCTTCTGACTGCCAAGAAGATCCCGTACGGCGTTGCCATCGCGCTTGGTGGCTTTGCGGCCTATCCCTCATCGCCACTGATGCAGGCTGCATTCGCGCAGCTTTCATAAATGCTCGCCCGCAGCTGGTGAGGCCGATCCACGCAAGCATTCGTTAACCACGTCCGTATCGGGCTCGTTAACCATAATTACACCAATTCCTGATCAATCTGGCCCAGGGGCATTCTTGGGGCTTGGGGACGATCATGAAACCGGTGCGCATCATCATTCTGGCGGTAGCCGTGACCTCGGCTGCCATGGCCGGGCTGCTCGCGATGAAGCTGACCCGTGGTCCCGCGCCGCAAACAGCCGAGCCGGTCATCGAGCAGGCGCCGACAGTCAATGTGCTGGTCGCCAGCAAGAGCCTGCCGGTCGGCTCGCGACTTGGAGCCGACGCGATCCATTGGATGGCCTGGCCGAAAGACGGCATCGTCGAAGGACTGATTACCGAGGAAAACCGTCCGGGTGCAATCGAAGACCTTTCAGGCGCCGTCGTGCGTCTGCCGATCTTTACCGGCGAGCCGGTTCGCCAGGAAAAAATCGCCGATTCCTCGAGCCGCATCATGTCGTCGCTGTTGCCTGCGGGAAAGCGGGCGGTTGCGACAGAAATCACCGTTGCCACGGGCGCGGGCGGCTTCATCCTGCCGAACGACCGCGTCGACGTCATCATGGTGCGCAAGTCCGAGAACGACGGCGTCTATCTGACCGAGACGGTGCTGAGCAACGTCCGGGTACTGGCGATCGATCAGCAGGTCGAAGAGAAGGACGACGGCTCGAAATCGGTGGTCGGTACCACCGCGACGCTGGAACTGACGCCCGATCAATCCAAGGTCATGACGGTTGCACAGCAGATGGCCGAGCGCATTTCGCTGGCGCTTCGCAGCGTCGCCGATGCGCAGGAGGCCGATACCAACGCTGCAGACTATCTTTTGAGCGGTGACGGCCAGCCGAGCATTCAGCTCATCAAATCGGGCTCCATCGTCAAAAGCGACGGTGCCACTGGCCAGAACGAGAAATGAAGATCGAGCGGGGCGCAAGGTGAAGCGGAACGGAAACATATTTCGGACGTCGATCGCAGCGGGTCTGTCGTTCTGCCTGACGTTCTCGGGCATGGCACTGCCGGTCGTGCCTGCGGCCGAGGCGGCCGCATCGTCGGTCGTAAGAATCGCAAACAGCGGTCCGGGCGTCAAAAAAACAATCAGCCTCGGCCTCAACAAGGCCGTCGTCGTCGATCTCCCAACGGATGCCCACGACATCCTGGTCGCCGATCCGTCGCTCGCCGATGCGGTCACCCGCACCTCCCGGCGCATCTATTTGTTCGGCAAGGCCGTCGGTCAGACGAATATTTTCGTCTTCGGGCCGAACGGCGAGGAAATCGTCAGTCTTGAGATTGCGGTCGAGCGTGATGTCGCCGGCCTCGAAGCGAATCTCCGCCGCTTCATTCCGGATGCGGACATCAACGTCGAAATCGTTTCGGACAACGTCGTCCTCACCGGCACCGTCCGCACGCCGCTCGACTCCACCAAGGCAGTCGATTTAGCGCAGGCCTTCCTCAAAGGCGGTGAGGCGACGACGCGCAACATCACCGCACAGGGAAACAACGGCGACGCGGATATCTTCGCCGAAGACCGGCAAACCTCCCAGATCGTCAATTTGCTGACGATCGAGGGTGACGACCAGGTGACGTTGAAGGTGACCGTCGCCGAAGTCAGCAGGCAGGTGCTGAAGCAACTCGGCTTCAACGGCAGCGTCGGGGACGGCGAGAGCGGTATCGGTTTCCGCAATCCTGCCAACCTTGGTGACGCTATCAGTGTGGGGGCCAATGCCCTCATCAAGGGATCGATCGGTCCAACGACCATTTCGAGCTACATCAACGCCATGGAACAGGCAGGCGTCATGCGGACGCTTGCCGAGCCCAGTCTGACCGCTATTTCCGGGCAGGAGGCCAAGTTCTATGTCGGCGGAGAATTCCGCCTGTCGGGTGTGCAGGAAGTAAAGAAGGATGACGCAACGGGCGAACCGACGGTTACGCGCGAGGTGAACGATGTCGAATATGGAATTCGATTGAACTTCAAACCCGTCGTTCTCGGTCCCGGTCGCATAAGCCTGGCGATCGAGACGGATGTGTCCGAGCCGACCTATGAGGGCTCGGTCGTGACGGGCAACGGCGCAAACGCCATACCCGGCAATACTTTCCTTGGCATCCGCCGGCGCGAGGCTTCGACGAGCGTCGAACTGCCCTCCGGCGGCTCCATCGTCATCGCCGGTCTGGTCCAGGACAATATTCGCCAGGCGATGTCGGGCCTGCCGGGCGCTGCTAAAATCCCGATCCTCGGCACGCTGTTCCGCAGCAAGGATTTCCAGCGCAACGAGACGGAGCTCGTCATCATCGCGACGCCCTATCTGGTGCGTCCGGTCGCCCGCAGCGCGATTTCGCGTCCCGACGATAATTTCAATCCGGCCAACGATCTCGACAGCTTCTTCCTCGGCCGCGTCAACCGGATCTACGGACGTCCGGAGGCGCCGGCGCCTGTCGGTCGCTATCACGGCAATGTCGGCTTCATCTACAAATAGGTCGGGTCATGAACAAGCGAAACGCAACGCAGAACAGTCCCGAAAGGCAGACCCGGATGTTCCTCGACCGAAGCCGTCTTCCCATGCTCGCGCTCGCCATTGCCGCCGGGCTGCTTGCGGGCTGCGGCACCAAGGACAAGCTCGCGACCGGCGCGCTCCCCGACGATTATCGCACACGGCACCCGATCGTCATCGCCGAGGCCGAGCAGACCATCGACATTCCCGTCGCATCCGGCGATACGCGGCTCTCCCAGGGTACGCGCGACGTCGTCCGCGGGTTTGCCGCGGAATACCGCAATGTGTCGACCGGCGTCATCCAGATCGTGCTGCCGCGCGGATCGGCCAATAGCCATGCCGCCCAAGTCGTCCGCAGGGATATCCGCCGTCAGTTGGCAGCGGTCGGGATACCGGCGAAAAGAGTGATCGAAACCGGATATGAAGCTGGTGCAACCGGCGATGCGGCGCCCATTCGCCTGAGCTATGTCGCGATCGCCGCGCAGACCGCACCCTGCGGCGAGTGGCCGGAGGATCTGACGCTCAACACGCTCCAAAACCGCAACTACTACAACTTCGGTTGCGCCACGCAGTCCAATCTCGCCGCCCAGATATCCAATCCGACGGATCTCATTGGCCCGCGCCAGATGTCGCCGATCGATGCCGAGCAGCGTGGCGAAGTAATCAACTCCTGGCGTGGCACGGACACCGACAACGGCGGCACGACAATCATCTTCAATTGACGGGGCCCGGGGAAAAGCGATGAGCGCCATTGAATACAGCATCGACAGCGGCGGAGCGGCGGACTTTTCCGCCGACGCGGCGCGCCCGGGCGACCTCGACCAGTTGAGGCCGCTGCCGCGCATTTCGATTCATGCGTTCTGCGAGAGCGAGACGGTGCAGCGGCTCATGGAGCGTTGCGGCCAGGATCGCCGCATGGCGAAGGTCAGCCTTCGGATCACCGGCGGCAGCATCGCCGCCGCCGCAAACATGTTCGCCAGCGTATCGACCCCGAACCTGATCATCCTGGAAGCCGGCACCGAACCGCGCTCGTTGCTTGCCGAGCTCGCGCCCTTGGCGGAAGTTTGCGATCCGAGCACCAAGGTGATCATTATCGGCCGCCACAACGACATCGCGCTCTATCGTGATCTGATCCGCCACGGCATTTCAGAATACATGGTTGCCCCGGTGTCGATGGCGGATGTCCTGACGGCGGTTTCGGCGATCTTCGTCGACCCCGAGGCCGAGCCTCTGGGTCGCAGCCTTGCCTTCATCGGCGCGAAGGGCGGCTGCGGCTCGTCGATCATCGCCCACAATTGCGCCTGGGGCATTTCCAATCTGTTTTCGACGGAGACCATCCTCGCCGATCTCGACCTGCCATATGGCACGGCGAACATCGATTTCGACCAGGATCCGCCGCAGGGCATTTCGGAAGCGGTGTTTGCACCGGACAGACTGGACGAGGTCTTCCTCGACCGCCTTCTGACGAAATGTTCCGAGCATTTGTCCCTGCTTGCCGCGCCTTCAATGCTCGATCGCGCTTACGATTTCGAGGCAGGCGCCTTCCATCCGATCCTCGAAATTCTGCAGCGCAGCGCGCCTGTCTCGGTCCTTGACGTGCCGCATATCTGGTCCGATTGGACACGCTCGGTTCTGGCCGAGGCCGACGAAGTGGTCGTCACGGCCGTTCCGGACCTCGCCAGCCTCAGAAACACCAAGAACCTCTTCGACGCGCTGAAGAAAATCCGTCCGAACGACAAGGCGCCACACCTCATCCTCAACCAGGTGGGCATGCCGAAGCGGCCGGAAATCGCACCGAACGAGTTCTGCGAGTCGCTCGAGCTAGAAGCCGCCGCCATCATCCCCTTCGATGCGGTTCTTTTCGGCAACGCCTCCAACAGCGGACGCATGATCGCGGAAATCGACAAGAAATCTCCGGTCGCAGAGACCTTCTCGCAGATGGCGCATCTCCTGACCGGGCGCGCGACGATCAAGAAGGCACGCAAGGGGGGACTCGGCAAGGTGCTGGCCCGGCTCCGCGGGCGGTAGGCAATGAAGCAACCGGATTGAAGTGATGTTTGGCAAACGCGGAAATGAAGGTTTTGGCAAGGCTGGTGTAACGAGCCCCGTGGTTCCGCCGCCCATGCCGGCCGCACAGCCGATTGCTGTGGAGCGACCGGTGGCGCCGGTTATCGCCGAAGCCGTTGTCGCCCCGGTCCGTCCGCAACCGGCGGCTCCGCCGGCGCGCCGGCGCGCGACCAGGGACGAAGACTATTACGACACCAAATCGCAGGTCTTTTCTGCGCTGATCGACACGATCGACCTCTCGCAGCTCTCAAAGCTCGACACCGAGAGCGCGCGCGAAGAAATTCGCGATATCGTCAACGATATCATCACCATCAAGAATTTCGCGATGTCGATCGCCGAGCAGGAGGAACTGCTCGACGACATCTGCAACGACGTACTCGGATATGGGCCGCTGGAGCCGCTGCTTGCGCGCGACGATATCGCCGACATTATGGTCAATGGCGCTGGCCAGACCTTCATCGAAGTCGGCGGCAAGGTGCAGGAATCGGAAATCCGCTTTCGCGACAACGCGCAATTGCTATCGATCTGCCAGCGCATCGTGAGCCAGGTGGGCCGCCGCGTCGACGAATCGAGCCCGATCTGCGACGCGCGCCTGCCCGACGGATCGCGCGTCAACGTTATCGCCCCACCTTTGGCGATCGATGGCACGGCGCTGACGATCCGCAAGTTCAAGAAAGACAAGCTGACGCTCGAACAATTGGTGCGCTTCGGATCGATCACGCCGGAGGGCGCTGTCCTCCTGCAGATTATCGGCCGCGTCCGCTGCAACATCGTCATTTCCGGCGGTACCGGTTCGGGCAAGACGACGCTGCTCAATTGTCTCACGCGCTACATCGACAGCGACGAGCGGGTCATCACCTGCGAGGATTCGGCTGAACTGCAGCTGCAGCAACCGCATGTGGTGCGCCTCGAAACCCGCCCGCCGAACATCGAGGGCGAGGGCGAGATCACCATGCGCGACCTGATCAAGAACTGCCTGCGCATGCGCCCCGAGCGCATTATCGTCGGCGAAGTGCGCGGACCAGAGGTCTTCGACTTGCTTCAGGCGATGAACACCGGTCACGACGGTTCGATGGGCACGATCCACGCCAACACGCCGCGCGAGTGCCTGAGCCGCATGGAATCGATGATTGCCATGGGCGGCTATACGCTGCCGGCCAAGACGGTTCGGGAAATCATCGCGGGCTCGATCGACGTTATCATCCAGGCTTCGCGCCTGCGCGACGGATCCCGCCGGATCACGCACATCACCGAAGTGGTCGGCATGGAAGGCGACGTGATCATCACGCAGGACCTGATGCGCTACGAGATGGACGGCGAGGACGCCAACGGCCGGATCATCGGCCGGCACGTTTCAACCGGCATCGGCCGGCCGCATTTCTGGGACCGCGCGCGCTATTTCAACGAGGACAAGCGGCTCGCCGCGACGCTCGACGCGATGGAAAAGAACTAGAGCAATTCCAGGAAAAGCGTGTAGCGGTTTTCCGTCTGGAATCGCTTAATTTCAAAGAGTTAGATCATTTCACTGTTTTAAGGAAACAATGAAATGATCTAGAGCGGGACAGGCGAAGAAGGACTTCGCATCGCCCCGCTAGAGCAAAGGAACAGGTTCGACGATGTTCGGCATAGACATCACCGTTCTGGCATTGGCTGGCCTCGTCGCGGTCGCGGCGGCTGGACTCGCCTACGGTGTGCTCTTCTCGCGCATCGAGAGCGAGAAGAAGGCCGAAGGCCGCTTCCGCCGGGTCAGCGCTGCAGAGACGGACCGGACCAAGATCAAGGCGGCACGCGATCGCGTCACCGAGATGTCGAAACGGCGCAAATCCGTCCAGGATTCGCTGAAGGAGCTCGAAAAGAAGCAGCAGGAAAAGTCGGCGAAGGCCGCTCCGTCGATGAAGATGCGCTTGGCGCAGGCCAACCTCTCGATGTCGGTGCCGCAGTTTTATGTGTTCAGTGCCATTTTTGGCCTGTTTGCCTTTCTGTTGACATTCGTCGCCAGCGGCAAATTGCTGATTGCCGTCGGCGTCGCGCTGATCGCCGCTGCCGGCTTGCCGCGCTGGATCGTCGGCTTCATGATCAAGCGGCGCTGCAAGAAGTTCCTGGACGAGTTCCCGAATGCACTCGATGTCATGGTGCGCTCGATCAAGTCCGGTCTGCCGCTGAACGACGCGCTGAGGCTGATTGCCAGCGACGGACAGGAGCCGGTCAAGACGGAATTCCGTCGGGTCGTGGATTCCCAGCAGGTGGGCCTCACTGTGCCGGAAGCCTGCGGTCGCATGATCCAGAGCATTCCCCTCCCGGAGGTGAATTTCTTTGCGATCGTGATCGCCATTCAGGCACAGGCGGGCGGCAACCTTTCGGAAGCGCTCGGCAATCTCTCCAAGGTCCTGCGCGAGCGCAAGAAGATGAAGGCGAAGGTGAATGCCTTGTCCATGGAGGCCAAGGCATCCGCCTGCATCATCGGCGCGCTGCCTGTCATCGTTGCGACGCTCGTCTATCTTACGTCGCCCGAATACATGTTGGTCCTCTTCACCGACCCGCGCGGCCACCTCATCATGGGGGTATCCGCCGTCTGGATGAGCATAGGCATCTTCGTGATGCGCAACATGATCAATTTCGACATTTGAGGATGCTTCGGTGGATGCCTGGGTAAAAACGCTGACAGATCCGAACATCGTCATTGCCGTCCTGGTCTCGATGGCGGTGCTGGCGACGTTTTATTCGCTTGTGGTTCCCTTCTTCGAGCAAGGCGATCTGACGAAGCGGATGAAAGCGGTGGCGACCGAACGCGAACAGATTCGCGCCCGCGAGCGCGTACGCCTGAACGCCGAGGCTGCCAGCGGCAAGGCGAGCCTCAGGGCGCAGAACAACACCTCGGTGCGGCAGATCGTCGAGCGGCTGAACCTGAAGCAGGCGCTGGTGGATGACAACACGGTCAACCGCCTGAAGACGGCAGGCTATCGATCACAGAACGCGCTCAATACCTTTCTCTTTGCCCGCTTCTGCCTGCCTTTCCTGTTTCTGATCATTGCCGTCGTCTACATCTTCGTGCTGGGGAATTTTGCCGACAAACCATTGATGCTCAGGCTGCTCTTCGCCGTGGGCTTCGCCTATCTCGGTTTCTACGCGCCGAATATCTTCATCGCCAATGCCGTCTCCAAGCGCCAGCACTCGATCCGCCGTGCCTGGCCCGACGCGCTGGACCTTCTGCTGATCTGCGTCGAATCGGGCGTCTCCATGGAACTGGCCATGCGTCGCGTTGCCGACGAGATCGCGGCGCAATCGCCGCCGCTCGCCGAAGAGCTGGTGCTGACGACCGCCGAGCTTTCGTTCCTGCCGGATCGGCGCGTCGCACTCGAAAATCTCGGCCTGCGCACCGGCATCGAGGATGTAAAGTCGGTGACCCAGGCGCTGATCCAGGCCGATCGTTACGGCACCCCCGTGGCGCAGGCCCTGCGCGTGCTGGCGCAGGAAAGCCGTGACCAGCGCATGAATGCGGCGGAAAAGAAGGCAGCGGCACTGCCGCCGAAGCTCACCGTCCCGATGATCCTCTTCTTCCTGCCGGTCCTCGTCGCCGTCATTTTGGGCCCGGCGGGGATACAGGTTGCGGACAAGTTTTAGGGCGCGTCGGTTTCATGACATCGCCGTAACGCCTTGGGAGGCTTGCGCATGGATCCGCGGGTCAAGCCCAAGGATGACGGTGGGAAGTGGCCGCGAGGCGTGAAAAGACCGCGCTAATTGGTATTCCCGTCGTCCGCCTTGGCGAGCTGCTTCCAGGCGCCCTGCTGTGACAGCATGGATCTCAGATAGGCGACGTTCGCTTCGGCTTGCTCTGCTGTCAATTCCTGCCGGGCGATCGCTTCGGCTTCCTGGAAGCGCCCTTGGAGGCCGACAGCGAGCGCGAGGTTCTGCCGCACGCTGCTGTCGGCGCCGGGCTGATCGGCGGCCGATTTGAGATAGGTCTCGGCGGTCTTCAGATCCTTTGTCAGCAGATAGGACATGCCGAGATTGGAGAGCACGGAGGGCTCGTTGGGGCGAAGATCGAGGGCCTCGCGGTACCTGAGGCGCGCTTCCGACGACCGGCCGAGCTGGTCGAGGACGGCACCCTCCGCGGATTTCAGCTTCCAATCCGGACGGTCCGGCGTTTGCGCCCGGCTGATCGTCGCCAATGCCTGTTCGAGCTGACCGGCTGCTGCCTGCGCCTTGCCGTAGGCACCCAGAACCTCGCGGTCCGAAGGATGGTTGATCGCCACCTGCTGCATGACGGCAAGTGCCTGCTCGTTGCGGCCGGTCATGCGCAACAGGTTGGCGTAGTTGAGGCCCGCCTCGCGATCCTTGGGATTGCGCTCATAGGCCTGTCCTATGCTCTCTGCCGCCTGCGACAGTTCGGTTGCGTTCATCGACTGCACGGGTTTCGAGAGCGTCGGGATCGAGCCGGTGGTGAGCTCCTTCTTCTGTTGGCCGGCGCAGCCGACAAGCGACAGCGCGACAAGCGCGACGGCTGTACCCTGAACGAGACGAGGGAGTAGGGAAGTGGCTTCAGCGGTCATGAGTGGTGCCCCCAGCATGCGTTCGCACCGGAACTCCCAACATCAGCGGCGCAACTTTCACTCCAGCAATAATCTGTTAACCCTAACGGAGCGTTAATCGCGCAATCCGTTTCTGTCAGTCGAGGACTTCCATGGCTCCCTATCAGTTCATCGAGCGGCCGTCGCCGTTCAACACCAGCACCGGCAAGACGCTGCCGATCTTCGCGGTGACGCCGGCGCATATCGAAACGGGGAGCATCGATCCGATTGCGCTCGACTGGGCGAAAAAGGCGGGGTTCAAGGCGGAATCCGGTGCCGTTCTTCTCATTCCGTCGTCCGACGGTCATCTCGGCGGCGCGCTGTTCGGCCTCGGCGCCAATCCCTCGGAAGCCCCGTTCCTGACGGGCAAGCTCGCCCGCGCGCTGCCTGCCGGCAAGTGGCATATCGAAACGGCGCCGTTGACCGCCAACCGCCTGGCTCTCGGCTACGGCCTCGGTTCCTATCGCTTCGAGCGCTACAAGTCCGCCAAGGCGGAGGCGCCGACACTGCTCATCCCTGCCGACGCCGATGCGACCGATATCAAGCGGCAACTCGCCGGGGTCTTTCTGGCGCGCGACCTCATCAACACGCCGACCAACGACATGGGGCCGGAGGCGCTGGAAGCAGCCTTCCGGGCGCTTGCCAGCCACTACAAGGCCGACGTCTCGGTGATATCGGGCGAGGCGCTCCTGGCGCAGAATTTCCCGCTGGTCCACACGGTCGGCCGGGCCAGCGCCGAGGCGCCGCGGCTTCTCGAGATGCGTTGGGGCAAGAAGGGTCACCGGCGCGTGACGCTTGTCGGCAAGGGCGTCTGCTTCGACACCGGGGGGCTCGACATCAAGCCGGCCTCCTCGATGCTGCTCATGAAGAAGGACATGGGCGGTGCCGCCAACGTCATGGGCCTCGCGCTGATGATCATGGACGCCAAGCTGAAGGTCGATCTGCGCGTCATCGTTCCCGTGGTCGAAAACTCGATTTCGTCAAACGCCTTCCGTCCGGGCGACATCTACCGGAGCCGAAAGGGCCTGACGGTGCAGATCGACAATACCGACGCCGAGGGCCGGCTGATTCTCGCCGATGCGCTCGCCTATGCCGACGAGGAGCAGACCGACCTCATCATCGACATGGCGACGCTGACGGGCGCTGCCCGCGTGGCGCTCGGTCCCGATCTGCCGCCGTTCTTCACCGACGATGCCACGCTTGCCAATGATCTCGCCGAGGCAAGCCTTGCGGTCGATGATCCGATGTGGCGGATGCCGCTCCATATGGGCTACGACAAGGATGTCTCCGCCCGCATCGCCGATCTCACCAACGCACCCGCGGGCGGCATGGCCGGATCGATCACGGCGGCACTCTTCCTCAAGCGCTTCGTGACGAGCGCGAAGAGCTGGGTGCACTTCGACATTTTCGGCTGGGCACAGGCCGAGCGCCCCCATTCCCCCATCGGCGGCGAGGCACAGGCGATCCGGGCGCTTTATCATCATATCGGCCGCATCGCAGGGTAGCCTCTCATCAGTCTCTGCCCCTCGTCCCGCTGCCGCAACCTTCTCTCCATCAAAATGGGAGAAGGTTGCGGCAGGCGGATGAGGGCCCCCACAATCACGCGACAAAAGAAACGCTTGCGTAACGATCGAACGGCTATTTTCCCGGAACGTGGTTTAAGCAGGAGTTTCCCTTGCCGGTCGAGCTTACGCCCTCCCAAGCTTTGGGGCTTTGGCATTCGGTGACGCTTGAACAGGTCCGGGTCGATAGCCGCGACCTGACGCTGCGTCAGATGGCGATCCTCTTGCAGGTCTATCTCGTTCCGCCGCCGCACACGGTCAGAGGCCTTGCCGCGACGCTCGGTGTGACGAAGCCGGTTATCACCCGCGCGCTCGATACCATGGGCGCGCTCGGCCTCGTCGACCGGGTACGCGACGAGCGCGACCGCCGCAACGTTGTCATCAAACGGACGGTCGAAGGTGCACTTTATCTTGAAAAGTTCGGCGATCTGATCATCAATCAGGGTCGAACATTGTCCTTGTGAGTCTGCCCATGTCGCAATTGCCTGACCGCCGCCTCAATGCCTATCGTGAGGATCTTGCAGAGGAGCGACTGCGCGGCGTTGTCGAAGCGCCGCGCTATGTCGAAGGCACGCCCGCGACCATCTCCGTTTCCGTGACCCCGCTGCGGAGAAGGCCCGATCTCGCGTGCGGGACCGACACCGAATTGCTTTACGGGGAGACCGCGCGTGTGTTGGACGTTGCGGGCGGCTGGGCATGGGTCAAGGCCGATCTCGACGGCTATGTCGGCTATGTGCCCGAGGCAGCGCTGAGTTCTTCAAATGCGCCGGCGACCCACTTCGTTGCGGTGCCGCGTACATTCGTCTATCGCGGCGCCGATCTGCGCTTTCCACAGGCCTTCGCCCTTTCCATGGGGAGCCGCGTGCATGTTGTCGGCGAAACCGAAACCCGCGGGACGCGATACTTCCTCTTGGACGGCGGATTGGCCGTCATCGCCGATCATTGCGTCCCGGCCAACGAGGCACTCGCGGGCGACTATGTGAGTGTGGCGACACGCTTTCTCGAAACCCCTTATCTCTGGGGCGGCCGGTCCGGCTTCGGCATCGATTGCTCCGGCCTCGTGCAGCTATCGATGCAGATGGTGGGAAGTGATGCGCCGCGCGACTCCGACATGCAGGCGCGTGGGCTTGGCCGCGCTATCAGCCGCGAGGAGCTCCTTCGCGGTGACCTTGTCTTCTGGAAGGGCCATGTGGCGATCATGGAGGACGAGAAGACGCTGGTTCACGCCAACGGCCATACCATGACGGTCGCCCGCGAGGGACTGGAAGACGCTATCCGCCGCATTGGCTGGCTTTACGACCAGCCGACCGGCTACCGCCGGCCGTAGAGCGGGACCGTCGGGTGTTTTTGACAACTTGGTTGCCCCTCATCCGCCTACCGGCACCTTCTCCCCGAAGGCGGGGAGAAGGGCGATGCCGCACTCCCTCGGCTTCCTCTGTCGGCGTGGCGAGCAGGGACAAGTCCCTTCGCCCCGCTTGCGGGGAATGGCTAGGATGAGGGGCAATCCGCAGCGTCAAACCCTCGCTGCGCCCTATCAGTAGCCGGCTAATCTATCGACGACATGCTCGAGCGGCAGGCCGCGTTCGAACCGGGCGATCTGCTCTTCGACATGGGCAAAGAGTGCCCTGACGTCGGAGGAGGCGGCGACATGCGGTGTCACATAGACGTTGGGCATGGTCCAGAAGCGGCTGTCCGGTGAGAGGGGCTCCTCCTCGAAGACGTCGAGCGACGCCGCCGCAAGCACGCCGGAATCGAGGCATTCCAGGATATCGGCCTCCACCTGGCTGCCGCCGCGTCCGGCATTGATGAACACCGGGGCGCCAAGCGGCCCCTTACGGCTGAGTTTTGCGAACAGGTCGGCGTTGAAGATGCCTTTGGTTTCCGCTGTCAGCGGCAGCAGGCCGACGAGAAAGTCCGTGCGGGCAAGGAAGGCGTCGAGGTCGGCGGCGCCGTAGGTGTCCATGCCCTCCATCGCCCGCTTCGTCCGCGACCAGCCGACGACCTTGAACCCCATCACCGCGAGCTTGCGGGCCGCGTCCTGGCCAAGCACGCCCATGCCCATGATGCCGACGGTGACATCGGCAGCCTCCGGCTGGATGAGGTCTCGCCATTCCCGCTTCCGGGCCAGGGCCTCGTAGACGCGATGCTGGCGCAGGTGCAGGAGGCACTGCATCGTCACCCATTCGCTCATGCGTGTGGTCAATGTCCGGTCGACGAAGCGCACGAGCGGGACGTTCGGCAAGCCCGGCAGCGTCAGGACGTGGTCGACGC
This sequence comes from Sinorhizobium terangae, assembly GCF_029714365.1. Taxonomy (NCBI): domain Bacteria; kingdom Pseudomonadati; phylum Pseudomonadota; class Alphaproteobacteria; order Hyphomicrobiales; family Rhizobiaceae; genus Sinorhizobium; species Sinorhizobium terangae. The sequence continues at coordinate 3,720,573 of NZ_CP121659.1, forward strand.
CAGCGCCGCCGGAAAACACCACCTTCAGGTCGGGCGCGCGCGAAAAGAGATCGGGCGCCGATTTCCAGACCACCGCGTAGTCGATACCGGAGAGATCCCGATCCCTTTGCGCCGGATCCGCGCGATTGATCACTTCGCGATCGGGAAACGCGCCATCGAGAGCGGCCTCTACTTCCTCAGGAATGAATTTCAGGTCGACGATGACGGGACTCTTGGCGGGCATTCTCAGAACTCTATTGACGTATGGCGGAAAGATTGACGGCTTCGAGATTGAAGGCGGCAGCCATCAAAGCCTTGGTGTAGTCTTCGCCCGGTGCCTCGAAGATGCGCTCGGCCGGTCCCTGTTCGACCACCTTGCCGAGCCGCATGACGATCATCTCGTTGGCAAGCGCGCGCACGACCTTGAGATCGTGGCTGATGAACAGGTAGGCGAGATTGTGCTTGCGCTGGAGATCGCGCAGCAGGTCGACCACCTGTGCCTGAACGCTCATGTCGAGCGCCGATGTCGGCTCGTCGAGCATGACGAATTGCGGCTTCAGCACCATGGCGCGGGCAATTGCGATGCGCTGTCGCTGGCCGCCGGAAAATTCGTGCGGATAGCGCCAGCGGGTCGCCGGATCGAGCCCGACCTCCTGAAGGGCGGCCGCGACGCGCGCGTCGCGTTCCTCGCCGGAAAGGGCGTTTTCGTGGATCTTCAGTCCTTCGCCGATGATGTCGGCGATCGACATGCGCGGGCTCAGCGAACCATAGGGATCCTGGAAGACCACCTGCATCCGGTTTCTGAGCGGCCGCATTTCGCTGAAGCTGTAGGCGTCGATGTCCTTACCGACAAAGGCGATGCGCCCCTTGGACGAGATGAGGCGCGTCAGCGCGAGACCCAGCGTCGTCTTGCCCGAGCCGGACTCGCCGACGACGCCGAGCGTCTGGCCGGCGCGAAGCGTCAGGTCGACGCCGTCCACGGCTTTGACATGATCGACGACACGGCGCATGAAGCCTGCCTTGATCGGGAACCAGACCTTCACGTCCCTGGCCTCGATGACGATCGGCTTCGAGGCGTCAGAGGGCGGAGGCTCGCCCTTGGGCTCGGAGGCGAGCAGATGCCGCGTATAGGCGTGCTGCGGGTTGGCGAATATTTCCGCCGTCGGGCCGGTCTCGACGATCTTGCCCTTGGTCATGACGCAGACCCGGTCGGCGATCTTGCGGACGATCACGAGGTCATGGGTGATGAAGAGCATGGACATGCCGTGCTCATGCTTGAGCGACTTCAGAAGTTCCAGGATCTGCGCCTGCACGGTCACGTCGAGCGCCGTCGTCGGCTCGTCGGCGATCAGGAGTTCCGGCCGGTTGGCGAGCGCCATGGCGATCATGACGCGCTGGCGCTGGCCGCCGGAAAGCTGGTGCGGATAAGCGCCGAGGCGCTTTTCCGCTTCGCGGATGCCCACCTGGTTCAGGAGCTCCAGCGTCTTCGCCCGCGCGGCGGCGCCCTTGATGCCCTGGTGCAGATCGAGGATCTCGCCGATCTGCTGCTCGATCGTGTGCAGCGGGTTCAGCGACGTCATCGGCTCCTGGAAGATCATCGTGATGTCGTTGCCGCGGACATGCCTCAGTTCCGCGTCGCTCGCCTTCAGGAGATCCTTGCCGTTGAAGAAGATCTCGCCGCTCGGGTGGCTTGCGGCCGGGTAGGGCAGCAGCTTCAGGATCGAATTTGCCGACACCGACTTGCCCGAGCCCGATTCGCCGACGAGTGCGACCGTCTCGCCGCGCTTGATGTCGAAGGAAATATGATCGACCGCGACCGATGTCTCGCCGCCCTGATGGAAGGCGACGGAGAGATCGCGCACGGAAAGGAGGGGCTCTGTCATCGTCGCGCTCACCGGAACGTCTTTCGTGGATCGAAGGCGTCGCGCGTCGCTTCGCCGACGAAGATCAAGAGCGAAAGCATGACCGACATGGCCGAGAAGGCCGTCAGCCCCAGCCACGGCGCCTGCAGGTTGGATTTGCCCTGTGCGATCATTTCGCCGAGTGAGGGCGAACCCGGCGGCATGCCGAAGCCCAGGAAATCGAGCGAGGTCAGCGTCGTGATCGAGCCGGAAAGGATGAAGGGCAGGAAGGTGAGGGTGGCGACCATCGCATTCGGAAGCAGGTGCCGGTACATGATGGTGCCGTTGCCGACGCCGAGCGCGCGTGCGGCGTTCACATATTCGAAATTGCGGGCTCTCAGGAATTCGGCCCGCACGACGGCGACGAAGCCGACCCAGGAGAAGAGCAGCATGATGCCGAGCAGGATGAAGAAGCCGGGCGGCAGGATGGCGGCGATGATCAGCAGGATGTAGAGCACCGGCATCGACGACCAGATCTCGATGAAGCGCTGAAGAAGCAGGTCGGTCCATCCGCCGAAATAGCCTTGGATCGCCCCCGCCGAAACTCCGATCACGGCCGACGCGATTGTCAGCAGCAGACCGAAGAGGACGGAGATGCGGAAGCCGTAGATCATCCGCGCCATCACGTCGCGCGCCTGGTCGTCGGTGCCGAGCCAGTTGAGGTTGCCGAGCGTGCAGCCCGGATCGGCGGCACCTTGCGGATAGGCGGAGCAGCGCTCCTCCTTGCTCATCAGCCAGAAAGGCGGCGTCGGCGCCGAATGGGGAATATTCGAGTTGACCGTCTGGTAAGAATAGCGGATCGGCGGCCAGATCATCCAGCCATTGGCCTGAATCTCGTCTCGAATGAAGTCCGATCGGTAGTCCGTTTCGGCAAGAAATCCGCCGAACTTCTCCTCGGGATAGTTGAACACAACCGGAAACAGAATCTCGCCCTTGTAAGAGGCGATGATCGGTTTGTCGTTGGCGATGAATTCCGCAAACAGGCTGAGGCCGAAGAGCACGAGAAAGATCCATAACGACCAGTAGCCGCGGCGGTTGGCCTTGAAATTCTGCCAGCGCCGCCGGCCGATCGGCGTCAACCATCCCTTTTCCGGCGCGCCGGAATATGCCGAGATTATGCTCATCAGACGTCCCTCCGCTCGAAGTCGATGCGCGGGTCGACCCAGGTGTAGATCAGGTCGGAGATCAGACCGACGAAGAGGCCCATCAGCGAGAAGATGTAGAGCGTCGCAAAGACGATCGGATAGTCGCGTTTGACGACGGCGTCGTAGCCGAGCCGGCCGAGTCCATCGAGGGAGAAGATGTATTCGATCAACAGCGAGCCTGTGAAGAAGGCGGAGATGAACGCGCCGGGAAAGCCGGCGATGACGATCAGCATGGCGTTGCGGAAGACGTGACCGTAAAGCACCCGCCGCTCGCTCAAGCCCTTGGCGCGCGCTGTCGTGACATACTGCTTCTTGATCTCGTCGATGAAGGAGTTCTTGGTGAGCAGCGTCGTCGTCGCGAAGGCCGAAAGCAGCAGCGTGATGAGCGGCAGCGTCATGTGCCAGAAGTAGTCGAGGATCTTCTGCCACCAGGGGAGTTCATAAAAATTGTCCGAGACGAGGCCGCGCAGCGGGAACCAGTCGAAGAAGGATCCGCCGGCGAAAACCACGATCAGGAGGATGGCGAACAGGAAACCCGGTACGGCATAGCCGACAATGATGATGCCGGATGTCCAGACATCGAAGGTGGACCCGTCGGTGACGGCTTTCCTGATGCCGAGCGGGATCGAGATGGCATAGGAAAAGATGAGGATCCAGAGGCCGAGCGAGATGGAGACCGGCATCTTGTCGATGATGAGGTCGACGACGGACGTATTGCGGAAGAAGCTTTCGCCGAAATCGAAGCGGGCATAGTTCCACATCATCGACAGGAAGCGCTCGAGCGGCGGCTTGTCGAAGCCGAACTGCTTCTCGAGCTTTGCGATGAATTCGGGATCGAGGCCCTGCGCCCCGCGATATCGGCCGCCTTCGTCGCCGCCACCCTGGAGCAGATCGCCACCGCCGCCGGTGAGCCGGTCCGATCCGGCCGCGTTCGTCAGCTCCGAAATTACCTGCTCCACCGGACCGCCCGGCGCGAACTGCACGACGGCGAAGGAGATGGCCATGATCCCGACGATCGTCGGGATCATCAGGAGCAGCCGACGCAGGATATAGGCACCCATCAGGCGAACCTCGGCATTGTATTGCCGCCGATCGCGTCGATCCGCGGTGCTTCGGGTTGCCGTCTATTTCGTCTCAATGCCTGATACTCCTTGCCGTGCATTTCGGCCCCGGCCACTGCCGTATTTAAGTGATTCGCTCTTTACATTTGGAATCGAGAGCCAGCTCGAGCGCAAGGGTTTCATTGGTTGGCGGCGGCCGACCACCACCAGATGTCCGGAAAGCCGATCGCGTATTTCGGCAATTCCGGCGGCCTGCCGACCGTATCGCGATAGGCGATATTTGCTGCCTTCGGGTAGTAGAGCGGCACGACATAATGGTGGGCGAGCAGCACCCGGTCGAGCGCCTTCGTGGCGGCAACGAGCGTCTCTCGGTCCTTGGCGAATATGACGCGATTGATCAGGGCGTCGACGCCCGGATCGGAGATACCGGCATAATTTCTCGAACCCTGGCGTGACGCCGATTTCGACCCCCAGAAGTCCTCCTGTTCGTTTCCCGGGCTCAAGGTCTGCCCCCAGACTTCCCAGGTCATGTCATAGTCGAAGGCCCGCTCGCGGTTGGTATATTGAGACGGGTCGACGGTACGCACACTCGCCTCGATGCCGATCCGCTTGAGGTTCTGCGCGTAGGGCAGCACCACCCGCTCCAGCATCGGACTGCTCAAGAGAATCTCGAAGGAAAACGGCCTGCCGGTCGCCGTATTGACCATGCGGCTGCCTTTGAGCTCGAAGCCGGCCTCCTTCAGGAGCCCGATCGCCTTGCGCAGGTTGTCTCGCGCGTTCTGCGGCGTGCCGCCGACCGGGTTCGCATAGGGCGTGGTGAAGACCTCGGGCGGAACCTGCTCCTTGACCTCGTTCAGGATTTCGAGCTCGAGACCCTCCGGCAGGCCGGTGGAGGCCAGTTCCGTCAGGAAAAAATAGCTGTTCACACGCGTGTATTGATCGAAGAAGACGGTGCGATTCAATTCCTCGAAGTCGAGCGCATAGTTGAGGGCCTCGCGCACACGCTCGTCATCGAACGGCTTGCGGCGGATGTTCGGCACCAGCGCCTGCATCACGCCGGTCGCCCTGAATGGCACCTGCTCGCGTTTTACGTGTCCCTCCTTGACGGCCGGAAAGTCATAGCCGGTCGCCCACCGGCGCGCCTGGGTCTCGCGCCAGAAATCGATGTCGCCGGCCCGGAAGGCCTCGAATTCGACGCCGCTGTCACCGAAGAAGGTGTAGGTGATGGAGCCGAAATTGTTCTGCCCGACATTGACGTTGAGATTTGCACCCCAATAGTCATCCCTCCGTTCGTAACGGATCTGCGATCCGGCCGAAAACGAAGCGATTCGGTAGGGCCCCGAGCCGATCACCGGCTCCAGCGTCGTGCGCGTGATGTCGCGCGGCTTGCCGTCCGGACCGGGCGCTTCCCACCAGTGCTTCGGGACAATCAGGAGCTGGCCGAGAATGTGCGGCAGTTCGCGATTGTTCTTCTCGTCGAAGCGGAATGTGACTTCCTGCTCGCCGGTCTTTTCAGCTCCGACGACGTGCTTGTAATAGCTCTGGTAAAGCGGATTGAGCTCCTTGCCCTTCTCGAAGCTGAAGATCACGTCTTCCGGTGTCACCGGTTTGCCGTCCGACCACTTCGCTTCCTTTCTCAAGCGGAATGTGGCGGAAGAGATGTCGTCCGGAAACGAAACGCTTTCGGCAATCAGGCCATAGGCGGTTGAAATTTCATCATCGGCGGGCTTCAACAGCGTGTCGAAGACGAGCGACAGGCCAACGGCCGCCTCACCTTTTTCGAGCAGCGGATTGAATGTGTCGAAGGTTCCCGTCTGCGAGAGCCGGACGTCGCCGCCTTTCGGCGCATCGGGGTTCACATAGTCGAAACGTTCGAAGCCCGGCGGATATTTGAGCTCGCCAACGAGCGAAAGGCCATGGTGCCAGGTGGGCTGTTCCTGGGCACGCGCGCCGACCGAGCCGAGCGGTAAGAGTAGGGGCATTGCCAGAAGTGCGGTCGCCAGTTTCGTCTTCACAATACCGCTCAATTCCAGCATCCAGTTGCGTCCCTTATCGTTCGATGATCTTTCGAGCCAGAATAGGCGAAATCGGGGCAATTGACAGGACTTGCCCAAAATCAGGCGAAATTTTTGAGTCACATCCGGGTGAACCGCTACTGCATGATTCCTTAAATCGGGATCGATTTAACGAAAAAATCATGCAGCAATTCAGAGCGCTACAGCGACCTTTGCGCGTCGGACGCGCGGGGCTGTAGGCTCGGCGAGTGCGGTGATTCGGAATAGGGGTGAAGGCAGACCGCGTGGGATACCGGTGCTGCCGCCGATCGGGGGACTGGAATGGGATTTGAAATAGCTGCTGCCATTCGACGCTGCGGTTCGGCAATTTTAGGCTTGATCGTGGGGGCGAGCCTTCTGGCCACTGACGCGGCTTCGGCTGATGGAACGCCTGCGAAGGAACTCTTTGGCGCCAAAGCATTGCCGGCGGCGATGGCGCCTTCGTCCCTCGGCTTCTATGCGAAGGGTTGCCTGGCGGGCGGTGTCGCGATCCCGACGGACGGACCGACCTGGCAGGCAATGCGTCTTTCGCGCAATCGACGCTGGGGCCACCCGGAAATGATCGCGCTGATCGAGCGCTTCTCGCACGATGCAGCGGAGAAGATCGGCTGGCCAGGCCTCTTGCTTGGCGACATATCACAGCCGCGCGGCGGCCCGATGACCTCCGGTCACGCATCGCACCAGATCGGTCTCGACGCCGACATCTGGCTGACACCAATGCCGCAAAGGACGCTGAGCCTTGAGGAGCGCGAATCGATTTCCGCGACCTCAATGCTGCAGAAGAACAAGTTCCTGACAGTCGATCCGTCCATATGGACCCCCGCTCACGCGCGGTTGATCATGATGGCGGCAAGCTATCCCCAGGTGGAGCGCGTCTTCGTCAATCCGGCGATCAAGAAGAAGTTATGCGACACCTGGAAGGGCGATCGTTCGGCGCTCGGCAAGGTCCGGCCGATCTACGGTCATGATTATCATTTCCACATTCGCATCAAGTGCCCCGAGGGCTCCGTCGGCTGCAAGGGCCAGGCGCGCGTTCCGGCGGGTGACGGCTGCGACAAGTCGCTCGCCTGGTGGTTCACCGACGAGCCATGGGCAAAGCCGAAGAAGAAGCCGGAAAAGCCCGTGAAGCCGAAATTTGCGAAGCTTTCGGATCTGCCGAAGGCCTGCGCCCTGGTACTCGACGGTCCTGCACCGGCTTCCGAGCAGGAAGTGACTTACGGCACAGCGTACCGCTCCGCAACCACCGCTTCAACTCCCGCGACCGCTGTTCCCGCCGCCGCGACGAGCATCGAAGCCGTCATCGGTGCCGCGGCCGCGGCGCCATTGGGAAACATTCCGGTACCCCTGCCGCGCCCGGCGTTGCAATAACCCTCCGGCGGCGCGCGCTCGACAGGCCGGCTTCCGCCGGCCCTGCTGCCTTCCCAATTGCGCGAGGCTCATGTATAGGGCGTTCAAATCGATTTAAGATCGACGCTGGGGAGGCTGCATGGCCGATCGCAAATGTCTTGCCCTGATTGCCCACGATCAGAAGAAGGATGATCTCGCCGCCTTTGCCAAGGCAAACGAGACGGTGTTGTCCAAGTGGAAGATCGTCGCCACCGGCACGACCGGAGGCCGCGTTCTCGAGGCCTGTCCCGGGCTCGATATCACGCGCCTCAAGAGCGGACCGCTCGGCGGCGACCAGCAGATCGGAGCGATGATCGCCACCGGCGACGTGGATTTCCTCATCTTTTTCGTCGATCCGCTGACCGCCATGCCGCATGATGTCGACGTCAAGGCACTGATGCGCCTGGCGATCGTCTACGACATCCCGATGGCGCTGAACCGCGCCACGGCGGAAGAGTTGATCGCCTTCCGGCGCAACTGATACACAGTCTCGAAGTTTCCATGACCGCGATCAGGACGGATTTTGCAATGCTCAGTGCGAGTGACCACGGCTTTCCCTTTCCGATATTGATCGGCGACATCGGTGGAACGAACGCGCGTTTCGCGCTGCTGATCGATACCTATGCCGAACCGAAGCAACTGCCGCCGATCAAGACGGGCGATTTCGCGACGATCGAGGAGGCGATGCAGAAGTGCATCCTCGACAAGACGTCCGTTCAGCCGCGCTCTGCGATCCTTGCGGTCGCAGGCCCGATCAAGGGCGACGAAATTCCGCTGACGAATGCCGGCTGGGTGATTCGGCCGAAGGACATGCTGGCGAGCCTTGGTCTCGCCGACGTGCTGATCATCAACGACTTCGAGGCGCAGGCGCTCGCGGTCGCCACACCCGCTGACGAGGATCTCGTCCAGATCGGCGGCGGCAGCGTCCGCCCGTCGACATCGCGCGTCGTGCTCGGTCCCGGAACGGGCCTCGGCGTCGCCGGCCTCGTTTTCGCGCAGCACACCTGGATTCCCGTGCCCGGCGAGGGTGGCCATGTCGATATCGGTCCACGCACCGAGCGCGATTTCCGGATCTGGCCGTTCCTGGAGCCGATCGAAGGCCGCATGGCCGGCGAGCAGATCCTGTGCGGCCGCGGCATCATGAACCTTTACCGCGCTGTCTGCGCCGCCAATGGCGAGGAGCCGGTGCTCGCCGACCAGGCGGCGGTGACGACCAGCGCGCTTTCCGGCTCGGATCCGGTGGCCATTGAGACGGTATCGCTCTTCAGCACCTATCTTGGTCGGGTTGCCGGCGACATGGCGCTGATCTTCATGGCACGCGGCGGCGTGTTCCTGGCGGGCGGCATCTCGCAGAAGATATTGCCGGCTTTGATGCGGCCGGAATTTCGCGCAGCCTTCGAGGACAAGGCGCCGCATTCCGCATTGATGCGAACGATCCCGACTTTCGCCGTCGTCCATCCGATGGCGGCACTTTCCGGTCTCGCGGCCTTCGCGCGCACGCCGAGAGATTTTGGTGTTGCAATGGAGGGACGGCGCTGGAGAAGCTGACCGGCCACATGTTCGCAAGGACTCGCCAAAACGGCATCAAGGCACTATAGAGCCCCGGATGGGCGATGCCGGTACACGGAATGCTAGAGCGGGATGAGGAAAAGTGTGCGCGGTTTTCCGCCCGCATCCCGCTCTAACTTATTGAAATCGATCACGTTCTAGGTCGATTCGACCTAAAATCGTCGTGATCTAGAGCGAGCTCAGGAAAGACGGGCTTATTGGACGCCAAGAATAGAAAACAGCGCGCAGTCGATTCCGACACGATTACCGGAATCCTGAGGCGCGTCATTGCCGAAAACGGCCGCGACCACATCCGGGGTTATGCCTTTGCCATCGCCTGCCTGGCGGTCGTGGCGGCGACGACCGGCTTCACGGCCTGGATCATGGAATCCGTGATCAACGAGGCCTTTGCCAACAGGCGCGCCGATATCGTGCTGTGGATCTGTGCCGCCATCTTCGCGGCCTTCGTGCTTCGCGGTCTCGCGACCTATGGTCAGGCGGTCGCGCTCTCGAAGATCGGCAACAATATCGTCGCCCGCTATCAGCGCCGGCTTTACGCCCATCTGATGGCGCTGAGCGTCGGTTATTTCCATGACATGCGCTCGGCGCAGCTTGCCGCCAAGATCAGCCAGAATGTCAGCGGCATCCGCGACGTGCTCAACATGACGGTGACGTCGATCGCGCGCGATTTTCTGACCCTGATCGGGCTCATCGGCGTCATGTTCAGCAAGGACTGGCTGCTCTCGCTCATCGTCTTCTTCGTCGCGCCGCCGCTGCTTCTCGGCCTGCGTTATATCTCGAAGCGCCTGCGCCTGGCGACGCGCGAGGCCGTCGAGGTCAACAGCCGCGTCCTTGGCGCCATGCAGGAAACGATCCAGGGCATTTCCATCGTCAAGGCTTTCACGATGGAAAACGAACTGCGCCGCAAGGTCGAGACGATCATCGACCGGGCGGAAAACCGGGCAAACCGCATCGCCCGGCTCAGCGAACGCACCGCGCCGATGACGGAAACCTTCGCCGGCCTGGCGATATCGTCGGTGCTCGCTTACTCGGCCTTCCGCACGATCTACAGTAACGTCCCGCCGGGCGCTTTCTTCGCCTTCGTCACCGCCCTTCTGATGGCCTATGACCCGGCGCGGCGTCTTGCGCGCCTGCAGGTTTCGCTTGAGCGCGCGGCTGTCAACGCGCGCATGATCTACGAGATTCTCGACACTGTTCCGCATCAGCGCGACCGTCCCAATGCAACCGAGATCAAGTTCGGCGAAGCGACGATCGAGCTGCGTGACGTGCGCTTCGCCTACAGCAGCGGCGACGAGATCCTCAAAGGCGTGAGCTTCCGCGCCGAGGGCGGCAAGACGACCGCGCTGGTCGGCCCTTCGGGTGCCGGAAAGTCGACCATCATCAGCCTGATCCCGCGCTTTTACGACCCCAAGTCAGGGCAGATCCTCATCGACGGGCAGGATATCGCCGGAGTCACCAAGCAGTCGCTGCGCAACGGCCTTGCCTATGTCTCGCAGCAACCGTACCTCTTCGAAGGCTCGATCCGCGACAACATTCGCTATGGGCGGCCGGACGCCACGGACGCAGAAATCGAGGAGGCGGCACGACTCGCCTATGCCCATGATTTCATCCTGGCGCAGCCGCAGGGCTACGACACGCCGGTCGGCGAAAACGGCGTGACACTGTCGGGCGGACAGCGCCAGCGGCTGTCGATTGCCCGCGCACTTGTGCGCAATGCGCCGATCCTCCTTCTCGACGAAGCAACCTCCGCCCTCGACACCGAGTCCGAGGCTGCGGTTCAGAAGGCACTCGATCAAGCGATGAGCGGCCGCACGGTCATCGTCATTGCGCACCGGCTTTCGACCGTCGTCAATGCCGACAAGATCATCGTCATGAAGGACGGCGGTGTCGTGGAAGAGGGCACGCATGAGGAGCTTGCACAGCGTCCGGACGGCCTCTACGCTCGGCTGCACAATCTTCAGGGCAGCGCCTCGGACATGACGGCGGAAGACGCAATCCTATAGCATCAGGGGAATTCGACGATGAGCGAAACGGACATGAAGCTCGTGGTGGTCGGCGCGGCTGGCCGAATGGGCCAGACACTGATCCGGCTCGTTCACGGCATGGCCGGCGTGCGCCTGCACGCCGCGGTGGAGCGGCCGGGTTCGCCGTTTCTCGGGCGTGACGCCGGCGAACTCGCCGGGCTCGGGCCGATCGGTGTCGCCATCACCGACAAGCCGCTCGAGGCATTCGTAGAGGCGGAAGGCGTTCTCGATTTCACGTCGCCGGCGGGTACGGTCGAATTCGCCGGCCTGGCAGCGCAGGCACGCATCGTCCACGTCATCGGTACCACCGGCTGCTCGGCTGACGACGAGGCAAAGATCCGCGCTGCGGCGCGGCACGCGCGGGTCATCAAGTCGGGCAATATGAGCCTGGGCGTCAATCTTCTTGGCGTGCTGGTGCAGCAGGCTGCACGCGCGCTCAAGGCGGCGGATTGGGACATCGAAGTCCTGGAAATGCACCATAAGCACAAGGTCGACGCGCCGTCGGGCACGGCGCTCCTGCTTGGAGAGGCGGCGGCCAGGGGCCGCGGCATCGCGCTTGCGGACCATTCCGTGCGGGTGAGGGACGGCCACACCGGGGCACGCCCGGAAGGGGCGATTGGCTTTGCGACGCTGCGCGGCGGTTCCGTCGTCGGCGAACATTCCGTCATTATCGCGGGCGAGGGCGAAGAGATCACCCTTTCCCACAGCGCCACGGATCGCTCGATCTTCGCGCGTGGCGCGGTCACGGCCGCCCTTTGGGGTCGCAGCCAGAAGCCCGGCTTCTATTCCATGCTCGACGTTCTCGGGCTCAACTGACACTCAAATCTTTCAAGAGGAATTGAAATGAGCGGCACCCTGGTTCTCGTTCGGCATGGCCAGAGCGATTGGAACCTGAAGAACCTGTTCACCGGCTGGCGCGACCCGGACCTGACAGAACTTGGCGTCGAAGAAGCGAAGGCTGGCGGCAAGGCACTCGCCGAGTATGGCATCAAGTTCGACATTGCTTTTACCTCTTCCCTTGTCCGCGCCCAGCGCACTTGCCAGTTCGTGCTCGACGCCGTCGGCCAGTCCTCGCTTGAAACCATTCGCGATCAGGCGCTGAACGAGCGTGACTACGGCGATCTTTCCGGGCTCAACAAGGACGACGCGCGTGCCAAATGGGGCGAAGAGCAAGTGCATATCTGGCGCCGCTCCTACGACGTCCCGCCGCCCGGCGGCGAGAGCCTGCGCGACACCGGCGCGCGTGTCTGGCCCTATTATCTTACCGACATCCTGCCGCGCGTGCTTTCGGGCCAGAAGGTGCTGATCGCCGCGCATGGCAACTCGCTGCGCTCGCTCGTCATGGTGCTCGACAAGTTGACCAAGGAACAGATCCTCAAGCTCAACCTCGCGACCGGTGTTCCGATGGTCTACAAGCTGAATGCGGATTCCACCGTCGCTTCGAAGGAAGTGCTGGGTGACATGTCCAGCGCGCATTAACGCGCCTTCGCATCGGTAAAAGGGACGCCGCGGCGTCCCTTTTTTGTGTCAGCCCTTGCCCGCTTCCCAGCCGAGGATCGCCCGCTTGCGCGTCAGGCCCCAGTGGTAGCCGGTGAGATCGCCGCTCTTGCCGAGCGCGCGGTGGCAGGGCACGACGAAGGAAATCGGGTTGCGTCCGACGGCCGCGCCGACGGCGCGTGACGCGGTCGGCTGGCCGATCTCGTCGGCGATCTTCGAATAGGTGGTCGCCTTTCCGAGGGGGATATTCAAGAGAGCCTGCCATACCCGGATCTGGAAGTCCGAGCCGATCAGGAAGATCTGCAGCGGCTCCTCCGCGCACCAGCGCTCGGGATCGAAGATGCGGGCGGCATAGCGCGCCGTTGCCGCACTGTCCTCGACATAGCTCGCCTTCGGCCAGCGCCGGGCCATGTCGTCGAAGCTCGACCGCTCCTCGCCGGAATCGGCAAAGGCAAGTCCGGCAAGGCCCCGCTCGGTGACCATCACGAGGGCGGTTCCGAACGGCGAGGGATGGAAGCCGTAGCGAATGGTCAACCCGGCGCCGCGCGCCTTCCATTCGCCGGGCGACATTGCCTCGTGCGTTACGAAGAGATCGTGCAGGCGGCTCGGACCGGACAGACCCACCTCGATGCTTGTCTCCAGCAACGGCATGTCCTCCTGCCGCAGCAAGCGTTTCGCGTGATCGAGCGTCACCGCCTGGAGAAAGGCCTTGGGCGAAAGTCCTGCCCAGCGGGTGAAGGTCTTCTGCAATTGCGTTGGCGACTGGCCGAGGCGTCGGGCGACGGTTTCAAGCGACGGCTGATCGCGGTAATCCTCCGTCAGCATCTCGATCACGCGGCTGACCGTGTCGTAATCGGTGCCTTCGGGAGTGATGTCGGTCGGAATGGATGTAACAACGTTCATGATCGCCTCCTGTCAGCCTACAGGTAAGCCTGTAGCGAGCGGATAACCACCCGATTCTTGTTGAGCATCGGTCGTTTCAAGAATCAGCGCCGGCGGACAGTCGCGAGCGCACGGGCAAAGGCCAGCGCGAAGGTTTCGCGGTCGTCGCGATTGAGGAAGGAGCCAATATCGGTCTGGCGACCGCCGCCGATGATCCACATCGAGACGATGCCGATCTCCTGGTGCCGCTTGATGCTGAACCGCGCCCAGAAGGGATTGAAGCGATGCTCGGTCATTCTCCCCGATGGGGTGAATTTCCTCACAGACACGTCGGTTCGCGAGACGCTCACCTCTTCCCGGGCCTGTGCGGAACGGTAGTTGAGCCAGAAGGCGCCGAAGAGCAGGACGAAGTCCAGGCCGAAAAAGAAGACGATTGGCCATGCACCGATGACCAGGAAGACGAATATGTGCACGAGGCTCATCGCGCCCGCGATCATCAGAAGGACCTTGAATCCCCTGAGACCAAGCGAACGGTAGGGCGTAAGCTCGGCGGCAAAGATCGTCTGGTCGTTGATGGAGGTCTCGGCGTTGCCTTCGGTCATAACCAATGACTATAGATGCGGCATGAAAAACGTGAAGCCGAAATCGCCGAAACAATCGTCAAAATCGAATGCTGCGACGGTCCGCCTGGTCCCGGCGCGGCAGCGCAGTGCCTACAGCGCTGCCGAGGCCGAGGAGATTTTCCGCCGTTTCTCCGTGCAGCGCCCGGAACCGAGGGGCGAACTCGAACACGTCAATCCGTTCACTCTGGTGGTGGCAGTCGCGCTCTCGGCCCAGGCAACCGATGCCGGCGTCAACAAGGCGACACGCGCGCTCTTTGCAGTGGCCGATACGCCGCAAAAGATGCTGGCGCTGGGGGAGGAAAAGCTCAGGGACTATATCAAGACGATCGGGCTCTACCGCAACAAGGCGAAAAACGTCATCGCGCTCTCGGAGAAACTGATCGCCGATTTCGGCGGTGAAGTACCCCGCACGCGGGAAGAACTGGTGACCCTGCCGGGCGTCGGGCGCAAGACCGCCAATGTCGTTCTGTCGATGGCTTTCGGCCAACCGACGATCGCCGTCGACACCCATATCTTCCGCATCGCCAATCGCATTCGCCTGGCACCGGGCAGGACGCCGGACGAAGTGGAAGCGCATCTCTCGCGCGTTATCCCGGAGGCCTACCTTTACCACGCGCACCATTGGCTGATCCTGCACGGCCGCTACGTCTGCAAGGCGCGCCGGCCGGAATGCGAGCGCTGTGTCATCGCGGACCTCTGCAAGTTTCCGGAAAAAACGTGCGATATACCTGCCCCACTGGTCGAGCTGCCGCCGCAGGTCGTGCCTGTCGCCGGCTGATATGTCACGGCGGCGGGGCAGAGATTTCAGGGCGCGATCAGACTGTCGACCAGATCGGTGATTGCTTTCATATAGACCGCACGGGCGGCGCCCCCCTCGATCTCGACTGCGGCGCGATCGAAGGCAGCGGAAAGCAGGATTGCCGTCGCGGTCAGGACCGCGCTGTCGACGCGGCGCGGCGCAATCGCGGCCTTCAGACCGTCCTCCAGCGTGCGCCGCGCGTGGGCCGCGTCGATCGCCGCCGCCTCGTTCGCTCCGAGAATGGCAGGGCCGTCGAGCAGCAGCAGGCGCACTCTGCCCGGTATCGCCATCGCGTCGAAATAGGCGCCGGCCCCGGAGACGAGCGCGTCGCGCGGCGAGAGACGGGTGTCGCCGGATTGTTCGATAGCCGCGGCGACCTCCCGTGCCTCCCGCTCGACGACAGCCCGAAACAACGCCTTCTTGTCCTTGAAGTGGTGATAGAGCGCGCCGCGCGTCAGCCCCGCTGCGGCAACGACGTCAGGTGTTGCGGTGTCTGCGTATCCGCGGACGACAAAGAGCTCGCGGGCCGCGTCGAGAATTGCGGTTCGCGTGGCGTCGGATCGATCTCGGTTCGAGCGTCGCGTTTGTTGCATACATGCAGCCTGTATGTTAATTAGATACAGACAGATTGTATGAAAAAGAGTTGAGGAGGGAAAGCATGAAAACGACGAGCTATTACCCGGTCATCATGACGAACGACGTTCAGGCGACATCGGACTTCTATATGAGGCACTTCCGCTTCAAGGCGCTTTTCACGAGCGACTGGTACATGCATCTCCAATCGACAGAGGACGAGCATGTGACCCTCGCCGTTCTAGACTATCGCCATGAAACCATACCGGAAGCGTCGCGAGCGCCGGTTCGTGGCTTGCTCCTGAACTTCGAGGTGGACGATCCCGACCAGGTCTATGCGGAGGCGCAGGCCGCAGGGCTTCCCATACTCAAGCAGATTTGCGACGAGGACTTCGGCCAACGTCATTTCATCACCGCCGACCCAAACGGCGTCATGATCGATGTCATCAAGCCCATTCCGCCGAGCGCGGAATTTGCTGCCGCCTATGACGCCGGGGCGCTGCCGGCCTGATCGCATGCATTTTCGCCTCCTGTGCCTAAAATCGAAGCCGATTTAAGGGCGGAACATATCGCGTCCGAAGTTCTACAGCGAGCTTTGTGCGTCTGAAAAGACGCGCGGCGCCTTAGTGGCTTCCAAATGGCCGGAAAACCGGTATTAACGGAGACCGGTCATTTCAGGAAACCGGACGGAGTTCATGACAAAATACGATGTGCTGACGATCGGCAACGCGATCGTCGATATCATTGCGCGCTGCGATGACAGCTTTCTTGTGGAGAACGGTATCATCAAGGGCGCGATGAACCTCATCGACGCGGATCGGGCCGAGCTGCTCTATTCGCGGATGGGCCCGGCGGTTGAAGCATCCGGCGGCAGCGCCGGCAACACGGCGGCCGGTGTCGCGAGCTTTGGCGGGCGCGCGGCCTATTTTGGCAAGATCGCCAGTGACCAGCTCGGTGACATTTTCACCCACGATATCCGGGCGCAGGGCGTCTATTTCCAGACCAAGCCGCTCGAAACTATGCCGCCGACCGCACGCTCGATGATCTTTGTGACAGAGGACGGCGAGCGGTCGATGAACACCTATCTTGGCGCCTGCGTCGAACTCGGCCCCGAAGACGTCGAGGCGGATGTGGTCGCGCAGGCCAAGGTCACCTATTTCGAAGGTTATCTGTGGGACCCGCCGCGCGCCAAGGATGCGATCCGCGAGGCGGCTCGAATCGCCCATGCCAACGGCCGCGAAGTGGCCATGACGCTCTCGGACAGCTTCTGCGTCCATCGCTATCGCGACGAGTTCCTGGACCTCATGCGTTCCGGCACCGTGGACATCGTCTTTGCCAACAGGCAGGAGGCCTTGGCGCTTTACGAGACGGAGGATTTCGATCTCGCGCTCGACAGCCTGGCGAGGGACTGCAAATTGGCTGCCGTCACGTTGAGCGAGGAAGGCTCCGTCATCGTGCGCGGCGCCGAGCGCGTGCGCGTCGGCGCGAGCGTTATCGAGGAGGTGGTCGACACCACCGGCGCCGGCGATCTCTACGCCGCCGGCTTCCTCTTTGGCTATACGGCCGGTCGCTCGCTTGAAGATTGCAGCCGGCTCGGGAACCTGGCCGCGGGCATCGTAATCGGCCAGATCGGTCCGCGCCCGATGGTCTCGCTTGCCAATGCAGCCAGGCAAGCCGCTCTCGTCTAAAGGATTCAGGCCGTTTTAAACGGGACGTGCCGCTCACCCTAACCCACTCCACGCATGCGGGAGTGGGGCTGAGCGGGCGCTGCGAGTCCCTTCGCCCCGCAGGCGGGGCGAAGGTGCCGGCAGGCGGATGAGGGCTTTCGCTTGCCGCCGCTTACTTGAAGGCTTCGCCCGGATAGGCGCCCCAGATCTCGCCTTGAGCGATCCAGCCTTCGACGCCCTGCGTCTCGGCATGGCACCAGTCGCCATTGCATTCGCCGATCTGCAGCATGACGCCCGGTTCCATCCGCGCGATGATCGGCGCGGTGCTTTGCGGATCTCGGCGGAGGTTGACGAATATGCCTTCGCCCTTGCCGCGCATCCACGGGGCGGCAAGCGCAGTCCGGTCGCCGGAAAGCAGCGCCTGGTTCACCCAGCCCTCCGTCCCGTCCGCGTCGCGGATGCGGCGCCAGTTGTCATATTCCTGGATGATTTCCACCGGCACGCCCGATTTGAGGTAGCGGAAGGCTACCGCGTAATCGAGGCTTGGACCGATTCGCAAGTTGACGCTCTTCGACTTCAGGCTGACGAAGCGCGGCAGCGGCAGGCCGCTCGCGCCTTTCGCCGCCTGGGCAAAGGCGCCGGAGGTCATCACGGCAATCCCGATGCAGGCGGCTACCAACACGGTCGAGAAGCTGGAAACGACATCACGCATGACGAAGCTCATGTTCCGATAGCAGTGAAGCCTTGGAGGCGCACTTTGATCTGGCCCGTCGGCTTGGGGTGCAAATCCGGTGTCAGGCAGTGACTTTCAATTGTCTTCGCCACCGGGTCTGGTAGAAATTGCGACTACAGGGAGAAACTATCACCCAACTTGGTTAAGGACCCGTGAACGAGGCCCGCGCATAGCGATGACAAGCAAGAAGAAGCCAACGGTCTACATCACCCGCAAACTGCCGGATGTCGTCGAAACCCGCATGCGCGAACTCTTCGACGCAGAGCTGAATGTCGACGACATGCCGCGCACGCAGCCGGAGCTGGTTGCCGCGGTCAAGCGGGTCGATGTGCTCGTGCCGACGGTGACGGACCGCATCGATGCCGCGCTCATCGAGCAGGCGGGGCCGCAGTTGCGGCTGATTGCCGCCTTCTCGAACGGGGTCGACAACATCGATGTCGACGCGGCCGCTCGAAGGGGCATTACCGTCACCAACACCCCGAATGTGCTTACCGAAGACACGGCCGACATGACGATGGCGCTCATCCTTGCGGTGCCGCGGCGGCTCGCCGAGGGTGCGCAGATCCTGACCGATCGCAAGGGAGAATGGGCGGGCTGGTCGCCGACCTGGATGCTTGGCCGCCGTATCGCCGGTAAACGCATCGGTATCGTCGGCATGGGCCGGATCGGCACCGCTGTCGCCCGCCGCGCCAAGGCCTTCGGCCTGTCGATCCACTACCACAACCGCCACCGGGTAAAGCCAGAGACCGAGGAAATGCTCGAGGCGACGTACTGGGACAGCCTCGACCAGATGCTCGCGCGCGTCGATATCGTCTCGGTGAACTGCCCCTCGACGCCCGCGACCTTCCATCTGCTGTCGGCGCGCCGGCTCGCGCTGATGCGGCCGGACAGCTACATCGTCAACACCGCGCGCGGCGGCATCATCGACGAGACGGCGCTGATCAAGTGCATCAGGGAAGGCAAGATTGCCGGGGCCGGGCTCGATGTTTTCGAAAACGAGCCGGCGGTCAGCCCCAAGCTCGTCAAGCTCGCCGGCGAAGGCAAGGTGGTGCTTCTGCCCCACATGAGTTCCGCGACGCTCGAAGGCCGTATCGACATGGGTGAAAAGGTCGTGATCAACATCCGCACCTTCTTCGACGGCCACCGCCCGCCGGACCGCGTGCTGCCGGGGCGGGATTAGAGCGGCATTTCTGTCCGGATACCCCTCCCCAACCCCTCCCCACAAGGGGGAGGGGCTTGCTCGCGCCCAGTGCTGCGTCTCCACAAGCGGCAACGGTTCATTTCAGTGCGAAGGCTGCCGCGGGTAAGTCCCTCCCACCTGTGGGGCGGGGGCGGGGAGGGGCTCTTCGTTTTGCGTCGAAATGCTGCCGCATGGCTCCTTCGCTCGCTGCGGGTCTTTAAAGCACCTTCCGCATTTCGATCGACGTCGGACGGGCGAAGCCGGGATGGGCCGAACGGCCGGTCTCGGCGAAACCCCAAGCCGCGAAAGTCGCGTGATTCTCGGAAAGCTCGATGCGTGTCTGCAGCCGGAGCGCGGGAAGTTTCAATTCGCGCGCCGTTTCTTCCGCTACGGCGAGAAGCAGCCGCCCCGCGCCCCTGCGCTGTGCCGAGGGCGCGACGGCGAGCTTGCCGATGTAGAGGCAATCCGCTTCCGGCTTGCAGAACACGCAGCCGACGAGATCGCGCTCGGCGAGGGCAACAAAGGCAATCTCGTCTTCGGTCTTTCGACGGAGCGTTTCCGCCGTCAGCGCATGCGCCGAAGAAGGGGGCTCGATCCGTCCATCCATATAGGCGAAGGATGCGAGGATCAGTGCCAGCAATTCTTCGATGCGATCGAAGCGACTGTTGATGCGAATCACCTTCATGGTGTCCTCAAGCCGCGCCACGACGATAGCGGATCGTGCTGAACTCGGCCGCGAGCGCATCGTAGAGCAGCAGCCGACCAACGAGAGGCACGCCGATCCCGGTAATGAGCTTGATCGCCTCCATTGCTTGCAGCGTGCCGATAACCCCGGTCAAGGCGCCGAGCACGCCGGCCTCGGCGCAGGAGGGAACCACGCCCGGCGGGGGAGGGGCGGGAAAGAGGTCGCGATAGGACGGGTTCGGATGGCCCTCGACATCGGTTTCGAATGGCTTCAGCACGGTGACCGACCCGTCGAAGCGGCCGACGGCGCCGGTGACCAGCGGAACCTGCACCGCTTCGGCCGTGTCTGCCGCCAGATAACGCGTATCGAAATTATCAGAGCCATCGATGACGAGATGGTAGTGGCGGAAGATTTCCTCGGCATTTCCGGCCTCGAGCCGGGTGTGATGCATCGTGGCCGTCACGTGGGGATTGAGCGCATTGATCGCCATCACGGCGCTCTCGACCTTAGGGCGACCGATATCCGCGGTTGCGTGAATGACCTGCCGCTGCAGGTTCGACAGTGACACGACATCGTCGTCGATGACGCCGAGTGTTCCTACACCGGCCGCGGCGAGGTACTGGAGCACGGGCGCGCCGAGGCCGCCCGCGCCGATGACGAGAACGCGCGCCGCCTTCAGCTTCTGCTGTCCCGCGCCGCCCACTTCCGGCAAGACGATGTGGCGCGCGTAGCGGGCGATTTCCGCGGTGTCGAGCTTTGCGTCGATCGTCATTCGGGAACCTTTCCGTTGGATCACGTTGATTTAGGGACGGACCGACCGAAAATCACAGGCGTGACCGATTCTTCTCCGCATGCTTTGCAGCGCGAGTCTCACCCGGAAACCTGTCCGTTGGCAACGGTCAGGAAGCGGCCGCGTTCGCCAAGCGCTGCAAACATGGTCCGGTCGGTTCCGGTCATGAAGGCCTGACCACCAAGGCCGTCGACGAGATCGAAGAGTGCTGCCCGCCGCCCCTCGTCGAGATGGGCAGCGATTTCGTCGAGCAGCAGCACGGGCGCATGGCCGGTCATGTCGCCGACAAGACGGGCATGGGCGAGCACAAGGCCGACCAGCAGCGCTTTCTGCTCGCCGGTCGAACACCGTTCGGCCTCCATGTTCTTTTCCCGGTGGCGAATGAGAAGATCGCTGCGATGCGGACCATCAAGCGTGCGGCCGGCCGCGGCATCGCGGCCGCGGCCTTCCAGCAGCATTGCCAGATAGCGCTCTTCGAGATCGTAGGCCGGCAGGCCGTGCAAATCGTCGAGAAAGCCCGAGAGCGACAGCGTCGCGGAAGGAAATGTACCCTCGCTTTGACTTCGCTCGACCTGGCTTCTTTCGACCAGCGCCGTCAGCAGGCCCAGCATTTCAAGGCGCGCCAATGCCATGGACACCCCGAGCCCGGCCATTTCTCGCTCGATTGCCGAAAGCCAGGCAGGGTCCGGCCGAAACTCCGTCAGCAGCCGATTGCGGCTGCGCATCGCGCGCTCGAACTCGCTGGCGCGCCGACCGTGCTCGGGGTCGAGCGAGAGCACCAGCCGGTCGAGAAAACGCCGGCGATCGGCGGACGGGCCGGTGAAGAGGCCATCCATCGCCGGGGTCAGCCAGAGCACCCGCAGGTGGTCGGTCAATTCATCCACGGTCCTGGCCGGCGTGCCGTTGAGCCGCAGGCGGCGCGCTTGGCCATCCTCGGTGCCGGCGGTGCCCGTGCCGATTTCCACGGGCCCTTCCATGCCCTCGACTGCCGCAAAGACCGAGAAGCCGTCGGCCGCTCCAACGCGCGCGATGTCGGCATAGGCCGCACGGCGCAGGCCGCGGCCGGGGGAGAGGAACGAGACCGCTTCCATAAGGTTCGTCTTGCCTGTGCCGTTCTCGCCGGTCAGCACGACATGGCGTGCGTCGAGGTCGAGCGCCAGCGTCGCGTAATTGCGAAAGTCGGTCAGTTTCAGGCGGTTGACGAAGACCTTGTGCGGCATCTCGGGTCCGGATTCGACGTTGCTGTCAGGTAGGATGAAAGCGACGCCAAGGCAAGGCGAAAGGATGTTCGAGCCCGGCCCTGAATCCCCTGGGGGAAGCCTTTGTTTTCTTTCGCCCCGGAACTTTCCTTGGGATCGCGGGTACAATATGACAGTTTTATGACAATCGACGGTTGGATGCATCGATAATGATCGCTTTGTTTCGCAAGCTTCTTCCCCGCGAGGATAGATTCTTTGATCTCTTCGCACAGCACTCGCGCACAGTCATGGGAGCAGCCGAAGCGCTGAATGCCTTGCTCGCCGGGGGACCAGACATCGATCGCCATTGCGATCGCATCGTCGCACTCGAGCATGAAGCCGACGAGATCACCCGCGAAGTTTTGCTGGCGGTTCGCCGGAGTTTCATCACCCCCTTCGACCGTGGCGACATCAAGGATCTCATCCAGTCGATGGATGACGCGATCGACATGATGCACAAGACGGTGAAGACAATCCGGCTCTACGAGCAGAAAAGCTTCGATCCCGGCATGCAGGAAATGGGTGCCGCAGTGGTACAGGCGGCCCATCTCGTTGCCGAGGCGATACCCTTGCTCAACCGGATCGGTGCGAATGCCCATCGCCTCAGCACCATTGCCGAGGAAGTGACCCGTGTCGAAGGTCGCTCCGATGACTTGCACGAGCAGGGGCTCAAGGATCTGTTCCAGCGCCACGGCGCCACCAACCCCATGGCTTACATCATCGGCAGCGAAATCTACGGCGAACTGGAGAAAGTCGTCGATCGCTTCGAGGATGTGGCAAACGAAATCAGCGGCATCGTGATCGAGAACGTCTGATGGATGCGACGCTCGCCTTCCCGCTGCTCGTGGGGCTCATCGCCGTCGCGCTGTTCTTCGATTTCCTCAACGGACTGCACGACGCGGCCAACTCGATCGCGACCATCGTCTCGACCCGCGTGCTGAGGCCGCAATATGCGGTCCTCTGGGCAGCCTTCTTCAACTTCATCGCTTTTCTCTTTTTCGGCCTACACGTGGCCGAAACGCTCGGGAAGGGCATCATCGATCCCGGGATAGTTACGCCGCAGGTCATCTTCGCGGCGCTGATGGGCGCGATCGTCTGGAACATCGTCACCTGGCTGTTCGGGATTCCGTCGAGTTCCTCGCACGCACTCGTCGGCGGCCTCGTCGGAGCGGGCCTCGCCAGGGCCGGCTTCAGTTCCATCGTGTGGAACGGCCTTCTCAAAACTGCCGGGGCGATCGTCATGTCGCCTGCCATCGGGTTCTTCCTGGCGCTGCTTCTCGTCCTGATCGTGTCCTGGCTCTTCGTGCGCCAGACGCCTTTTGCCGTCGACAGCACGTTTCGGGTGCTGCAGTTCGTTTCCGCCTCGCTTTATTCGCTGGGGCACGGCGGCAACGACGCGCAGAAGACCATGGGCATCATCGCCGTGCTTCTCTTCTCCCAGGGCTATCTCGGGTCTGAATTCTACGTGCCCTTCTGGGTGGTCATCACCTGCCAGGCGGCGATCGCCCTTGGCACGCTGTTCGGCGGCTGGAGGATCGTCCACACGATGGGATCGAAGATCACCAAGCTCAACCCGATGCAGGGCTTCTGCGCCGAAACGGGTGGTGCCATCACGCTGTTCGGCGCCACCTGGCTCGGCATTCCGGTCTCGACCACCCACACGATCACCGGCGCCATCATTGGCGTCGGATCGGCACGGCGCGTCTCGGCCGTGCGCTGGGGTCTGGCCGGCAACATCGTCATCGCCTGGGTGATCACCATGCCGGCGGCTGCCGGGATTGCCGCGCTTTCCTACTACGCCGCAGGCCTGTTCGGCTGATCGGCTCCAGGACATGTGACAGTTTTCCACCCGGCATTGAGGCTGCTCAAAAGAGTGGGGCGCTTCGCTGTCTCAACGAGACTGCGAAACGCCCCAAGGGTTTTCAGGTCGGGGGACGGCGGTGCGTCGTGTTCGAACCGATATCAGTCGCTGAGCGTGTCGAAGAAATCCTTCATCCGGGCGAAGAAGCCCGTCGACTCCGGATTGTTCTCCTTGGACGAGATCTGCTCGAACTCCTGCAAGAGCTCGCGCTGACGCTTGGTCAGCTTCTGCGGCGTCTCGATCTGGATCTGGATGTAGAGGTCGCCGCTCTGGCTGGAGCGCAGCACCGGCATGCCCTTGCCCTTTAGACGGAACTGCTTACCGGCCTGCGTGCCTTCCGGCACGGTGACGCGGGACTTGGTACCATCGAGCGTTGCCACGTCGAATTTGCCGCCGAGCGCCGCCGTCGTCATCGAGATCGGCACGCTGCAATAAAGGTCGGCGCCGTCGCGCTGGTAGAATTCATGCGGTTTGACCGAGAGGAAAATATAGAGGTCGCCCGCCGGGCCGCCGCGAAGGCCGGCTTCACCTTCGCCCGAGAGGCGAATGCGCGTCCCGTCCTCGATACCGGCCGGAATGTTGACCGAAAGCGTACGCTCCTCCATGACCCGGCCCTGGCCGTGACATTTGGTGCAGGGATCGGTGATCGTCTGGCCGCGGCCGCCGCAGGTCGGGCAGGTGCGCTCGATCGAGAAGAAGCCCTGCGCTGCGCGTACGCGGCCGGAGCCCTGACAGGTCGCGCAGGTTTTCGGGCTCGTGCCGGGCTTGGCGCCGCTGCCGCTGCAGACGTCACAGGTGATCGACGTTGGCACGCGGATCTGCGCCGTCTTGCCGGAATAGGCCTCTTCGAGCGAGATTTCCATGTTGTAGCGAAGATCGGCGCCGCGCTCGCGCCCGCCGGCGGAGCGCCGCTGGCGGCCGCCGCCCATCATCTCGCCGAAGATGTCCTCGAAGATGTCGGAGAAGCCCCCGGCACCGCCGCCCGCAAATCCGTTGCCGAAGCCGCCGCCCATGCCGCCCTGCTCGAATGCAGCGTGACCGTAGCGGTCATAGGCCGCGCGCTTCTGCGGGTCCTTCAGCGTCTCATAGGCTTCGTTGATCTCTTTGAAAGACTTTTCCGCTTCAGCGTCGCCCGGGTTCTTGTCCGGATGATATTTCATCGCCAGTTTGCGGAAGGCGCTTTTCAGCTCCTTCTCATCCGCACTTCTTGCAACGCCGAGCGTTTCGTAAAGATCACGTTTCATGCTTCAAAGAATGTCCCATTGACAAGGCGTGCCAGCGCGGGGATCCGGCGGCTGCCTGATTATCTTGCCACAGGATTTAGTAAACCTTGAAGCGCGATACCATAGCCAACTCGGGGTACGCGTGGTTTTTTGTCGAAAAAGGCGCTGGTGCGGCCTGTTGCGTCGTCGCCGGCATCTGATCGACCGCATGCCGGCGGTCGATCGGGCATCAAAAAAGCCCGGGATCGCTCCCGGGCTCCTGTGATGTCACGATCGAAAGATGCCTTATGCCGACCGCTTGCGGCCGTCTTCGTCCTTGACCTCTTCGAAGTCGGCGTCGACGACGTCGTCGTCGCGGGCGGCGTCCGCTGCGGCATCCGCATGGGCGGCTTCGGCCTGCTGTGCCTCATAGATCGCCTGACCGAGCTTCATGGAAACTTCCATGAGCGTATTGGTCTTGGCCTTGATGTCCTCGGCGTCGGGCTCGGAAACCTCGGTTGCGGCCTTCAGGGCAGCGATCGCGTCGCTGATTGCCTTGCGGTCGGTTTCCGAAACCTTATCGCCGTATTCCTTCAGCGACTTCTCCGAAGAATGGATCAGGCTCTCCGCCTGGTTCCGGGCTTCGACGGTCTCGCGGCGCTTCTTGTCGGCCTCGGCATTGGCTTCGGCGTCCTTGACCATCTTCTCGATGTCGGCATCGGAGAGACCACCGGATGCCTGGATGCGGATCTGGTGTTCCTTGCCGGTGCCCTTGTCCTTGGCGGAAACCTGCACGATGCCGTTGGCGTCGATGTCGAAGGTGACTTCGATCTGCGGCACGCCGCGCGGCGCCGGCGGGATGCCGACGAGGTCGAACTGGCCGAGCAGCTTGTTGTCGGCCGCCATTTCACGCTCGCCCTGCGAGACGCGGATCGTCACAGCAGACTGGTTGTCGTCAGCCGTCGAGAAGGTTTGCGACTTCTTGGTCGGGATCGTCGTGTTGCGTTCGATCAGGCGGGTGAAGACGCCACCGAGCGTTTCGATGCCGAGCGACAGCGGAGTCACGTCGAGAAGCAGAACGTCCTTGACGTCGCCTTGCAGAACGCCGGCCTGGATCGCGGCACCCATGGCGACCACCTCATCCGGGTTGACGCCCTTGTGCGGCTCCTTGCCGAACAGCTGCTTGACGGTTTCCTGGACCTTCGGCATGCGAGTCATGCCGCCGACGAGAACGACTTCGTCGATTTCCGCAGCCGAAACACCGGCATCCTTCAGCGCCGCCTTGCAGGGCGCGATGGTCTTCTGGACGAGATCGTCGACCAGGCTCTCGAACTTCGCGCGCGACAGCTTCATCGTCAGGTGCTTCGGACCGGAAGCATCGGCCGTGATGAACGGCAGGTTGATTTCGGTCTGCTGCGAGGACGACAGCTCGATCTTCGCCTTTTCCGCAGCTTCCTTGAGGCGCTGCAGCGCGAGCTTGTCGTTCTTGAGGTCGATGCCCTGTTCCTTCTTGAACTCGCCGGCGAGATATTCGACGAGACGCATGTCGAAGTCTTCACCGCCGAGGAAGGTGTCGCCATTGGTCGACTTCACTTCGAAGACGCCGTCGCCGATTTCCAGAACCGAGATATCGAAGGTGCCGCCGCCAAGGTCGTAGACGGCGATCGTCTTGCCGTCCTTCTTGTCGAGGCCATAGGCGAGTGCGGCAGCGGTCGGCTCGTTGATGATGCGCAGCACTTCGAGGCCGGCGATCTTGCCGGCATCCTTGGTGGCCTGGCGCTGGGCGTCGTTGAAGTAGGCCGGAACGGTGATGACGGCCTTCTCGACCTTCTCGCCTAGGTAGGATTCGGCGGTTTCCTTCATCTTCTGAAGGATCATGGCTGAGATCTGCGACGGCGAGTAGCCTTTACCGTGCGCTTCGACCCAGGCATCGCCATTGTCGGCCTTGGTGATCTTGTAGGGGACCATCCCCTTGTCCTTCTGGGTGGTCGGATCCTGGAAGGTACGGCCGATCAGACGTTTGATCGCAAAAAGAGTGTTTTCCGGATTGGTGACGGCCTGGCGCTTGGCCGGCTGGCCGACGAGACGTTCGCCGTCGTCGGTGAATGCCACCATCGAGGGGGTCGTGCGCGCGCCCTCGGCGTTTTCGATCACCTTCGCGTCCTTACCGTCCATGACGGCGACGCAGGAGTTGGTCGTTCCCAGGTCAATACCAATAACTTTAGCCATGTCGTTCTCTCCTTGCAGCGGACTGTCGGAACCCGGTCAGGCATTCATGGGACAGCCCCTAACGGGATGGTCTTTGGATTTCATTGCAGCCGAGGCTGCGTCGATGCGGCGTATATAAGGACCGGCGTTTCGGACTGCAAGGCATTCTGCGGGGGGATCAGGGGCAAAAGCAAGCGCTCTTGATCGCGGGATGAAGCGATATCGGCACGGCACGTTGGCACCTTCGGCGAATCCGGTCGAAAGGCGCAGTCGGCGCGACGGCTCAACCGCCGGTCAACAGCTCGAATAGCGTCGTCCGGCGGGTCGCGCCGGTCGTCTCGCCGACACCCGCGGGCGGGATGGGCCCGGCGCTCTCACCGCTGGCGGGTCGCACCTGTTCGATGGCGGCCGTGCCGTCCACGCTTGCTGGCGGCTCGGGAAACGCATCGGGATTGGCGGTTGCGAAACCGTCGGGCAGGGTGCCGGGGCCGGCGACCGCGCCACCGTTGTCGAACATGGGCTGCACGCCGGTCGTCCCGAACAGCGGCGAGGGCGACAGACCCTCGTGGGCAGCGGTCATGAAGTCATGCCAGGCCTTGGCGGGAAGCCCGCCGCCGGTGACCTTCTTCATCGACTTGCCGTCGTCATTGCCGAACCAGACGCCGGTCGTCAGATTAGAGGTAAAGCCGACGAAGAGTGCGTCACGGAAGGATTGCGTCGTGCCCGTCTTGCCGGCCGCCTCCCAGCCCTTGATGCGAGCCTTCTTGCCGGTGCCGTCCGTCAGCACGCGCACCATCATCTGGTTCATCTCGCTGACGATCGCCGGGTCGAGCACGCGCGGCGGATTATCGTAGGTATTTTCGTAAAGCACCGTGCCGTCGGCGGTGGAGATGCGGCGGATGACGTGCGGGGTCGCCTTGAAGCCGCCATTCATGAAAGGTGCGTAGGAGGAGGTAAGCTCCACGAGACTCACTTCAGACGTGCCGAGCGCAATCGAAGCGTTCGCCTGCATCTCCGAATCGATCCCGAGCCGATGCGCGAGCTTGACCACGTTCTGCGGGCCCACCTCCATGACGAGCTCGGCCGCGATCGTGTTCAGCGAGTTGGCGAGCGCGTCGGCAAGCGTGACCTCGCCGCGGTATTTCTGATCGTAGTTTTCGGGCGTCCAGTTGCCGATCCGGACCGGCGCGTCGTTCCGGACCGACATGGGCGTGCGGCCGATTTCGAGGGCTGCCGCATAGACGAAGGGCTTGAAGGCAGAGCCCGGCTGGCGCTTGGCCTTGGAGGCGCGGTCGAACTGGCTTTCGGCATAGTCGCGGCCGCCGACCAATGCCCGGATGGCGCCCGTGCCGTCAATCGACACGAGGGCGGCTTGTGAAGCGTTGAGCTTCCCGCCCTCTGCATCGAGTGTCGCGGAAATGGCTTCCTCGGCTTTCTTTTCGAGCGTCAGGTCGATCGTCGTGTCGATCACCAGGTCCTGGTTGATTTCACCGATCATGCCGGGAAGCTGATCCATGACCATGTCGGCGACGTAGTGCTCGGCGCCCGACCAGAAGCTCTTGGCCTTGGTGGGCGTCTGCGACATGGCCGTCTTGATCTCGGCGTCGGTGATGAAGCCTTCCTCGCGCATCGCGCCGAGCACCACCTGCGCGCGCTCCTCGGCGGCGTCAGGGTCGCGGGCGGGCGAGAGCCGGGAAGGCGCCTTGAGCAGCCCGGCGAGCACGGCTGCCTCGCCGAGATTGACGTCACGCGCCGACTTGTTGAAGTAGCGCCTCGACGCCGCCTCGACGCCATAGGCGTTGGAACCGAAGAACACGCGATTGAGATACATCGCGAGAATCTGGTCCTTGGAGTATTTCTGCTCCAGCCACAAGGCGAGCAGCACCTCCTGCACCTTGCGCTCCAGCGTGCGCTCGGGCGAAAGGAACAGGTTCTTGGCGAGCTGCTGCGTTAGCGTTGAGCCGCCCTGGACCATGCGGCCGGTCGTCAGATTGGTCAGCATGGCGCGCGCCAAGCCCAGCGGATCGACGCCGAAATGCGAATAGAAGCGGCGATCCTCGATGGCGATCACCGCTTGCGGGATGTAGGGCGACATGTTTTCGAGCGACAGCGCCTCGCCGCCCGTCGCGCCGCGATTGGCGATGATGTCGCCACTGACCGAAAGGATTTTGACATTCGGCGGCCGGTCTGGGATCGACCAACTGGTGGCGCTCGGCATCCGCGCGCCGTAATAGAGCACCAGCCCACCGATACCGATTGCGCCCCATATGCCGAGCACGATGCACCAATAGGCGAGCCTGCGCACGAGGCCGAAAAAGCCGCCGCCGCTGCCGGAGCCGCGCTGACTGCCGCGCTTGCCGCGAGCCTTTCGCTTGCCTGATTCGGACTTGCCGCGGGCGGGCCGGCGGGCGCTTCCGCTCACGCGGTCGCTCGCCTCGACGCGCAAATCGTCGTCATCGCTGTCGACGCCGCCGAAGGAAGGTTCGATTCGTTGTCCTGATTTGCCGCGTGCTGCCATGCCGGAAGGATATGTCCCCTTGAGGCCGGACCTTGATCGCTCGAAAGCGATCCCCGGCGGCGCCATTGCTGTCGTGCGGTTCGATCTCATCTCGCCGCACCGGCCGATGCGTTGGACTCTAAATGCGGCAATTTAAGGGGGAGTTAAGAGTTGCCGATCAATGAGTTCGGGCCATTTTGACTGCCGAATTTACAAACTTAAGCGCGACCAAATTCTGGTTCGCAGCCTTACCACTTTGCCCCTGCCATTTTGCCCTGCGTCAAACGCATTGCTGCATTGCAGCATTGACGGTATTAAATCAGCCGAAATGATTTATCTTCAACTCATCGAAGCGCTGCACCTCCTCCCGCGGCGCCCGATCACGGATCGGTTTCACTCCTCCTCCCAGGAACCGATCGAGTTCAAGGACCCCGAGCCATCTCCTCCCGGCTCGGGGTCTTTTTGTATCAGCCGACCGCACACCGAAAAAGCCATGGCTCCACGCCCGGCGCCGGTATATCAGACTCGTCATGAAATCCAGGGCAAACGGCTACGTCTTCGCGCTTCTTGCGATCGTTATCTTCGCGATCCAGGACGGCATTTCCAAGCATCTTGGCGCCATCTATCCGCCGGTCTTCGTGTCGATGATCCGCTATTGGGCCTTTGCCGCCTTTGCCGTGGTGCTGGCGGCGCGGGCGCCGGGCGGGCTCAAGGCGACGATCGTGACGAAGAAGCCGGCGCTGCAGGTGCTGCGCGGCGTGTTGCTGCCGGCGCAGATCGTGATCGTCATCACCGCTTTCACGATCGTCGGCCTGGCGCATTCGCAGGCCATCCTGGCGGCCACCCCGCTCTTCGTTGCGCTCCTGTCCATGCCGCTCCTTGGAGAGCGGGTCGGCTGGCGGCGCTGGGCGGCGATTTCGGCGGGCCTTGTCGGCGTGCTCCTGATTCTGAAGCCGCAACAGGGCGGCTTCGACATGAGCTTTCTGCTGCCGCTCTCGGCGGCGCTCATGTTTTCCATCTATATTATCGCTACGCGACTGGCGAGCCGCGGCGGCGATTCGGCGATGACGAGCTTCTTCTACACCGGCATTGTCGGCGCGGCTGCGATCAGCCTGGTGGGCCCGTTCTTCTGGACGGCGCTGGCGCCGGCCGATTGGGGCTGGATGCTGCTGCTCTGCGTCACCGGGACCTCGAGTCACTATTTCCTGATTCGCGCCTACGACATGCTCGATGCCGTCGCCGTCCAGCCGCTCACCTATCTGCAACTCGTCTTCGCTTCGATCATGGGCGTCACCATCTTCGGCGAGACGCTGACGGCAAACATGATTCTGGGATCCATCCTGGTGGTCGCAGCCGGCATCTTCACGGTCTGGCGCGAGCATG
The DNA here is from genome assembly GCF_029714365.1 of Sinorhizobium terangae. Lineage (NCBI taxonomy): Bacteria > Pseudomonadati > Pseudomonadota > Alphaproteobacteria > Hyphomicrobiales > Rhizobiaceae > Sinorhizobium > Sinorhizobium terangae. The sequence goes on from NZ_CP121659.1 coordinate 3,751,510, forward strand.
TCGTCGCGAGGCGCAAGGCCGGCCTGCCGCCGAAGTGATCCCGCATCGCTTCCGCACTCGGCCATCGCGGGCAGCGAAACCTGTCTTGCCTTCTGGCTGCCACTTGCCGGGTCTTGAATAGGCCTTCGGTTAAGGAGAAGGCGATGAAGGTTTGTTTGACGGCAGCGATCGCATTTGCAGCCCTCGCGGTGGTGAAGGCCGAAGCCTCGGCCGAGGAGGCGCTCCCCTATATCGACGATCGCTCCGACGGCGCCGCGCTCGTGCGTTCGTTCTACAACGCCATCAACCGCAAGGAATATGCCCGCGCTTATGGTTATTTCGCCGACACGCAGCCGGTCGGGGGGTTCGCGGATTTCTCGCGCGGCTATGCGAATACCGTTTCGGTCGAGGTCAGGGTTGGAAAGGTGACGACCGAGGGTGCAGCCGGCAGCGTCTATGCCGCCATTCCCGTCGCGGTCAAATCCATCGAGCGGCCTCAAAAGATCCGTCTATTTGCCGGCTGCTATGTCGCCCGCATCATAAATCCGGCGCAGCAGGCGCCGCCCTTCACGCCCTATCAGATCGAGACGGCGCGGCTCAAGGAGGTAGAGGGGCCGATCGAGCAGGCAGTACCTGCCGTCTGTGACGTGCCCTGATCGACTCCCTGCAGCGGCCTTTCAGGGATTCAGCCGCCGGCTACGGCATGCCGCCGTTTCGTTGCGCCAGGAAGCGCAAGCGCTCGTAGATCAGGATGACAACGAGCGCCATGACGAACGGCACGAGGAGGTAGAGCAGTCGGAAGATCGCGAGTGCCGCCAGCACGCCGGCCGGATCCACCTCCGGCAGCGCCGCGATGAAGACGAGCTCGAGTACGCCGAGTCCGCCGGGCGCATGCGACAGCAGCGCTGCCGAGAAGGAGGCGAGAAAGATGCCGAGAATGACGATGTAGCCGGGATTGCCGACCTCTGGCAGTGCGAAATAGATGATGCCGGCGGCGCCGAGGAGTTCGACGGGACCTATCACCAACTGCCTGAGAACGATCGCGGGTCTTGGATAGTGAAGCTGGAACCAGCGCGTGCGGATCGGGCGAAGGCCGATCAGGCTGCCGAGCACGTAAAGTCCGATGAGCACGAGGATGATGACCCCGGAGGTCAGCGACATCTCGATCGGCAGGAATTCCGCAAAGCGTTCGATGATGTCGGGCTTCGCCAACAGAACGATGGCCGACAGCGTCAGCGTGCCGAGCGTGAAGGTGAAGGAGCAGAAGGCGACGAGGATGCCGACCTCGCCGGCCGTCAGTCCCTTCGACCGGTAGGCCCGGTAGCGCACCACGGCGCCTGAAAACACCGACGCGCCGAGATTGTGCGAGAGCGCGTAGGTCGTGAACGAGCAGACCGTAATGTACCAGATGGAAATGTGATGGTGGCCGAGATGATCGAGTGCGAGTTTGTCATAGGCGGCAAGTGCTGCGTAGGCGACGAGGGTCGCGCCGATGGCAAGCAGCCAGCTTCCGAGCGAGATCGCCTGGAAACTGGCGATGAACTCATCGACCGAAAGGCCTCGCAGTTCATGGTAGAGCGCATTGCCCGAAATCAGGATCGCCGCCAGTCCGACGGCGGGCCAAAAATAGGCTTTTAACCTCTCCATGCCGGCGCCAGGGTGTTTCCGCGGGCGAGGTTGACAGGGGACCTTGGAGGACGGCGAAGTATGCCATCCCTGTTCCGCATTCCAAAAGGGCCGCGTCCGCAACGCGATGTCTCGGTCGTCGACCTAGCCAACAGCCCATTTCCCCATTCTGATCGTTTTGAAAAGGGAAGCATCCTGCAGCCACGAGGTCAAGCAGCGATGACCGGATATCCGATGCTCATCCGGAAAGATGCAAGCGGGTCCAAGGCCAGGGATGTGTAAACGTGAAGGCATTGCGGGGTCCCCTTTGGCAAACCGTGGCGAAAGCTCCGCCACGGTTTGAGAGAGGCAATCAGGCGGCCAGCGCGTCGAGGATGCGGATCCACGAGCGGATCCCCTTGTGAAAGGACGCGAGTTCGTATTTCTCGTTCGGTGAATGGATGCGGTCGTCGGAAAGGCCGAAGCCGACGAGCAGCGATTCGATGCCGAGCATTCGCTGGAAATCGCCAACGACCGGGATCGAACCGCCCATGCCGATGACGACCGCCGGTTTCGGCCATTCGTCGGAAAGCGCCATCTTCGCCGTGTTCAGCAAGGACGAATCATAGGGCAGGTGGATCGCCGGTGAGCCGCCATGGGCGTGGAACTCGACCGAGCAGTCCGCCGGCACCTTCGACCGCACATAGGCGCGGAAGGTCTCGCGGATTTTTGCCGGATCCTGATGGCCGACGAGCCGGAACGACACTTTGGCCGATGCCTGCGCCGCGATCACCGTCTTGAAGCCTTCGCCCGTATAGCCGCCGGTGATGCCGTTGACCTCGGCCGTCGGGCGCGCCCAGGTCAGTTCGAGCACGGAACGTCCCTTCTCGCCAGAGGGGATCGACAGACCAATCTGGCCGAGGAATTTCTCGGCCGTCTGGCCGAGCGTGTCCCAGGACGCTTTGATCTGGGCGGGCGTCTCTTCAACGCCATCGTAGAAGTTTTCGAGCGTGATGCGGCCCGTCTCATCGTGAAGGCCGGCAAGAATATCGGTCAGGATGTGGATCGGGTTGGCTGCCGCGCCGCCGAAATAGCCCGAGTGCAGATCGCGGTCCGCGGCCTTGATGACGATCTCCTCGCCGACGAGGCCGCGCAGGCCTGCGGAAATCGCCGGCGTCTCGCTGTCCCACATGCTCGTGTCGCAGACGAGCGCATAGTCGGCCTTGAGCTCGGCGGCATTGGCCTGAAGGAAGGGCTTCAGCGACGGCGAGCCCGACTCTTCCTCGCCTTCGAAGAGAATGGTGATCCGGCAGGGAAGCGCGTCGTGGATTTCCTTGTAGGCGCGCACCGCTTCGAGGAAAGTCATCAACTGGCCCTTGTCGTCGGACGTGCCGCGGCCGGTGATGACCTTACGCCCCGGCTCGATCTCCTTGATCGCCGGTTCGAAGGGAGGTGCGTCCCACAGGTTCAGAGGATCGACCGGCTGTACGTCGTAGTGGCCGTAGAACAGCACGTGCGGAGCGTTGGCCTTTGCGCCGACGTGGTGGGCGACGACCATCGGATGGCCGGGCGTCTCGCGCACGGAGGCAGTGAAGCCGAGTCCGTTCAGTTCCGCGACCAGCCACTCGGCCGCCTTGCGGCACTCCGCCTTGAAGGCCGGGTCGGTGGAAATGGACTTGATGCGGACGAGGTCGAAAAGCCGGTTGAGGCTCTTCGGAAGGTTGGCGTCGGCGCGCTCCAGAACGGGAATGATATCTGCCATCATGCGAATCCTTATGTGCGTTTCGCGCGGAACCTAGCCTATAACCCCGAAAAAACGAAATCGGTTTCAGAGAAGGATTTTGTACATCTCAAGGTATTGCCGCGGCCATTTGGCTGCGCGGCGTGCTGAGAATCGACTGCGTGCGGCTTCAGGCTAAATCGTTGATCCAGCGATAAAGCTGTCCTTCGCGGGTTCAGGAAGCGTCGCCGTTGCGCGCGGTATTGGCGAGTGCCATGCGCATGAATTCGAGCATCAGCTCCCGTTCGAAGCGGCGAAAGCCCGACAGCAGCGATTGCTCCGCCGCGATTGCCGCTTCCTTCGCCGCCGCTTCGATCTCTCTCGCCCGTTCCGTCAGGAAGATTTGTTGCGAGCGCCTGTCGCTCGGGTGCTTGCGGCGGGTGATGAGCCCGTCGCGCTCCATGCGCGCGAGCGTGTTGGCCACGGTCGCCTGCTCGATGTCCAGCCGAGCGAGGAGCTGCTTTTGCGTCAGGCCCTCCTCGGACCAGAGTTCAAGCAGAACCGGAAACTGGCCGGGCGCGAAGCCGAGCTTCTGGCCCCGCTCCTGCAGGGCGCGCGAAAAGCCTTTTGCCAGCAGGCTGGCCAGGTATGTCGCAGATTCCATACGATTGAAGGCCATGGCCTATGGGTACGCGTGAACCGGGGCGAAGACAAGTTACAAAGCCGGCGATGGAGCCGATTTACCCTGACTTCACAGGGATTTGAGCCCATGCGTGCCTCCATAAATGGGGCGCCCGATTTAAGACGCGCGGCACTGTAGGCGGCGCGGAGGCGAGCGAAAACTGCGCAACAAAAAACCGTCGCGGCGCGGAGGCGGCGCCGTGACGGCTCTTTGAAAGCAGGACAAAGGCCCGGAGAGGGGGATAAGGCCTTTGTCCACATCTGGTGCGGGCGGGGGACAGGCCAATCACCAGACGACGGCATCATTGCAGTGCCGTTCGATAATAATTTGAGGAGCCAAATGTGGCTTTTCAAGGATTGTCCGACTGAATCGCACATTACAAATGTGTAACGTTTCCGTGAGCCTTCGGGCGGCGTCGGCGTCTGCTCGCGTTAGCTCGAGATAGGCACTGCCGGTGAAAACCGCAATGGACGTTTGCTTCACCCCGCGCTATCCATGGCCGCATGAAAAACGGTGATCACCTCTTCCTCGTCGACGGCTCCGGCTTCATCTTCCGGGCCTTCCATGCCATCCCGCCGCTCAACCGCAAGTCCGACGGTCTTCCGGTCAATGCGGTTGCCGGCTTCTGCAACATGCTGTGGAAGCTCCTGACCGACGCGCGCGATACGTCGGTTGGGGTGGCGCCGACACATTTCGCGGTGATCTTCGACTATTCCTCGAAGACCTTCCGCAACGTGCTTTATGACCAGTACAAGGCGAACCGTACGGCGCCGCCCGAAGATCTGATCCCGCAGTTCGGGCTGATCCGGCATGCGACCCGCGCCTTCAACCTGCCCTGCATCGAGAAGGAAGGCTATGAGGCGGACGACCTGATCGCGACCTACGCAAGGCTTGCGGAAGAAGCGGGTGCCGATGTCACGATCGTTTCCTCGGACAAGGACCTCATGCAGCTGGTGACGCCGAAGGTGTCGATGTATGACAGCATGAAGGACAAGCAGATCACGATCCCCGAGGTGATCGAAAAATGGGGCGTGCCGCCGGAGAAGATGATCGACCTCCAGGCGATGACGGGCGATTCGACCGACAACGTGCCGGGGATCCACGGCATCGGACCGAAAACCGCTGCCCAACTGCTCGAAGAATACGGCGATCTCGATACGCTGCTTGCACGCGCCGGCGAGATCAAGCAGCAGAAGCGGCGCGAGAGCATCATCGCCAATGCCGACCTTGCGCGCCTTTCCCGCGAACTCGTGACCTTGAAGAACGATACCCCTCTCGACGTTCCGCTTGAGGATCTGAGACTCGAGCCGCAAAACGGCCCGAAGCTCATCGCCTTCCTGAAGACCATGGAATTCAACACGCTGACGCGCCGCGTCGCGGCGGCGACGGATACGGACGCCGAAGCAATTGAACCGGCCCATGTGCCGATCGAATGGGGCATCGAGGCGCACGGACCGGATCTCGATGTCGGCGAGGCCGCCGGCCCACCGCCGTCTGCCGAGTCCTCGAGCACCGCTCCGCCGCGCGGAACGGCGGCCAAGGCGGCCGTTTCCTTCGTTGCGGGCGCCGAGGATGCGGACGTCACCGGCGCGACGCCGCAGGGGCTTGCGCGGGCGCGCGCCGAATTCTTTGCCAAGGCTTCCTTCGATCGTTCCGGTTACGTCGCGATCCGCGATCTTGCGATGCTCGACCGATGGATCGCTGATGCGCGCGATGCCGGCGTGGTTGGTTTCGACGTGGCAACGACATCGGCCGACGCCATGCAGGCGGATCTCGTCGGCTTTTCGCTGGCGATCGCCGATTATCGCGACAATCCCTCCGGTGCGGAGATCCGGGCGGCTTACGTGCCGCTGATCCACAAGAATGGCGCCGGCGATCTGCTTGGCGGCGGTCTCCTCGAAAATCAGGTCCCCGTCCGCGAGGCGCTGAGCCGGCTAAAGGCTCTGCTCGAGGATCCGTCGGTGTTGAAGGTCGCACAGAACCTGAAGTTCGACTTTCTGTTGATGAAGCGGCACGGCATCACCATGCAAAGCTTCGACGACACCATGTTGATGTCCTATGTCATAGATGCCGGCAACGGTGCTCATGGCATGGATTCCCTGTCCGAGCGGTGGCTCAATCACAAGCTGACGGCCTACAAGGACATCACCGGCAGCGGGCGGTCTTCGCTCACGTTCGATTTCGTCGATATCGACAGGGCGACTGCCTATGTGGCGGAAGAGGCAGACGTGACGCTGCGACTCTGGCACGTCCTGAAGCCGCAACTTTCCTCCAAGGGGCTGACGCGCGTCTATGAGCGGCTCGAAAGACCGCTGGTCGGCGTTCTTGCCCATATGGAGGAGCGCGGCATCACCGTCGATCGCCAGATTCTCTCGCGTCTCTCGGGAGAGCTTGCGCAGGGTGCTGCGGCGCTCGAGGACGAGATCTATCGCCTGGCCGGGGAAAACTTCACGATCGGCTCGCCAAAGCAGCTCGGCGACATTCTCTTCGGCAAAATGGGATTGCCGGGCGGCTCCAAAACCAAGACCGGCCAATGGTCGACTTCGGCGCAGGTTCTGGAGGAGCTTGCCGCCGAAGGCCATGAGCTGCCGCGCAAAATCGTCGACTGGCGCCAGCTCACCAAACTGAAATCCACCTATACCGATGCGTTACCGGGTTTCGTGCATCCGGAAACACGGCGCGTACACACGTCCTATGCGCTGGCTGCGACGACCACAGGCCGTCTCTCTTCGGCCGACCCCAACCTGCAGAACATTCCGATCAGGACCGCCGAGGGCCGTAAGATCCGGACGGCCTTCATCGCGACGCCGGGACACAAGCTGGTTTCTGCCGACTACAGCCAGATCGAGCTTCGGGTGCTCGCCCATGTGGCGGACATTCCGCAGCTCCGCCAAGCCTTCGCCGACGGCGTCGACATCCACGCGATGACCGCGTCCGAAATGTTCGGGGTTCCCGTCGACGGCATGCCGGGCGAAATCCGCCGCCGCGCCAAGGCGATCAATTTCGGCATCATCTACGGCATCTCCGCCTTCGGGCTCGCCAATCAGCTTTCGATCGAGCGTTCGGAAGCGAGTGAATACATCAAGAAGTATTTCGAGCGCTTCCCCGGCATCCGCGACTATATGGAGAACACCAAGGCCTTTGCTCGCGAGCATGGCTATGTCGAAACGATCTTTGGCCGTCGTGCCCACTATCCGGATATCCGCTCCTCCAATCCGTCGCATCGCGCCTTCAACGAACGCGCCTCGATCAATGCGCCGATCCAGGGCTCCGCCGCCGACATCATCCGCCGCGCCATGGTGAAGATGGAGCCGGCTCTTGACGACGCGAAGCTCTCCGCACGGATGCTCCTGCAGGTGCACGACGAACTGATCTTCGAGGTCGAGGACAGCGAAATTGAGCGCACCATTCCGGTGATCGTCTCGGTAATGGAAAACGCTGCCATGCCGGCGCTTAACATGAAAGTGCCGCTGAAGGTCGATGCCCGCGCCGCGCACAATTGGGACGAGGCGCATTAGAGCATCATGCAGTAGAGCGGAATTCGTACCGTCCACCTCTTCCCAGCGCGGAGCGTTTGGGAGGGGACTTGGGGCATCTACTCTGCATCGTCGACTTTATCGGCGGGCACGTCGGTTTTGGCGAGAATGGCGCCGCGCAAGGTTTCGGCGTGTCCCCGGATTTCTTCCGCCCGCTGCTTGTTTGCCCTGGCGGCCGCGTCCAAGCCGCTGCGCCAGGCGTCGTCCGCCATCTTCTCGCAGAGCGTCACCCTTTCCTCGATGATCCTGAGCGCCACCCTCATCGCCTCGTCCACGGCACCCTCCTTCTCTGTGACCAGCGTCTCGGATGTGTAGGCGTGGCCAACCTGGCAGCGGAATCTGAGAGGCGGCCGGCTCCTGATCTCGGAAAGAACGCCGCCGCAGGCCGGACATGACAGGGGCACGGTGTCTGCAATCGTGCCGATCGCGGCTGGATCGACCGGGCGGCCGAGCGCTATATCGACCTCCAGCCTGATATCAGACGGTATGGGAACAGCCGGACCGGCCTGTTCGCCGGTGAGCTTGAGGAGCAGCGAGCCGAGGTCCGCGAGCGGAGCCCGATAGTCGACGTCGCTGGCTTTGAGCGCCCCCATGGGCATGCCTGGTTCAACCGCATCCAACGGATTTTGAACAACGGTTATGCCGCCGCATCGCTTGAGGTCGGCGAGGCCCGCTGCCCCGTCGTTCAGCATGCCGGTGAGCACGACCCCTACCGCCCTTGGCCCATAGCTCAGGCCAATCGATCGAAAAAGCGGATCGACTGCCGGTCGAGAGAGGTTCTCCCGTGGCCCGCGGCCGAGCCGAATCTTGTTGTCGAGAACGAGGAGATGACGGTCGGCCGGCGCAACATATACGCAACCGCACTCGACATGCTCGCCATCGACTGCCGTCTTGACGGCAATCTCCACATGTTGGTTGAAAATATCAGCGAGCAGATCTTTCCCGCGCGCGCCCACATGAATGACGACGAATACAGTGGCGGCGAAGTCGGAAGGAAGCTCGCGAAGCAAATGTTTCAGTGCGCCGATTGCTCCCATCGACCCCCCTATCGCGATCACGTCGCGGTGGGCCATGGAATGCTCCATTCAGCTATAACGTTTTATGCGCTGATAGGTTCGACGCAAAGTCAGATCGCGTGGAGCAACGGAAGATTTTCCCAGGCGCAGCTCTTGGTGACCGCCCCTTAGCGGATATAACAATGTTACGCCGGGGCGCCGGTCGGTGTAAAATGATAACCTACTCTCGCTTTGAAGGGGTGTCGGAATCCGGCGAACGAGGCCGCGGTCGTGCAGGTAACTGTGATTCGCTGGGCGCAGGAGGAGTGAGGCATGGGGCATGAATCGGATCCGCCGATTGTGGGCATCGGAGCTTCGGCTGGAGGTGTCCAGGCACTTCAGACCTTCTTCGATCACATGCCGACCGATACGGATGCGGCCTTCGTAGTCATCGTCCACCTCGATCCTGACGCCAGGAGCGAGCTTGCCAATATCCTGGCGTCACGCACCAAGATGCCCGTGACACAGGTGGAGAACGAGGCCCGGCTCGAACGCAACCACGTGTATGTCATCCCGCCGAACCGGAGGCTGAAGATCGGTGACGGCACGATCTCGGCACTCCCGTTTGAGGAGGCCCGGGCGCACCGCGCACCGATCGATCTGTTCTTTCGATCGCTTGCCGAGGAGCATGGCCCCGGTTTCGCGGTCATTCTCACCGGCGCGGGGGCGGATGGTGCGATCGGCGTCAAGGCCATAAAGGAGGCGGGCGGCATCGTGCTCGTCCAGGACCCGAACGAGGCGGAATATGCCTCGATGCCCCGCAATGCGATTGCCACGGAGGCGGCGGACTTCGTGCTGCCGGTCCAGGAGCTTCCGGAACGGCTGGCCGAGCTTCTGGCCAACCGGACACCGCTCCCCACTGCTGAGGGGCGGCCGAGCGACGAAGACGTGCTCGCGCGGATCCTCGCACATGTGCGCGTCAGAACCGGGCACGATTTTTCGCAGTACAAGCGGGCGACCATTCTGCGCCGGATCGGTCGGCGGGCGCAGGTGACCAGGAAGGAGTCGATCGCGGAATATTATGCCTATCTGCGCGGGAACGTGGAGGAGGCGCAGGCTCTCTTCAGCGACTTCCTGATTTCCGTCACCACGTTCTTTCGCGATCCGGCCGCCTTCAAGTCGCTCGCCGACAATATCGTTCCGCAACTGTTCGACGGAAAGGAAACCGGTGACAGCATCAGGGTCTGGGTTCCCGGCTCCGCCACCGGGGAAGAGACCTACACGATCGGCATCCTTCTCCTCGAGGAAGCCGCGCGTCGCGATCTCACGCCGGAAATACAGGTGTTCGGCTCCGACCTCGACGGCGCCGCGCTCGCGATTGCGCGCGAGGGATGGTTTCCGGCGACAATCGAAGGGGATCTGTCGGAGGAGAGATTGCGCCGGTTCTTCCAGCGCGAGGGCGATCATTATCGCGTGCGCCGGGAACTGCGCGATATCGTTCTCTTCGCCAGCCATAGCCTTCTTCGAGATCCGCCCTTCTCCCACCTGGACATGATTTCGTGCCGCAACCTGCTGATCTATCTCGACCGGCAGCTGCAGCAACAGGTGTGCAGCACATTTCATTACGCGCTCAATCCGGGCGGGTTCCTTTTCCTCGGATCGTCGGAAAGCGCGGACTATCCGGCCGGGCTCTTTCGCACGGTCGACCGCGAGGCGCGCATTTACCGGTCGGTGGCGGGCACCGGAGAGCGGCGCCCGACGCTGCCGGCGCTGCTCGGCCCGTACCAGACGGCGGAAAGAGCTCCAGTCGTCGCCCGCCCGCCGTCGCCCTCCGCCAGCTTAAGCGATGCTGTCCTGCACCGCCAGATGCTCGAGAAGATCGCCCCACCGAGCATGCTGGTGGACGAGAGCCATCGCGCGGTCCATCTTTCCGAAAACGCCGGCCGCTTCCTGCAGCCGTCGGGCGGGCCAGTCAGCACGGATGCTATCGATCTGGTGCGCGACGAGTTTCGCTTCGACCTCAGGGCGGCGCTGCATCGCGCCTTCGAGCGAAACGAAGCTACCTTGAGCATGCCGATCCTGGCCCAGGTTAACGGACAGGCGCATCGCGTCTACCTTCAGGTGAAGCCGGTTATTCAGGGAAGCGACCCGACGCGGCATGCCCTGGTGCTTTTCATAGAAGGCGAGGCGATCGACAAGAGCGACGGCGCCGTTTCCGAGACAATTGACGGGCACCCGGCTACCAGCCAGACGATCCGGCAGTTGCAGGAGGAACTCCAGCTTGCGCAGAACCGGCTGCGGGTGGTGCGGGAGGAATCCGAAGCGGCCAACGAAGAGCTGCGCGCCGCAAACGAAGAACTCCAGTCGATGAACGAGGAATACCGTTCGACCGGGGAGGAACTCGAGACGAGCAAGGAGGAACTCCAGTCGATCAACGAAGAACTGCAGACGGTCAACAACGAGCTGAAACTGAAACTGGAAAGCGTCTCGCGCGCCCATAGCGACTTGCAGAATCTCATGGCGGCGACCGACGTCGCGACGCTCTTTCTCAATCCATCGCTGCGCATCAAGCGTTTCACCCCACGTCTGATGGAGATCTTCAACGTCACCGCCAGTGATGAAGGGCGACCAATCACCGACTTCACCCATCAGCTCGAATATGACGCCCTGGCCGATGACGCGCGCGCGGTGTTGGAGCACCTCGCGCCCACAGAACACGAGGTCAAGGGCCGCAACGGTCGCTGGTATCTGGTGCGGATGCGCCCCTACCGGACGATAGACGACAAGATCGACGGCGTCGTGGCGACCTTCGTCGACATCACCGAGCGGCGTCAGGCCGAAGAGGATGCGCGGGAGAGCAAACAGCGCCTCGAACAAGAAGCGCGACTTGTGGAGCTGTCGCGGGCACCGATATTCGTCTGGGACTTCGACGACGGCATCAAGCAGTGGAACCGAGGCAGCGAGGAGCTCTACGGCTACTCGCGGGAAGAGGCCATCGGAAAGCCAAAGGAAAAGCTGCTCAAGACCGAGGTGCCCGGCTCCTCCTTCGAGAATCTGCGACAGACCCTTTTGGAGAGCGGCCACTGGAGCGGCGAACTGCACCACACGACAAAGGACGGGCAGGTCTTGACGGTGGAGAGCCACATCGAGCTCCTGTCAATGGGAGAGCGGCGCCTCGTTCTCGAAAGCACCCGGGACGTGACCGACCACAGGCGATGGGAACGGCGCCGGCAGCTCCTTGTGAACGAGCTGAGCCATCGCATCAAGAACACGCTGGCCGTCGTCCAATCGCTGGCGCGCCAGACGATGCGCACCTCGGATTCGCAGGAGGACTTCGTCGAGCGTTTCGAAGGGCGCCTCACAGCACTCTCAAGCGCGCACAAGCTGCTCGTCGAATCGGAATGGAGCGGCGCGGAGCTTGGCGCACTGGCGCGCAGCCAGCTTGAGGCCTATGCGAGCGGTGATCGGCACAGACTGCAGCTTGAGGGCGAGCCTGTGACCCTTCCGGCGGATACTGCGACGCCCTTCGGCCTCGTTCTCCACGAGCTTGCCACCAATTCAGCGAAATACGGAGCTTTCGCCACGGCAAACGGACGGGTCCAACTCAGTTGGAAGCGCGGGAACAATGACCGCCAACTGATTGTTACCTGGAGGGAACGCGGTGGCCCGCCGGTCGAGCCGCCAGGAGAGCAAGGTTTCGGCGGCGTGTTGATCGAAAAGAGTTTGCCCGGAGCTACGGTTCATCGTGATTTCCACCCGGACGGGGTGGTCTGCACGATCGACATCGAGCTTCCGGAGACCTCACAAAATGGAGCGGATCGCTGACGAAAACCAACTTCTTTGCGGCGCAAGAATTCTGATCGCTGAGGACGAGATGCTGATTGCACTCGACATGGAGGCGGCATTTCGAGATGCCGGCGCTGATATCGTCGGCCCGTGTGCGACACTCGCGTCAGCGTTGGACGCAGTCAGGAAAGAAGCACTCTCGCTCGCCGTGCTCGATGTTCGCCTTGGCGCGGCCACGACCGAGGAGGTCAGCGATCTCCTCTCCGAACGGGGCATCCCGTTCCTCTTCTACACCGGACAAACCTTACCCGCGGAGATGCAACGGAAGTGTGACGGCGCGGTCATTGTCGACAAACCGGCCACCCAGCAGGATCTCGTAGACGCCGCCGCCAAAGTGCTGGCCGCTTAAAGCGCCGCGACCCAAAACCATCGTGACCCAGGCCCAAATCCAGGGTGTAGCGGCTGGAGGTGCCCTCAGGCGGCAGTTTCTGTGGGGTGCGCCGGCCGGAAGCTGGCGAAGAGGTGTTTGAGTGCGTCGCGTCCCTCGGCCGCCAGATCGAACCGGCGTCCAAACAGCAGCCATTCGGTGCACAGACCCATCATCGTCCAGCGCAAGGTGCGTGCGGCGGATGCCGGCGTCCAGGTGACTTGCAGTTGCCCTCGTTCAAGCGCACGCGCGAAGGCACGTTCGAGCACTGCGTCGTGTCGCTCGTCGATTTCCTTCTGCCGGTCGAGCACGGCGGACATTTCGCTGTCGTAGTCGCACCGGAGCATGATCGCAAGAATGCGCTGCCGCTGCTCGTCCTTGGCCAGCATGTCCAGCCAGTCGGCCGTGGCGCTTTCGACGATCGCGAGCGTGTCGGAGGCCTCGGCCTCGATCTCGCGCGCGATCATGTCTTCCTGGGGCAGCGGAACGGCATCGTAGAGCGCCAGGAAAAGATCGGTCTTGTTGGCGAAGTGCCAGTAGATGGCGCCGCGCGTGACCCCGGCCGCCTTGGCCACCTCCTCGAGCGTCGTATTGGAAACACCCTTGGCGTAAAACATCCGCTCGGCGGCGTTCAATATCCGGCTTCGTGTGGCCTCGGCCTCGGCCTTGGTTCTGCGCATGCGTACCTCCCAGATCACGTGATTTTGGGTCGGATCGACCCAAAGTCTTAAACGTGATCGATTCCAAGAAGTTAGAGCGGGATGCGGGCGGAAAACCGCACGCACTTTTCCTCATCCCGCTCTACAGCGCCGCGCGTCCAATCGGACGCGCAAAGATCGCTGCAGCACTTTCAATTGCCGCATGATTTTGCCCTTAAATCGCTTCCGATTTAAGGAATCATGCATTACAGCGCCGTGCGTCCTTTAGGACACACAAAGGACGCTGTAACTCTTTGATTCCACGCATCGTGCTTTCCGAAATCGGGTCCGATTTTCGGGCCGATGCGCTAGCGCGACGGCCCGCCGGTGAGGCGGGCCGCCGATGATTGATCACTCGGCAGCGTCGGCGATTTCGGGTGCGCTAGCGTCAGCCGGGGCCGTTTGCGGCCCGGTCGTTGACGCGCTCTTTCGCCCGAAGATCTTCATGATGAACACGAAGAAGATCGGGACGAAGAAGATCGCCAGCACCGTTGCCGAGATCATGCCGCCCATGACGCCGGTGCCGATGGCGCGTTGGCTGCCGGAGCTTGCACCCGTCGCGATCGCCAGCGGCAGAACGCCGAGGGTGAAGGCGAGCGAGGTCATGAGGATCGGCCGGAAGCGCAGATGCGCGGCTTCGAGCGTTGCGTCGATCAACGACTTGCCCTGGTCACGCAGTTCCTTGGCAAACTCGATGATCAGGATGGCGTTCTTCGCCGACAGCCCGATGATCGCGATCAGGCCGACCTTGAAGTACACATCGTTCGGCATGTCGCGCATCATGACGGCGAGCACTGCGCCGATGACGCCGAGCGGCACGACCATGATGACCGAGACAGGAATGGACCAGCTCTCATAGAGGGCGGCCAGGCACAGGAAGACGAGCAGGCAGGAGAGCGCAATCAAGAGCGGCGCCTGCGAGCCAGACTGGATTTCCTGCAGCGACTGACCGGTCCACTCGTAACCGAAGCCCGCCGGAAGCTGGGCCGCCAACCGTTCCATTTCGGCAATCGCGTCGCCGGAAGAATAACCGGGAGCGGCTTGGCCGCTGATGCGCACCGCCGGGTAGCCGTTGTAGCCGACCGTCTGCGTCGGCGCCTTGACCCACTCGACGCTTGCGAAAGCGGAGAGCGGAACCATGCCGCCGTTCGAGTTGCGAACATTGAGGTTCAGGAGGTCCGCGGTCTGCATGCGCTTCGTCTCGTCCGCCTGCACCGTCACGCGCTGCATACGGCCAGCATTCGGGAAGTCGTTGACATAGGACGAACCGAGATTGGTCGAGATGGTCGAGTTGATGTCGGCAAAGGTCACGCCGAAGGTGTTGGCCTTCTCGCGGTCGATATTGACGCTGACCTGTGCCGCATCGGGCATGCCCTCGAAGCGAACGCCGGCCAGCACCTTGCTCTGCGCGGCGAGACCGAGCAGTTGGTCGCGTGCTTGGGCAAGGGCCGCCTCGCCGAGACCGCCGCGATCCTGCAGGCGGAACGAGAAGCCGCCGGTGGTGCCGAGGCCCTGGATCGCCGGCGGCGACAGCGCGAAGCTGATCGCGTCCTTGATCTGGCTCATGGCCATCGTCGCGCGGCCGGCGATCGACTGCGCTGCATTGTTCGCGTCACGTTCACTCCAGTCCTTGAGCGTCACGAAGGCAAGGCCCGCATTCTGCCCGGTGCCGAAGAAGGAGAAGCCGTTGATCGCAACGATCGTGTCGACCGACGGCTCCTGGCCGAACATCTTCTCCGCCTGCTCGATCACCTCGGTCGTGCGGTTTCCGGTCGCTTCCGAAGGCAATTGCATCATGACGATGACAAAGCCCTGGTCCTCGTCCGGGAGGAAGGACGAGGGAAGCTGCAGGAAGGCCCAGCCGAGGCCCGCAAGCAGCGCGACATAGATGATCATGAAGCGGCCTGCGCGACGAACGAGGCCCCCGACGACGCGGCTATAGCCATGCGAAGTGCGGTCGAAGCTGCGGTTGAACCAACCGAAGAAGCCGCGCTTGGCGTGATGATGTCCCTTCGGAACCTGCTTCAGGAAGCTCGCGCAGAGCGCCGGCGTCAGCGACAGCGCGAGCAGCGCCGAGAACAGGATCGAGACGACCATGGTCAGGCTGAACTGGCGGTAGATCATGCCGACGGCGCCCGGGAAGAAGGCCATCGGGATGAACACGGAAGCCAGCACCAGCGTGATACCGATCACCGCGCCGGTGATCTGCTTCATTGCCTTGCGGGCCGCTTCCTTCGGTGTCAGCCCCTCTTCAGACATGATGCGCTCGACGTTCTCGACGACAATGATCGCGTCGTCGACGAGGATGCCGATCGCCAGCACCATGCCGAACATCGTGAGCACGTTGATCGAGAAGCCCATCGCCAGCATGACCGCGCAGGTGCCGAGAAGGGCGACTGGCACGACGATTGTCGGGATGATGGTGTAGCGGATGTTCTGCAAGAACAGGAACATCACCAGGAAGACGAGACCGACGGCCTCGACAAGGGTATGCAGCACCTTCTCGATCGATACCGCGACGAAGGGCGAGGTGTCGTAGGGAATGGAGTATTCCAGCCCCTCAGGGAAGAATTCTGCGAGTTCGTCCATGCGCGCCTTGATCGCAGCCGAAGTCGACATCGCGTTGCCGCTCGGCGAGAGCTGCACTGCGATGGCCGCCGAAGGCTTGCCGTTGAGGCGCGTCGAGAAAGAGTAGCTCTCACCACCGAACTCGACCCGGGCGACGTCGCGCAGCCGCACGGCGGAGCCGTCGGCATTGGCGCGAAGAACGATCGCGCCGAACTCTTCCGGGCTGGAGAGTTGGCCCTTGATCACAACGGGAGCGGCGACCTGCTGGGTGATCGGGTTCGGCTGGGCGCCGATCGAGCCC
This sequence comes from Sinorhizobium terangae, assembly GCF_029714365.1. Taxonomy (NCBI): domain Bacteria; kingdom Pseudomonadati; phylum Pseudomonadota; class Alphaproteobacteria; order Hyphomicrobiales; family Rhizobiaceae; genus Sinorhizobium; species Sinorhizobium terangae. The sequence continues at coordinate 3,767,807 of NZ_CP121659.1, forward strand.
GAAGCGATCTGGGCGTTCTGCGCCTGGATCGCCGCCGTCACGTCGGCCGCCGTCAGATTGAGGCCGAGCATCTTGTCCGGATCGAGCCAGATGCGCATCGAGCGCTCGGTCGCAAACAGCTGCGCGCGGCCGACGCCGGGCACGCGCTGGATCTCGCTCAAGACGTTGCGGCTCAGATAGTCGCCGAGGCCCGTCGCATCCAACGAACCGTCGGTCGAGGTGAGCGAGATGATCAGCAGGAAGCCGGAGCCGGCCTCATCGACCTGCACGCCCTGCTGCCTGACCGAATCGGGCAGGCGCGGCTCGACGCGTTGGACGCGGTTCTGGATGTCCACCGAGGCCTGGCTGGGATCGGTGCCCGGTGCGAAGGTTGCGCTGATTTCGGCCGAGCCGGAAGAACTCGTGGTCGACTCGAAATAAAGCAGGCCTTCGACGCCGTTCAGCTCATCCTCGATCAGACGCGTGACGCTCTGATAGGTGTCCTGCGACGAGGCACCGGGGTAGCTCGTGTTGATCGAGATTTGCGGCGGCGCGACGCTCGGGTATTGCGAAACCGGCAGGAGCGGGATCGCAATGATGCCGGCGACCATGATGAAGATCGCCACCACCCAGGCAAAGATCGGCCTGTCGATAAAGAAACTGGGCATGTTCAAGCTCTCACTTCACTTCAGTGGCGGGCTTTTCGCCGTCGGCTGCCGAAGCGCTGGCCTGTTCGGCCGCGGGCTTTGCATTCGGGTCCCAGGCGGACGGCTGTACGGGCGCGCCGGGGCCGACCTTCTGGAAGCCCTCGACGATCACCTTTTCGCCGGCCTTGAGACCGGAGGTCACCTGCCAGCGGTCGCCGACGGTGCGTCCAAGCGTGACGTTGCGGAATTCGACCTTGTTGTCGGCATTCACGACGTAGACCTGGGACTGGCCGGCATTGTTGCGCTGGACAGCCTGCTGCGGAACGGTGATCGCATCTTTCTCCAGGCCCTGCTGGATCTGCACGCGCACATACATGCCCGGCAGCAGATCGTTGTTGGGATTGGGGAACTCGCCGCGCAACGTCACCTGACCGGTGGTCGCGTCCACGGCCGCTTCGGAGAAGAGCAGCTTGCCTTTCAGCGCATAGGGCGTTCCGTCGTCGAGGATGAGCTGCACTTCGGCTTCGTTGTCGGAGCTCATCATCTGGCCGTCCTTGAGCGCCTTGCGCAGGCGGATGAGGTCGGTCGCCGATTGGGTGAAGTCGGCATAGATCGGGTCGAGCTGCTGGATCGTCGCGAGGTTCTGCGTGTCGCTCGCACTGACCAAAGCGCCCTCGGTGATGAGCGCCCGGCCGATGCGGCCGCCGATCGGCGCCGTGACATTCGCGTATTGCAGGTTGAGCTTTGCGTCGGCGAGGCCCGCCTCGGCGATGCCGACATCGGCCTCCGCCTGGGCGACCGCCGCAATCGCGTCGTCGAACTGTTGAATTGCCGTGAACTGCGCGTCCTTCAGCCGCGACTGCCGATCGGCGGTCCGCTTGGCCTGGTCGAGCACCGCCTGCGCCCGCTTCAGCGTGGCCTCGGCGCTGTCGACCTTCACCTGGAAGGGGGCCGGGTCGATCCGATAGAGCACATCGCCTTCCTTGACGATGGTGCCTTGTTCGAACACGCGCTCGACCACGATGCCGGAAACTCGCGGCCGAACCTCGGCGATGCGCGTCGCGGTGATGCGGCCCGGCAGTTCATTGGTGATCGGCAAAGCTTCCGCGGCGGTCGTGTAAACGGCCACGGCCGAGGGTGGGAATGCCTGGGCTGCCTGTTGTTCTTCGTTCTTCTGGCAGCCGGCGAGAAAAATCACGGTTGCCAGGGTCGCGGCCAGTGTCGGTCGGTTCATGCGCATCGCAATGTCCATAATCAAAGGACCGCCCGCAGCCGTTGCACCTTGCAGTGTTGCGCGGTCCGATTGTGAGATGAAGCGGATCCGGTATCGGCGTGGGAACATACCGGAAATCTAATATACAGACACAAATGTATGTTAATTTTTTCCGCAGTGCAACACCATTTCCGAAGATCGGTAGGAGGGGAAAAAAGCGAGGAGTCGCAATGATTTGATCGCTGTGGCTGTCGGCGATCACACAGCCGTGATCCGCGTCGAAGCGGTGTTGAGGGTGGCAATCAGCCCCTCACCCCGCCGCAAGTCCCTCTCCCTGTACGTACGCGGGAGAGGGTTAAACCTCGGATTAAACCCGAGGAGAGGGGCAGTCACACTGGCATCGCCCTCACTGCCCGGAATTGATCACCCGGCCGTCCGCGTCGAAACGGTGTATGCCGCCGATGACCGGCGTCGCGTAGACGATATCGTCCTCGGCATAGCGATGTTCGCCGAACAGCCGCACGGTGATCGTGCCGACCTCTTCCGAATCGAGATAGACGATCGTGTCGGCGCCGAGATGTTCGACGTGGATGACCTTGCCCTTCCACTGGCCGCTCTCGCGGGAAAGGCCGATATGCTCAGGCCGGATTCCGATGGTCTTGGCTTGCGCATCGCCGAGCCGCTCGCCCTCGATGAAATTCATCTGCGGCGAACCGATGAAGCCGGCGACGAAGACGTTGGCCGGCCGATTGTAGAGCTCCATCGGCGAACCGACCTGCTCGACACGGCCGGCATTGAGCACGACGATCTTGTCGGCGAGCGTCATCGCCTCGACCTGGTCATGGGTGACGTAGATCATCGTTGCCTTGAGGCTGCGGTGCAGCCGGGCGATCTCCAGACGCGTGTTGACGCGCAGCGCCGCATCGAGGTTCGACAGCGGCTCGTCGAAGAGGAACAGTTTTGGCTCGCGAACAATCGCGCGGCCGATCGCCACGCGCTGCCGCTGCCCGCCGGAAAGTTCGGCCGGACGGCGCGCGAGATAAGGCTCGAGCGACAGCATGTCGGCCGCCTTGGCGACCTTCTCGTCGATCTCTTTCTTTGGCGCGCCCGCCTGTTTGAGGCCAAGCCCCATATTGTCCTTGACCGTCAGGTGCGGATAAAGCGCATAGGACTGGAACACCATGGCGATACCGCGCTTGGCCGGGGCGACGTGGCCGACTTCCGCGCCGTCGATCTGTACGCTGCCCGAGGTGGCGTCTTCGAGACCGGCAATCGTGCGCAACAGCGTCGATTTTCCGCAGCCCGACGGGCCGACGAAAATGACGAACTCGCCGTCCTTCACCTCGAGGTCGATACCTTTCAGCACTTCATGGCCGCCGAAGGCCTTGCGGATGGATTTGAGCTCAAGTGATCCCACGTGTTGCCCCTCTTGGTTAAAGCTTGATCGGCACGCCGGCGCGCACGCTTTCGTCCGCTGCCAGGCAGATCTTGAGCGACTGCACGGCGTCTTCCATGTGGCGGTCGAGATTGATGTTTTCGCGAATGGCCTTGAGCACGAAGGCCTGCTCGCGGTCGCAGAGTTCCTGGTGGCCCGGCTCTCCTTCCATCGTCAGGTCCTCGTCGGACCTGAGGAAGCTGCCGTCCGGGGCGGTCGCGGCGCTGTGGAGGCGAATGACGGCTGTCTTGGTGTGGACGTCGATATCATCGGATTTCGCGTTCTGGTCCATGACGATCGAAACCGAACCATTCGGCGAGATCACGTCCTTCACGAAGAAGGCGGTCTCCGAGATCATCGGTCCCCAGCCGGCCTCGTACCAGCCGACGGAACCGTCATCGAAGATCACCTGCAGATGCCCGTAGTTGTACATGTCAGCGGCGATCTCGTTCGAGAGCCTCAAGCCCATGCCGCGGACCTCGACCGGTTTTGCGTCGGTGATCTGGCACATGACGTCGACATAATGCACCCCGCAGTCGACGATCGGTGGCGTCGTCTGCATCAGCGATTTGTGCGTCGCCCAGGTCGGTCCGCTGGACTGCTGGTTCAGGTTCATGCGGAAGACATAAGGGCCGCCCAGTTTCCGCGCCTCGGCGATCAGCCGCATCCAGGAGGGATGGTGGCGCAGGATGTAGCCGATCACCAGCTTGCGGCCGTTGGCCCGGGCGCACGCGACGACCCGTTCGGCATCGGCGACGGTCGTTGCGAGCGGCTTTTCGACGAAGACATGGCAGCCTGCCTCCATAGCCGTGACGGCATAGTCCGCATGGCTGTCGGAATAGGTGTTGATCGAGCAGAGCTCCGGCTTGAACTCGGCGAGCGCCTCCGGGAAGGATGGCAGGATCTCGTAACCGGAAAGCGCGTCCGGCAGCGGCACCTTCGAGCGATTGACCAGACCGGCGATCTCGAATCCGGGGTTTTCATGGTAGGCGAGCGCGTGGCTGCGCCCCATATTGCCGAGGCCTGCGCACAGCACGCGAACCGGGTTGACGGGTGAGTTCACTTGACTGCTCCTGCCGTGATGCCGCGGATCAGCTGCCGCGAGAAGATGACGTAGAGGATGAGAACCGGGAAGATCGCCAGCGACAGCGCCGAGAGCACCGCATTCCAGTTGGTGACGAACTGCCCGATGAAGATTTGCGAGCCGAGTGTCACCGTCTTGGTCGTCTCCGCCGGCGCCAGGATGAGCGGGAACCAGAGGTCGTTCCAGATCGGGATCATGGTGAAGACGGCGACGGTCGCCATCGCCGGGCGCACCAGCGGCAGCACCAGCCGGAAGAAGATCGCATATTCCGAAAGCCCGTCGATGCGTCCGGCATTCTTCAGGTCATCCGATACGGTGCGCATGAATTCGGAAAGAATGAAGACGGCAAGCGGCAGCCCTTGCGCCGTATAGACCAGGATCAGTGCCGTCAGCGTGTTGACGAGGCCGGTTGCGACCATGCCCTGCAGGATGGCGACGGTGCCGAGGCGGATCGGGATCATGATGCCGAGCGCCAGATAGAGGCCCATCAGGGCATTGCCGCGGAAGCGGTATTCGGAGAGCGCGAAGGCGGCCATGGCGCCGAAGAGCAGCACGAGCGCGATCGAGACGACCGTGACGATGGTGCTGTTCTGGAAATAGCCGAGGAAGTCGCCCTGCTTTAGCACCGTCTGGTAACCGATGAGGCTGAAGCTTTCGGGCGTCGGCAGCGCTAAGGGCTCGCGGAAGATCGCGTTGCGGCTCTTGAACGAGTTGACGATCGTCAGGAACACCGGAAACAGCGCGACGAGCGTGTAGGCGATCAGCGCGATATGAGCGCCGGCGGTCCGGCCAAGGGAGGCGCGTGCTTTCGACATTTCGGATCCTCCCTTAGAACTGGTAGCGGCGCATGCGGCGCTGGATTGCGAAGAGGTAGAGCGAGACGCCGGCGAGGATGATCAGGAACATGATCGCCGCTATGGTCGCGCCCATCGACCGGTCGCCGAGCTGGAGCTGGAAACCGAAGAAGGTGCGGTAGAGCAGTGTGCCGAGAATGTCGGTCGACTTGTCCGGGCCGGCGAGCGCACCCTGAACGGTGTAGATCAGGTCGAAGGCGTTGAAGTTGCCGACGAAGGTGAGGATCGAGACGATGCCGATCGCTGGCAGGATCAAGGGCAGCTTGATCTTCCAGAACTGGCTCCAGCCGGTGACGCCGTCGCATTCCGCCGCTTCGATCACCTCGTCGGGAATGTTGAGCAGGGCGGCATAGATCAGCATCATCGGGATGCCGATATATTGCCAGACGGAGATCAGCGAGACCGCGATCAGCGCGGTATCCGGCTTGCCGAGCCAGGGCGCGAACAGCCATTTCAGACCGACGGTATCGAGCAGGAATGGTGCGACGCCCCAGATCGGCGACAGGATCAGCTTCCAGATGAAGCCGACGATGACGAAGGATAGGAGCGTCGGCAGGAAGATGGCGGTGCGATAGAAGGCGCTGAAGCGCAGCTTGGGCATCGACAGCATGGCGGCGAGCGCAATACCGATCGGGTTCTGCACCGCCATGTGGATCAGGAAGAAGATGAAGTTGTTCTTGAGCGCATTCCAGAAGTCCGCCGCCCAGCGCGGGTCGCCGAAGAGCACCTTGAAATTGCCTAAGCCCACGAAGGTGTACTGGCCTTCGACGGTGTTGAAGAAGGACTGCCTGAGCGTCTCGATCAGCGGCAGGATCATCACCGCGGTGTAGACGATCAGCGCCGGCAGCAGGAATACCAGGATGTGCCAGCGCCGGGGACGCTTGATCTCGCTGATGTCCATCTTTTTAGTGTCGCTTGCGTTCATCGGCCTCTGGCCCGCTCTAGAAATTGGCTGGCCGTTATCGGCACAGCTCCGGTTTCATCCGAAATGCAGCGCGCCCGCATGACGCGTCGAGACGTCCCAGTCCCTTGGTTCAGGTCCTCCTTCACGTTCGGCGATCTTGTCCGAACGTGGGATTTCCGGTCATGATCGGTTCGCCCTTGCGCCTCTCCACTGGAGCGTGGCGCGGGTGCCCGGCTACTGCATTTATCCTTAAATCCCAACCGATTTAAGGATAAAACATGCAGCAATTCAAAGTGCTACAGCGTCCCTTGCGCGTCTCCAAAGACGTGCGGCGCTGTAGGCCGAGTATGAGGGTGTGGTGCAGGCGAAGGCACCGCCTCGACCATGGAAAATGCCGGCTGAGCCGAGCTCCCAGGTCCCCTCACGTCCGGCTTCTCGCCGGATACCCAAACACAAATACGGCGTCGTTCACAGCGCACGACGGTAAATTCGTGCGAGAAGAAGGGGCGCGTGAGCCACGCGGGATCACGCGCCCATTTCATCGTTACTTGGCCGGCTTGAACCAGCTGTCGAGGCCGTCCTGAAGCTTCTTGGCAGCCGCCTCGGGCGTGTCGGTGCCATTGATGACGTTCGCCGACTCGACCCAGGTCTCGTTCTCGAGATTCGGCGTGCCGCGCGACAGGATCTTGTAGGTCGAGCGGATCGTCGGCTTGCACTTTTCACGCCAGGAGACGAACTCCTGGGCGAGCGGATCGGACATCTTCACCGGCGTGGAATTCAGGCTGAAGAAACCGGGGAGCGCGTTCGCATAGATTTCCGCAAACTCCGGCGAGGCGACCCAGCTCAAGAAGGTCTTGGCGGCCTCGGCATTCGGGCTTTTGGCGTTGAGGCCGATGCCGATATCGTTATGGTCGGAGATGTAGCAGGTGTCGCCGGCCTTCTTCACCGGCGGCGGGAAGGCGCCCATCTTGAACTGCGCTTGGGTATTGAAGCCGGAGATTTCCCAAGAACCGGCCGGATAGATCGCCGCGCGACCGAGCGTGAAGAGGTTCTGGCTGTCCGGATAGGTCTGGGCCTCGAAGCCGTCGCCGAGATAATCCTTCCACTTGGCGAGCACGCGGAAAGGCTCGACCCATGGTTCGTCGGTCAGCTTCTGCTCGCCCTTGATCAGCGCCAGGCGGCCTTCCTCGCCCTTCCAGTAGGTTGGGCCGATGTTCTGGTAGCCCATCGTCGCGGCTTCCCAGAGATCCTTGGTGCCCATCGCCATCGGGATGTAGTTGCCGTCCGCCTTGATCTTGTCGAGAACGGCGAAGAACTCTTCCTCGGTCGTCGGAACGGAGAGGCCGAGCTGTTCGAAGGCGTCCTTGTTGTAGATGAAGCCGTGGATGACCGAAGCCATCGGCACGCAGAAGGTTGTCTTGCCGTCATCAGTTGTCCAGGCGGCTTTGGCGACATCGGAGAAGTTTTCCATGCCGGGCAGGTCGGTGAGGTCGGCGAGGTGCTTCCGGTTGTAGACTTCGAGCGAAGGGTCGAAGGGTCGGCAGGTGATAAGGTCGCCCGCGGATCCGGCGTCGAGCTTGGCGTTGAGGGCGGCGTTGTATTCGGTCGGCGCGGACGGCGAGAAGATGACCTTGATGCCTGGATTCTTCGCCTCGAAGGCGGGGATCAGCTTTTCCTGCCAGATGGCCAGGTCGTCATTACGCCAGCTCTCGATGGTGAGCGTGGTGTCTGCGTGCGCAAGCCCGGCCGAGCCGAGGATGCTCGACGCGAGCAGCAAGCCTTTCATTGTTGTGCGGGTCATGCATGTTCTCCCTTTTATAGGCGCGCCACGGCGCGGTTTGGATCCCAGTTTTATCAGCGCGAGACGGTTTCGATCGCCCGGCGCAAATTCTGATCGGCGTCTTTGAGTGCCGTTTCGGCGGCAGCAACATTGTCGGCCCCTGACGCGAGCAGGATCGCTACCTTGACGGAGCCAGAGGCCGCCTTGATCAGCCGGCCGGCCTCGGCAGCACTGACGCCGGTGATGTCGCAGACGATGCGCATTGCGCGCCCTTGCAGCTTGATGTTGTCGGCGCGCAGGTTGACCATGTGGCCGTCGAGCACGTGGCCGAGATGGATGCCGACCAGCGTCGAAAACATGTTGAAGGCAATTTTCTGCGCCGTGCCGGCGCCCATCCGGGTCGAGCCGGATACGACTTCCGGCGGCGTCTGCAGCAGAATGGAGACGTCGGCGTCCTTGAAAAGCGGCGCGCCGGCATTGTTGGCAATCGCGATGACTTTTGCGCCGCGCTTCTTTGCCTCGTCAGCGGCGGCGAGCGCATAGGGCGTCGAGCCGCTGGCGGAGACGGAGACGAGGCAGTCGCCGGCCGCGATCCCGGCGTTGCGCACATCCTCGCGAGCGAGATCCATGTCGTCTTCGTAACCACCGGCGAGATCGGTAAGGCTTGCCGCGCCTCCTGCGAGAAGAATGACGATCTGCGCCTGCGGAATGCCGTAGGTGCCGGGCAGTTCGAGTGCGTCGGCCATCGCCATGAGGCCGGAGCTTCCCGCCCCCGCATAGGCAAGCCGTCCGCCGGCAGAGAGGACTTGCGCCGCAAGCGCTGCCGCTGCCGAGATCTGCTCGATCGCCGCATCGACCGATTTCGCCGCGGCCTGCTGGCCGGCGGCGAGCAGTCGAAGCGCGAGCGCGGGATGCATCACATCCAGGCCCTTGGCTTTGTCGTGGCGCTCTTCGGTCCTCGCTGACGGCATTGGCTGTGTCTCCTCTCCCGTGAATTAATGCCAAAAAAATACCAATTGTCTAGGAGAATTTTAAGTTTTGTGGTTTTGGGCGGTAGATGCTGAAAATAGCCGCGAAAAAACAATGAGTTATTTCAAATGTTAGACGCTTGAGGAAATCTCGCTTGGTTATTGGTCTTTTTTTGGTATCTTATCTGACGGAGGTGCCCATGACGTCTTATCTGATCGGTATCGATGGTGGCGGAACGAGTTGCCGGGCGGCCGTGGCCGCGCCGGACGGGCGGATTCTCGGCCGCGGAAAGGCTGGCGCCGCAAATATCCTTACCGATCCGGAGACGGCACTCGCGAATATAGCAGAAGCCTCGCGGGCCGCGTTTGAAGAGGCCGGCCTCGATCCGTCTGGGATCACCGCGGCCAGCGCGATCTTGGGTGTTGCGGGCCACAACGTCGGCGATGCCGTGCATTACGTGAAGCGGCGCCTTCCCTTTGCGGCGGCAGAGATCGAGTCCGATGGACTGATCGCGCTTCAGGGCGCGCTCGGCGAAAAGGACGGCGCGGTCGCCATTCTTGGTACGGGTACCATCTATATCGCGCGCCACGGCGAGGCCGTGAGCTATATCGGCGGCTGGGGCTTCACGATCGGCGACCACGGCAGCGGTGCGCGCATCGGCCATGCGCTGCTGCAGGAAAGCCTGCTTGCCTTCGATGGCATCCACGAGGGCTCGCCGGTAACCGACTCCGTCATGGCAGAATTCAACAACGATCCGAGGGATGTCGTCGACTTCGCACGGCTGGCCAGGCCCGGCGAATTCGGACGCTACGCCCCGCGCGTCTTCGAACATGCCGCACGCGGCGATGCCGTGGCGCTGCGCCTGCTGAAGGCAGCTGCGACCACTGTCGACGAGGCGCTCGACGTGGTGGTGTCGAGAGGAAGCGAGCGGCTCTGCCTGCTCGGCGGTCTGGCGCCGCTTTATCGGCCGTGGCTCGCCGAACGCCACCAGAAGCATTTTGTCGAAGCCGAGGCCGACGCCTTAACCGGAGCGGTGGCGCTCGCTGCCCAACGCTTCGGCTCCAGGCCGGAGGTTGGTGCATGACCCAGCAGCTTGCCGCCATCCTGCCGCTGGAAAGCCTGCAGTCGGGCGGGGCTGGCCCGCTCTATCTGAAGCTCCGGCAGTCGCTCGAGGAGGCGATCCTCTCGGGCAAGCTCAACCATGGAGATGCGCTGCCGCCAGAGAGGGATCTCGCGGATTATGCCAATATCAGCCGGGTGACTGTGCGCAAAGCGGTCGATGACCTCGTGCGCGATGGGCTGCTCGTGCGCCGGCATGGCTCCGGTACCTTCGTCGTCAGGCCCGTCTCGCGCGTCGAGCAGTCGCTGTCGAGGCTGACGTCCTTTACCGAGGACATGGCCCGGCGGGGCCTGAATGCACGGGCGGAGTGGCTGGAGCGGGGACTGTTCCACCCGTCGCCCGACGAAATGATGACGCTTGGTCTTCCGGCCGATGCCCTGGTCGCGCGTCTCGGCCGCCTGCGCATCGCCGACGGCATGCCGCTGGCGATCGAGCGCGCCAGCATCTCGACCGAATTCCTGCCTGATCCGCTGGCCGTGACCTCGTCGCTCTATGCCGCCCTCGACAAGACCCGCTCCCGACCCGTCCGGGCGGTGCAGCGTATTTCCGCCTGCAATATCAAGGATCCCGACGCGTCGATGCTCGGCGTTCCGGTCGGCGCCGCCGGCCTTTCGATCGAACGTGTCTCCTATCTTGCGTCCGGACGCGTCGTTGAATTCACCCGCTCGCTCTATCGGGGCGATGCCTATGACTTTGTCGCGGAACTGACGCTTTCGGAGTCCTGATCCGCCCGTGCCAGGAAATGGCCAACAAAAAGGAATGGATGATGCAAACCAACATGCGGCGAGAAATCGATGAGATCCCGGAAGCCGCTGCGCGGTTGCTGGAGGGTTCTGCCAACGCGCTGAAAGCGGCCGGTGCGGCGCTGAACGCCAAGGATCCCGCGTTCCTGGTGACGATCGCCCGCGGCTCCTCCGATCATGCGGCGCTGTTCCTGAAATATGCGATCGAGCTCACGGCCGGCCGCCCGGTCGCTTCGCTCGGGCCGTCGCTCGCCTCGATCTATGGCGCCAACCTCAAACTCGGCAGCGCGGCGGCAATCGCGATTTCCCAGTCAGGCAAGAGTCCCGACATCGTGGCGATGGCGCAATCGGCGACACGCGCCGGTGCGGTGTCGATCGCGCTCACGAACACGGTGCCCTCGCCGATCGCCGAGGTCTGCACCCATCCGCTCGATATTCTTGCCGGTCCCGAACTCGCCGTCGCCGCGACAAAGTCCTATGTTAACTCGATCGTCGCGGGCCTCACCGTACTCGGCGAATGGACGGGAGACGCGGCACTCAAGCGTGCCGTCGCCGACCTGCCGAACCAGTTCGCCAAGGCTGTGAAGCTCGATTGGCAGGACTTCGCCGCCGATCTCGGCGAGGCCGAATCGCTTTACGTGCTTGGCCGTGGCCCGGCGCTGGCGATCGCCAGCGAAGCGGCGTTGAAGTTCAAGGAAACGTCCGGCGTGCATGCCGAAGCCTATTCCTCGGCGGAGGTGCTGCATGGTCCGGTGGCGCTGGTCGGGGCCAAATTTCCAGTGCTGGCGCTCGCCGCCCGGGACGCGGCAGAGGCCTCGGTGGCCGAAAGCGCCGATGGCATGAGCACCAAGGGTGCGGTCGTGCATGTCACTTCGGCGCGGGCCCAGAAGGCGAAACGCCTGCCCTTCGTCGAAACGGGACATCCGATCACCGATGCGCTGACGCTGATTCTGCCGTTCTACGGTTTCGTCGAAGCCTGGTCGCGTTCGCGCGGCCTCAATCCGGATGCGCCGGAAAGCCTCAAGAAGGTAACGGAGACACGATGACTGCGAAGAAGAAAATCACCGGCGCGCGGATCTTCGACGGCATCGACTGGCACGACGGCGCGGTCCTCGTTGTAGAGGCGGGCCGGGTGAAGGCGATCGTTCCGGCATCCGCCGCACCCGCCGATGCCGATATGGTCGACGCGCACGGCCTGCTTCTCGTTCCGGGTTTCATCGACCTGCAGGTCAACGGCGGCGGCGGCGCGCTCCTCAACGAGCAACCGACGCTCGACGGCATTCGGCAAATTTGCGCCGCGCATGCGAAATTCGGCACCACCGCGCTGCTGCCGACGCTGATCACCGACACCCGCGAAGTGCGGACTGCGGCCATTCAGGCCGGCCTCGAGGCGAAGAAGGCTGCCGTCGCCGGCTTTCTCGGCCTGCATCTTGAAGGCCCCCATCTTTCGATCGCCCGCAAGGGGGCGCATGATCCGTCGCTCATTCGCCCGATGGACGATGCCGACCTTGGGGAAATGGTCGCCTGCGCGCGTGCCCTGGGCTGCCTGATGGTGACGGTTGCCCCGGAAACCGCGACGCGAGAGCAGGTGCGCGCCCTTTGTGACGCCGGCGTCGTCGTCAGCCTGGGTCATACGGATGTCGGCTACGACACGGCTTGCAGCTACGCCAGGGCCGGCGCCCGCACGGTCACCCATCTCTTCAACGCGATGAGCGGTCTCGGCCACCGCGAACCCGGCGTCGTCGGCGCGGCGCTCGCGACGGGCACGCTGCATGCCGGTTTGATCGCCGACGGCTTCCATGTCGATCCGGCGTCGATGGGCATCGCGCTTAGGGGCAAGAAGGGTCCGGGGCAGATTTTCCTGGTGACCGACGCGATGTCGCCGATCGGCACCGACATGACCACCTTCCATCTCAACGGCCGCGAAATCCTGCGCCAGGGCGGCCGCCTGACGCTCGCCGACGGGACGCTTGCCGGAGCAGACATCGACATGCTGTCCTCGGTCCGCTTCGTACACGAAAAACTCGGCCTGCCGATCGAGGAGGCGATCCGCATGGCCTCCGCCTACCCGGCCGATGTCATGGGCATTGCCTCCCATAAGGGACGGCTCTTGCCCGGGACGGACGCCGACTTCGTGCTGTTGACGCCGGAACTTGGCATGAGTTCCACCTGGATCGGCGGAGAGCAGGTCTTTTCGGCGTAATGCCTCGGCTGTAGCTGGGATTAGTGGAGGCGGCTTTGAGTCCCCTCCCCAACCCCTCCCCACAAGGGGGAGGGGCTTTTGCGCCGGCGCAACGGCCCACCATCTTTGAACCACCGGGTTTGTCGCAACGCGGAAAAGGGCGCGAAGACGGTGCGGCGGATTAAGTCCCTCCCCTTTGTGGGGAGGGGTTGGGGAGGGGTGGTCTCCGGGCGGTTCGACTCAATTTAGATGCGGACGGCACCAATCCGCGCCTTCAGTGCCTTGACGGTCGCCGCATCCGTCCGGCGCCCCTCTCCCGAGACGAAGCCCATTGCCACCAGCCGCGGGTCCTGAGCCGGCTCACGAACAGAGCAGGAGGAGTGGACCTCCGTTACGGCGAGCCTCGGCAGCAGCGCATCGATCGTGTCGACGCTAACGCCGGCGCCGGGTATCACGGAAATCCGGCCTGCCGCCAGTTCGACGAGGCGCGCCAGGGTGTCGACCGCTTCCGGCGCGCTTTTCGCGCCGCCCGAGGTCAAAATTCTTTCAAATCCCAAGTCTTCTGCGATCGCTATCGCCTCGGCGAAATCCGGAACGAGATCGAAGGCTCGATGAAGTGTCAGCCCCAATCCCGCCGCGTGGCCGGTAAGCTTGCGGAGCATCCGCGCGTCGAGCCGGCCATCTGCGAGCGATGCGCCGAGGACGACCCCTGCAAGCCCGGCGTCGCGGGCCGCATCGATGTCCCGGCGCATGGCGTCGAGATCGGTTGGGCCGTAGACGAAATCGCCGGGGCGGGGACGGATCATTGCGTAGACCGGCACCGGAGGGGGACCGGCGAGCGCCATCAATCCCGGGCTTGGCGTCAAGCCGCCGACGGCAAGGGCCGAGCAGAGCTCGATCCGATCGGCGCCGCCCTCGATCGCTGCCGCCAGGCCGTCGGGGTCGTCGACGCAGACTTCGAGCAGGATGCCGCTCATGCGCCCTTTCCTCCAAAGCCGAGCAACGCCGCGCCGATCAGGCCCGATTCCAGCCGGCATTCCCCGCGCACGACCAGCGGCCGATCAAACTGCCGGAGGATTCGGTCGCGCACGGCGCCGTCGATTTCGCCAAGCAGGGCTTCCGAGTTGGAAAGGCCGCCGCCGACCGGCACGACGGTCGCGCCGGTTATGTTGATGACGAGCGCCAGGGGCGAACTGATGAGATCGACAAAAACATCGATCGTGCGTGCTGCTTCTTCGTTGCCGTTCTGCCAGGCCTCGATGATCTCGTGGCTGGAGAGGGACTTGCCGTGCACCGTCATGTGCAGCCTTTCGAGCCCGCGCGCACCGCCGACGGTGTCGACGCAGCCGCGCTGCCCGCAACCGCAGTCGAAGATCGGTATGGAAATGGGCGGATGTCCCGCCTCGGAGGCGACGGCGGGCGCATGCCCCCATTCGCCGGCAAAGCCGCCATCGGCATTGATCAGCTTGCCGTCGACCACCAGGCCGCCACCGACCCCGGTACCAAGGATCGCACCGAAGACGATCCGGTGACCGCGCCCTGCACCGATGCCGGCCTCCGCAAGCGCAAAGCAATCGGCGTCATTGGCTATCACCACGGGCAGGTGCAACGCGGCCTCGAGCTCGGCGGCAAGCTCCCGGCCGTCGATGCAGGGAATGTTGGCGCATTTGATCCGGCGGGTCTGCGGATCGATGACGCCGGTGATCGAGATCGCGACCCTTTGCGGCAGGCCGCCCGCCTCGTCGAGCACCGACTCGAGTGTCGCGACAAAGCGGCGAAAGTCGTTAAGCGGCGTGGTGCGCCGCGGCAGAGGGAATATCCGTTCCGGCGAGTGCGTAATGGCACCCTTGATCGCAGATCCGCCGATGTCGAAGCAGATGATCATGCCTCACCCCGGATGGTCGCCTCGGCAGCAAGCGCCGCGCCAAGCAGCCGGTCGTCCTGGTGATGCGGTGCGGAGAGCAGGAAGCCGACCGGCATGCCGGCAGCGCCCGTCCCGCACGGGATGGAAACGCCGCAGAAATCGAGGAAATTGCCGATCAACGTATTGCGCAACGTCTTCGCGTTGATCTTGAAGAAAAGCTCGTCGTCGGAAAGAAGCGGTGCGACCGGCGGGGCGACATGCGGCAATGTCGGATGCGCGATCAGCTCGCCGAGCGCCAGGCTCTCGACCGTTTCATGAATCAATTGATCGCGTGCGTCGAGAAGGGCGATGTAATCACTGAGGGTGATCTTCTCGCCGAGCCGGGTGCGGGTGACGACACGCGGATCGATCTTTGCCGCTTCGGGGCCGGCGAGGCGCTCGCGGTGGAGGGCGTAGGCTTCAGCCGTCACCAGTGCGCCATGGCGCGCCATCAGATCGAACACGGCGGCAAAGCTCGGGAAGGCTGCGCGCCTGACTCTGACGCCGGCTGCTTCCAGCCTCTTGATCGCCGCCTCGAAGGCCGCGACCACCTCCGGTTCGGCCTCGTCGAAGACGATCGTTTCCGGAATGACAAGCGAGAGATCGGCAAGCTCGGCGCGGCGGATGACCGGCGCCGTCAGGCTGTGCATGGCGGCATCCGCCCACACCGCGTCCTGCACCGTATGGCAGAGGGGGCCGAGCGCATCGAGGCTCTCGGCGAGCGGAAACACGCCCTTGATCGCATAGCGGCCGCGCGTCGCCTTGTAGCCGACGATGCCGGTCATCGCCGCCGGGATGCGCACCGAGCCGCCCGTGTCCGTGCCGATCGCGAGCGGCACAAGGCCGGCGGCGACAGCCGCGGCCGAACCGGAGGAAGAGCCGCCGGGGATCCGATGCACACCGGGCGAGGCGGGATTGCGCGGCGTTCCATAGTGCGGGTTGATGCCGAGGCCGGAGAAGGCAAACTCGCTCATGTTCGTACGGCCGACGCTGACCATGCCGGCGGCCGCAAGCGCGCCGACCACGGGAGCGTCCGCCGCTGCGGGCGGGTTGTCCTTGAAGACGACGGAACCCGCCGTCGTCACGCTGCCGGCAAGGTCGAAAAGATCCTTCCAGGCGACGGGCAGCCCATCGAGCAGCCCGAGCGAGCGCCCGGCCTTGAGGCGGATCGAGGCGGCCTGCGCTTCCTTGATTGCACGCTCGCGCGTCAGCCCAACGAAGATCGACCGGTCCGGATGCGCTTCGATGCGATGAAACGTCTCTTCGACGAGTTTGACAGGATCGAGCTTGCCCGACTGAACAAGGACCGCGAGGCTCGCGAGCGTTTTCTGATTGGTCATTTGGTCTCCCTGGCTGGCCGCGGGACATTTCCGGCGCAACGCAGCCCTGCATCGATTTTAGGCATAGCATATCGCCCTGCGCCCCGTTTGCCAGCGGCCGGGAGAATGATCCGCGATTTTTGCGTGGCGAGACGGCGGTGCGGTACGGCCGGCAGCGCCCCGTGGACCGTCGCTGGCGGCAATTGCTGCCTATCTTGCCGTTCGCAATCGACCTGCCTACATGGGCTTGAGCCACCTTCTGCATGTTTCCGTCAATCATAGCCCGATTGAAGGATGAAACATGCAGCAACTGAAAGTGCTGCAGCGTCCTTTGCGCGTCTTATCAGACGCGCGGCGCTGTTCTCGATGGAGAGCGGTCATGATTCTCGATGCGGCGCGGCTTGCCTTCGCCAATCTCTTTGCGGCGGAGACCCGCGCGGTCTTCTGGAAGGTCATCGGACTGACGTTGCTGGCGCTCGTCGCACTCTGGTTTGCGGTGCGCGAGCTGTTCGTCTGGCTGGCGCTGCCTTGGTTCGACACGCTGATGCCGGGCACGCCAGAATGGGCCGGCTGGCTCACATTCATCGTTGGCATCTTCGCGAGCCTGGGCCTGGCTCTGGCGCTCGCCCTACTACTCGCGCCGGTCACCGCACTCATCGCCGGCTTCTTCCTCGATGACGTTGCCGAGGTGATCGAGACGCGCGACTATCCCGATAGCGCGCCGGGCAAGCCGCTGCCGCTCGTGGCGGCAATGACCGGATCGGCGAAATTCCTGGGCGTCGTCATCCTCGGCAACATCGTTGCGCTCCTGCTGCTGCTCGTCCCGGGCGTCAATCTCATCGCCTTCTTTCTCGTCAACGGCTATCTGCTCGGGCGGGAATTTTTTGAGTTCGCCGCCATGCGCTATCGTCCGCCTGCCGAGGCCCGGCTCTTTCGTGTCAAGCACCGCTCGACCGTGTTTCTGGCGGGGCTTGTGCTGGCGGCCTTCCTGGCTGTGCCGCTGCTCAACCTGCTGACACCGCTCTTTGCTGCCGGCATGATGGTGCATCTCCACAAGAGGCTTTCGGCACGCGATCCCGGTTTTTCGCCTCAAAAGGCAGCAGTCGGCGCGTAGTGTCGATCGCTTGACAGCGCGTTCGTCTTGGACAACTTGCCGATAACCACAGGCGCAGGAGCAATCATATGAGCGACGCAGACGACCGGATCACGCGTCTCGAAGAAATGGTGGCGCACCAGACGAAGGTCATCGAGGAACTGTCGGACCAGTTGGCCGAGCAGTGGAAGGTGGTCGAACAGGCCCGGGCGAAGCTCGACCGCCTGACGGAGCGCTTCCTGAGTCTCGAGGAGCAGACGCGCGATGCGATACCGGTGACCCGCCCGCCGCATTACTAAGCCAGTCGAGAGAACGGGGCGCAAGCCGCGTTTCATGATGCTCCGCCGACAGCGCCGCGCGTCTTTTGAGACGCGCAAAGATCCGTAACAGTCGAAACGAATAGGCCGCCTGCTTCACTCGAAGCAGGCGGCCTCTTGATGTCAGGTCACCGCAATTAGTAGGGGCAGGATTCGGTGCTCATGTAGTCGTGCACCTGGACCTTGCCGGCAATGATGTCGGCCTTCACCTTTTCGACCGCGTCGTGCATCTCGGGCGTGATCAGGGCCTTGTTGTTGTCGTCGAGGGCATAGCCGACGCCGTCTTCCTTGAGGCCGAGGTTGGAAATGCCGAACTCGAACTTGTCGTTCTTGGCCGCCATGAAGGATTCATAGACGGCGACGTCGACGCGCTTCAGCATCGAGGTCAAAACCTTGCCTGGCTGCAGCATGTTCTGGTTGGAGTCGACGCCGATACCGAGCTTGCCGGCATCCGCTGCTGCCTGCAGAACGCCCACGCCGGTACCGCCGGCGGCGTGGTAGACGACGTCCGCGCCCTGGTCGATCTGGGACTTCGCGATTTCACCGCCCTTGACCGGATCGTTCCAGGCGTCCGGCGTCGTGCCGGTATAGGCCTCGAGCACCTTGACGTCCGCGCCAACCGACTTGGCGCCGCCGACATAGCCGCAGGCGAACTTGTGGATCAGCGGGATGTCCATGCCTCCGACAAAGCTGACTGTCTTCGACTTGGAGGCGAGACCGGCAAGCACGCCGACGAGATAGGAGCCTTCCTGCTCCTTGAAGACGATCGATTTGACGTTCGGCTTTTCGACCACCATGTCGATGATCGCGAATTTCGTATCCGGATATTCCGCGGCAATC
Organism: Sinorhizobium terangae; assembly: GCF_029714365.1. Lineage (NCBI taxonomy): Bacteria > Pseudomonadati > Pseudomonadota > Alphaproteobacteria > Hyphomicrobiales > Rhizobiaceae > Sinorhizobium > Sinorhizobium terangae. Next base: position 3,786,189 of record NZ_CP121659.1, read on the forward strand.
TTCTCGAGCGATGCCGCCCAGTTGAAGCCGGCCATCACGATCGGGCTGTTGCCGTCGCTGGCGAAGCGGCGCAGCGCCTGTTCGCGCTGGGCATCGTTGGCGATCTCGAATTCGCGGTATTCGATACCGGATTCGGTCTTGAACTTTTCGGCGCCGTTAAATGCCGCTTCGTTGAAGGATTTGTCGAACTTGCCGCCGAGATCGTAGATGATCGCCGGCTTGATGTCGGCGGCCAGTGCCGTCGCGGACATCATGGAGAAAGCAAAGAGACCGAGAATGGTTTTTTTCATCGTGCAGCCCTGTTGTGCTATTGATCTTATCGGGTCTGGCGGCAGCCCAGCCAAGGCCCCCTCCGCGCAACCCGCCCCTCTCTTGTTAAGGCTTGGGTGGGCGCATCCTTGCACGGCTTCCGCAAAAAAACACTCAAAATTTTTCGGATGGTAAAAAAGATACGGCGCCCGGCGAGAGGTCGCCGGACGCTCATTCCAAGGGGCAATCGGCACGCCGTTCCTACAGCGCCGCGCATCTAACCAGACTCGGCGCTATAGCCGCGATCAGGCGGCAAATCGCCCGGCGGCGGGGCGTTTCTTGTAACCTGCCATCCACAGCAGCAGGGCGAGCGCCAAGAACACCGCGAAAGCGGGCCGGGCAAGGAGCCATTGCAGCGCCGCCAGCCAGATGGCAGGGCCGGCGTCGGTGCGCTGCAGGCCGTGCACCCAGTTGAGTGCATCCGGGCCAAGGGCGGCTATGGCATCGGCGAGCGAGGTCATTGCCGGCTGCGAGGCGGCAACCGACTGGATCGCGTCGACGGTCCCGGCAAGCACGGCCACCGCCAGCGCGAGAAAGCTTGCAAGCCTCAGCAGCAACCGCATCTTCGTCCCTTCGGCCTCCATAGCCCGATGCGCGCCGATGCGCGCTTCTCCGATCATTTACGCTTGTGCGCCAAGAAATAGTCGCCGCAAGTTGCGAGTGCAACGGTCGACTTCGCCAAGGCCATCGCACAAGATGTCAATAAACTGTCAGAAAGCAGTTGATCCCGCGTCGATCATCGGTATATATCGCGCCCGTCCGCCGCTTCGTCCGGCGCACGCCGGAAGAGCTTGCTCTTCCCCATCCAGCCGGATTGACCAGCGGCTGCTTCAAGGATGGACAGGTGGCCGAGTGGTTGAAGGCGCACGCCTGGAACGCGTGTATACGTGAAAGCGTATCGAGGGTTCGAATCCCTCTCTGTCCGCCATCAACCTTTCCCAAGCGCCCTTATCCGAGAATTTGGACGACCTCGCCACGCTGGTTGATCGTGCGGCTTAGAATGATTGCAATGCCCCGATCGGGCCTCGAGCGGGAAGGCGTGATCTCGACGACCTCGCTCTCGACGTGCATGTATCGCCAGGACGCGTTGGGGCAGGCCACTTCATTTGATCACCTTGCCGCGAGAGACGATCGACCGCTCAGTGGGCGCCGCCCGCAGCGCCGGCTCCGACCTGGATCTTTCTCGTAAAGAGCAGCACGACGGCGGCGAGCGCAAGGACCGTTCCGATCACGGCGAACGTGTCGCTGAATCCGAGGATCAGAGCCTGGCGGCGCACCGTCGCGCCGATCGCGGCGATCGCCTTGTGTTGCGCAACAGCGATGTCGGAAACACCATGTGCCATGAAGTATTGCGTCAAATCGCCGATCCTGTCGCGCACCTCATCGCGATAAATCGTGACGGATTGGCCGATGATGTTCGAATGGAACTGCTCGCGCTTGGTCAATACCGTTGCGAGCGTAGCTGTGCCAACTGCACCACCCAAATTGCGCAGCATGTTGGAAAGGCCCGAAGCGGCAGCCGCCTCGCTCGGGGCAATGCCGGCTGTCGTGATCACGGTGATTGGCGTCAACACTAACGCCTGACCTATGGCGCGCACGATGTTGGGCACGAAAAACTGGTCGCCGGCGCTATCGAGCGACAGGGTAATGTTCATGAAACAGCTTGCCGCAAAGATGCTGATGCCGACGAAGCCGATGTAGCGTGCGTCAAACCGCTTCATTAGCAGCGGCACGAGCGGAATGATGAGGAGCTGTGGCAAGCCGGTCCAGGCGAGCACGAACCCGATCTGCTCGGCATTATAACGCTGCACCTGGCCGAGGTACTGGGGCAGGATGTAGACAGTGCCGAACAGCGCGACGCCGACCAGCACGTTGACGAGAACGCCCACGCCGAAGTTGCGTTGCTTGAGCAGGCGCAACTGAACCAGTGGCTTTGCAACCGTCAGCTCGATGACGACGAAGGCGGTGAGGAACACGGCTGCTGTCACGGCGAGCTTGACGATGAACGGCGACTGGAACCAGTCGTCCTTGTTGCCCTCTTCGAGCACCGTCTGCAGCGCCGAAAGCCCGATCGCCATAGTGACGATGCCGGCCCAGTCGCCTTCCTTGAGCAGCGAAAGCTGCATGGGCTTCTTCTCGAGCGTAAAATAGAGCGCGATGACCATCACGAGGCTGGGCGGTGTATTGACGAAGAAGATGGACTGCCAGCCGTAGTTCTCCGTGAGATAGCCGCCAATGGTCGGGCCGATCGCCGGCGCGAAGGTGACCGACAGCGCAAACAGTGCCAACCCGAACGGTTGCTGCGCCTTTGGCAGCTTGGTCAAAACCATGGTGAAGGCCATGGGGATGAGCACGCCGCCGGCGAAGCCCTGCAGGCCGCGCAGCGCGATCATCGAGCCGAGATCATGGGCGAAGGCGCAGGCGGCGGAAAAAAGAGGGAACAGGATGGCGTTCGCCAGCATGTAGCGTCGGAAGGAAAAGACCCGACTGAGGTAATCGGTGAGCGGGATCACCACGATCTCGCCGATTAGATAGGAGGTCGATATCCAGGCGCCATTATCGACGCCGGTGCCGATGCCGCCCTCGATATCGAGCAGCGAGGCGTTGGTGATCTGGATGTTGAGGATCGCCATGAACGCGCCGATCAGGCCGGCGAGCACTGCGATCCATGCTGTGGTGCTCGCGTTCTCGGAAAGAGTCGCAGCCGTTGCGACGGCGCCGGGGGAGCCGGACGAAAGCGTTTGCGTCGTGTTGGACATCGCACCCTCCTGCCAAGTTTTGGCTGGTGAGACGGGCGTCTGACGCCCTCAGTTTATGTGTTTCGGCACCGAGGCAACCTCGGTCGCGGCGGATTTGGTGTCGATGGTCGGGTAGACAGACATACCCGGCCGCAGCACCACCGAAGCCGGGCTGTCGTGATCAAGCGCGATCTTCACAGGTATGCGCTGCACCACCTTCGTGAAGTTGCCCGTGGCATTGTCCGGCGGCAGCAGCGCAAACTCCTGACCGCTCGCCGGCGAGATGCTGTCCACGTGCCCCTTGAAGACCAGCCCGGGAAACGTGTCCACCTCGATTTCCACCCTCTGTCCGGGGCGGACGTCGGTGAGCTGGGTTTCCTTGTAGTTTGCGACGATATAGGCGGCATCCGTCGGCACGACCGCCATAAGCTGCGTACCCGCCTGGACATATTGACCGACACGCAAGGTGCGGTTGCCGATCACGCCGTCGATGGGCGCTGCGAGAGCGGTGTAGGAGAGGTTCAATTCGGCCTGATCCTCGGCCGCCTTGGCGCTGTCGAGCGCCGCCTTCGCTTGGGCGAGCTCCGCCTTTATCACGTCGAGCTGCTTGGTTGCATTGGCGAGCGCTGCGCTATCGCGCGTCACCGCCGCCCGCGCGGCGGCGATGCGGGAGGCGGCCTGCTGCGCGTTCTGGATAGTGCCGAAACCCTGCTTCGCGAGCTCGGCATAGCGCTTGTCGTCATGCTCGGCGAAGGTCTCGTCGGCCTTATCGGCCTCGACCGTCGCCTTCGCCGCGTCGATCGCGGATTGCTGGGCGATGAGAGCCGACTGCTTGTTGGCGATATTGGCCTTGGCCGCCTCAACCTCGGCTTTTGCCTGCTCGAGGTTGACCTTGTAGTCACGGTCATCGATGTGGGCGAGGATCTGCCCCGCCTTTACCGGCTCGTTGTCGCCCACGAGCACCGCGGCGATGTAACCGGAGACCTTCGGAGCAATCGTCGTGCTGTCAGCCTTGACGTAGGCGTCGTCCGTCGAAATTTCGAAGCGGCCGACGGTCCAGTACTGCCACCCGAAATCGGCTGTGCCCGCCAAGGCAGCGACGCCCACCGACGCGAACAGCAGGGCACGCAGCCACCGCTTGCGTGACGCGTTCGGCCCAGTCTCAGCCGTCGCGGGAGGCATGGGAACAAGCTCGCGGGGCATGTCTATCCCCGGCGCCGCCTCGGCAGTAGGCAAGGGATTCTCGGCAGTGAAGACTGACTGGTGCTGGCTCATGTCCGGTTCCTTCCCGGTGTCGCGGGCGAAATGCGCCGTCCGCAAATTAGGAAAATTGACATTTTCTAAAATATGCAGGAATATTCCGGAAGTCAACGGAATTTGGAAAATGATCATGGTTCATAATACCAAAGTCGCAAAACGCCGCGGACGACCGCAGATCCGGCCGGACGAGGAGACGCGACGGCTGGTCATTGACGCCGCGCGCCAGGAGTTTCACGCCAATGGCTATGCCGGCGCCAGCATGGCACGTGTGGCGGAGCGCGCCGGCGTCTCCACCAAGACGATGTATCGTTTGATCCCAACCAAGGAGGAGTTGTTCGGAAGTGTCATCTCCGAGCGCATTTCGCGCTATATGCTGGAACTGGACGAGGAGCATCTCGACATGCTTCCGCTCGAGCGAGCCCTCGAGCACATACTCTTCACCTACGGGACCCTGACCCTGGACGAGGACACGGTCTTAAGTCTTCGTCTCGTCTTCGCCGAATGCGATCGCTTTCCGGAGATCGCCGCGGCTTTCTCGGAGCTCGCTATCCGTCGCACGACCGAAAGCATGGAGGCGTGGCTGAAGCGACAGCTCGACCGCCGAGAAATCGAGATCGACGATCCGTCGACAGCCATCGGAATGCTCAGAGGCATGATGATCATGGAACCGCAGCGCGCCGTCATGCTGGGCCAGCGTAGGCCGCCAGATCGCGCCGAGATCGCCGGGCGGGCTCGCTATTGCGCGCGCCTTTTCCTGGACGGATGCCGGCCGCGGCGCTTCTCCGGACAGGAAACCACTGGCTCGGAGCAACGTCTCGGTCCGCCCCGGTAAGTTTCCTTGCGGGAGGTCTTGAACGGATGGCTGTCTCGGGCGAGCGCAGGAACTGATCGTATGTAACGCCTGCAGGCTGCAGCGACGCAGCAAGCCATCTATCGCTGCCGGACCATGCTTGCCATCATTGACCTCAGTGGATCGATCTTGCCGCTTCCCATCGCCGAAACCGGATTTCGCAAAGCCACTTGTTCGTCAAAATCCATCGCGGCAACCTGATGCGCAAGATGCAGGCCCGATCACTCGCCGATCGCGTGCGCGATACCTCCGCCTCTCGCTATGGCAGCGCGAGTTGAACGGGTCGGCGCGGCAGACTTCGCGCCAGCCGTTCCCGCCTCTCAACCTGATCGGCGCACCGTCGGCCGCTGGAAACTCCGCCCCCGGGGTACGGACATGCGATCTGGCGGTGCTTTATGCGCCCCTTGGACGCGGCGCCGAAGGCTGCCGCTACCGGACGGATTGCACAGCGTCGGTGACGCGCGCGATGACCTTGATTTCGAAATCAAAGCCGGCGAGCCAATTGACACCGACTGCCGTCCAGTTCGGATAGGGAGCCTCGCTGAATATCTTGTTCTTTACGCCCATTATTGTCTCGAACTGCCTTTCGGGATCGGTGTGGAAGGTTGTGATGTCAACGATATCGTCGAAGGTGCAGCCTGCCGCCTTCAGGGTCGCTTCAAGATTATCGAATGCGAGTTGCACCTGGCGTCCGAAGTCCGGTTCAGGCGTTCCATCCTCGCGGCTGCCCACCTGGCCGGAGACGAACAACAGGTCACCGGACCGGATCGCCGCGGAATAGCCGTGCGCCTCGTAAAGAGCATGTCTGTTTGCGGGAAAGATCGCATCGCGTTTGGTCATTTGTCTGGTTTCCTTGAAATTGCTGGCGCCTTTGAAGCTGATGAGATACGCGCGACGTTGCGGGGAGCTTCACAAACTTCGCCTTATTTGATATACGTCGCGTATACAGACTAGTTCGGATACGACGGGTATGTCAATCAACATACGTAGCGTATATGAAATTTGAGGGCAGGATGGCAAAACGCCGCCACGAGATGATGGAAGAGAATCGCGCCAAGCTGATTACCGCGGCGCGAAAGGCCTTCGCCGAGAAGGGTTATGCCGGGGCATCTATGGACGAGCTGACAGCCGATGTCGGCCTGACGCGAGGCGCGCTTTACCACAATTTCGGAGACAAGCGTGGGCTTCTGGCTGCGGTCGTAAACCAGATTGACGGTGAAATGGCCTCACGAGCCAAAGAGATCGGCGCTCGGGCAGAAAACGATTGGCAGGGGCTGCTCGCCGAGGGCATCGCCTATATCGAGATGGCCCTCGATCCTGAAGTGCAGCGGGTCGTACTGCTCGATGGACCTGCGGTGCTCGGCGATCCGTCGAAATGGCCCAGTCAGAGCAGTTGCCTTCATGCGACACGGCTGACAGTGGAGCGGTTGCTGGAAGCTGAAGTTTTCAAACCGGTTGACGCGGAGGCCGCGGCGAGACTCCTTAGTGGTGCGGCGCTGAACGCAGCCCTTTGGGTTGCCGCCAGCGACAATCCGAAGGAAGTCCTGCCAAAGGCCATCGACGCTTTCCGGTCAATGGCCTCCGGCCTGCTTGCGGCTGAAAGATAAGGCTGCTGTGACGAGAGCCGGCATCCAAGGAAACAGGCAGCAGGATCGCGCTGCGGCGTGAGCGGTGATCGCTGCAGTCCGGTCATGCGGGCGGTGAAGCCGCTTTGTCTTCACCTCCATTCGGCTGCGGGAAATAGGCATATCGCAGCCACGCCAAGCCATGCGCCAGGAAATCGATCCCGAGCAAGAGCGCCAGGACCCAAGGAACCATCTTCGGGAATTCGGCCAGGATCACCAACCCTGCGCCGGCGCCGAAGACTCCCGACAGCATCATGGTCCATCCTGCCTCACGCCAGTGGCTTATGCTGAGCAGCATTCTGACGATGCCGGAGAAGATGAACAGCAGGCCGATCGCCTGCACGCCATCGCCATGGGCACTGGCGCGCAGGCGACGGGTGCAAACAGCATCAGCATTGGCACGGGCAATATCGTCAGCGGCGCAAATTCCGCCGCCATCGGCGATCCGAGTACCATTACCGGCTCCGGCTCCTAGTCGCTCGGCAACAACAACACCATAAACGCCAACAACGCATTCGTGGTTGGCAGCGGCGTGACGGTCGCCTCCGGTCTCGCCGGCGCGGTGGTGCTCGGCAATGGTTCGACCGTCTCGGCGGCGGTGGCAACGCCCAACACCGTGATCGGCGGCACGACCTACACCTTCGCCGGTACCGCCCCGACGAGCACGGTCAGCGTCGGTGCGGTCGGTGCGGAGCGCACCATCACCAATGATCCAAAGTGTCGCTTGCGCGTCTGATAAGACGCGCGGCGCTGTAGCGCGTTGCTCTGCGTTGCGAATTCAAACATGATGTTGGCTGCTGAATGCGTGAAATACGACGTGCCTTCGCCATGTCCCGTGTGCTGATCATCGTCGGACTTGTTATCGTTGCGGTCGGTATTTTCTGGCCTTGGCTCACGCGTATCGGCCTCGGTCGATTGCCCGGCGATATCCTCATCGAGCGCGAGAATTTCACCATATACATCCCGATCACCACCGGCTTGCTTTTCAGCATCGTGCTCTCGGTCATACTGTGGCTGATCAATCGTTAGAGCGGGATGAGGAAAAGCGTGAGCGGTTTTCCGCCCGCATCCCGCGTCTTATTAGAATCGGTCACGTTTATGATTTTAGGTCGATTCGACCTAAAAACATCGTGATCTAGCGGAGCGCTCGAATTCAGCTGGCGCAGCGCCCATCGACGCATTCATCGCTCCACCAGTGCCTTGAGCCGCGCCAGTGCCTCGTCCCACTGTGCGGAAACTCTGTCGAGATACGATCGTGCCTCGGCGATCGGGCCGGGCCGGTAGCCGAACTGGCTTTCGCGGCCGACGCGGATGCTTTGGACGAGGCCGGCGCGTTCCAGCACGTGCAGGTGTTTGGTCACGGCCTGCCGCGTCAGCTTCGTGTCGGCCGAAAGCATGGCGATCGATCGTGTCGCGCCATCGCTGAGTTTCGTCAGAAGCGAAAGGCGGGTCGGGTCGCCGAGCGCGGCGAAGACCTCGACCGGGCCGCGATCGATAGGTTCAGGCTTCGACATAGGCCTTGATGTTTCCCGCCTGGATCTCCCATCCGCCTTCGTTGCCGCGCAAGGTCTCCATGCGGCGATCTTCCGGCAGCGCTTCGAAGCCGGATTCGACGATGGTGAGACGCGTGCCCTGCGTCGTTGGCTCGAGGCGGAATTCCACGAGCGTGGATGGGGATGTCGAAAGATCCTCGCCGTGCGGCCATCGGAAGGAAAACAATGTCGGAGCCTCCATCCGCTCCGTCACCGACGTCCACTTGGTGCCCTCGTGGCCGGGATAGGTCATTTCCCCGGTCGTTTTTTCGCCTACGACGAAGGGTCCGTCGAGCCTTACCCGGAACCATTCGCCGAACGCCTTATGATCCGTCAGCGCATGCCAAACCTTTTCGATCGGCGCGTTGAGCTCAATGCTCTTCTCGATGCGATCTGTCATGATGCAACCTCCTGGTTGCCAATATTCTTGCAGGTGGAAACGAAAAAGGCAACCAAAAGGTTGCCTTTTATGGAATTGGTGTCTTCCGAGAGAGTGCGCTCAGTCGGTTGAGTCGCCCGGCCGTACGGTCAGCCGGTTTTCGACACCCGAAACGCCGATCACCGAGGCGGCGGCCTCTCCGGCGCTGGCAATGTCAGCCTCCTCGGCGACATTGCCGGAAAGCACGACCGTCCCGCGCAGCGCCATGACGGAAATTCCGCTCGTGTCCACGAAGGTCGCATAGCGAATGTAGCGCAGGACCTTCTCGGCCAGATCGTCGTCGGTGAGATGCGGATCGTCGTCCCGATGTGAGTAAATGGTCTTCTCTGTCGACATCAGCGTTTTCCCGGTCGTTCATAAAAACGCTTGCGCCAACCGAATGTTCCGGGCCCGAGCTGCCGGCGAGCAGCACCACAACCTACTGCATGTTTCCAAAAACATGCAGCAATTCAAAGTGCTACGGCGTGCTTTGCGCCTCTGAAAAGGCGCACGGCGCTGTGGGCTGCCGTCTGTCCTCCAATGCACCCTTGCCTCGATCGACAGAACAGGTCTATGCCTCTGCCTCCACTCAAGGCTCACCATGTCCGATATTTTCCTGAATGTTCTTCCGATCTTCGTCCTGATCCTGACCGGCTGGCTGGTCGTGCGGCTCGGCTATCTGAATCCGGCTGTCGGCGATGCGCTCGGCGATTTTGTCTTTCGCATCGCCGTTCCGGTCCTCTTGTTCCGCACGATTGCCGAAGCCGATTTCAAGGAGGGCTCGCCCTGGCCGCTTTGGGTCGCCTATTTTTCCGGTGTCGCCGTTACCTGGACAGCCGGCCACCTGGCGGCGACCTTTGCCTTCGGGCGTGACGCGCGCGTGGGGGTGCTCGCAGGCGTGTCCTCCGCCTTCGCCAACACCGTTTTCATAGGGCTGCCGCTGGTTTCGCGCGTGGTCGGCGAGGACGGCCTGGTGGCGCTGTCGATCCTGCTCTCCGTCCATCTGCCCGTCATGATGATCGCCGGCACCGTGCTGATGGAGCGTGCGGATCGCAAAACGAGCGGCAAGCCGAGGCAAAGCCCGTTGAAGCTGCTTGCCGGCGTCGGACGCAATCTCGTTCGCAATCCGCTGGTGATCGGTCTCGCCTTCGGCGCGCTCTTCCATCTTCTGAACCAGCCGCTTGGCGGCCCGGTGAAGGCCGTCGTCGATCAACTCGCGGCGACTGCGGCGCCGGCCGCACTCGTGTCGATCGGCATGGCGCTCGATAAATACGGCCTGGCCGGAAACACCGGGCTTGCGGCCGTCACCAGCGCGCTAAAGCTGCTTGTGCTGCCCGGCGTCGTGTTTGGCGCCTGCCATCTCCTGGGGCTCAGCGACAGCTGGACGGCCGCGCTGGTTTTGACCTCCTCGGTGCCGACCGGCGTCAATGCCTGGCTGATCGCCAATCATTTCAATGTCGGCCATGCGCTCGCCTCCTCGACGATCACGCTGACGACGGCGCTGGGGGTGCTCAGCGTTTCGGCCTGGGCCTACCTGCTGCTGTGATCGACTCCAGTGAGTTAGGGGGCGGGGATGCGGCGCAAAACCGCGCATAGCCTCATCTCGGTCCGGGAACGAAAAAACCCGGCCAGAGGCCGGGCTTTTAGTCATCTCTCTCGCTGTCGCCCAAAAGTGTGCAGCGGTTTTGGAACAACGGCGCTTTAGTTCGCCGGTGCTGGCGCCGGGGCCTGGCCTTGGCCGTCCTGGGCGGCCTGTCCTTCTGCGGGCTTGGCTTCGCTGGAGCCGCCCTCCGCCGGAAGCGGTGCCGGATTATCGGACTGTTCGCGCAGCCAAGCGAGCAGGTTGGCGCGCTCTTCCGCCTTCTTGAGGCCCGCGAAACCCATCGCCGTGCCCGGAACATGCTTCTTCGGTGCTTCGAGGAAGAAGCTCAGGTGGTCAAAGTCCCAAACGACCTTGCCGCCTTCGGAGAAGGTCTGCATGCCGGCGGAGTAGCTGAAGCCCTCGTGCGAGGCGACCGGGCGGTTGACGACGCCCCAAAGATTCGGGCCGACCTTGTTCGGTCCGCCCTTCTCCACGGTGTGACAGCTTGCGCATTTCTTGAAGATCGCCTCGCCGGCGGCCGGATCGGCCTTGGCGAGCAGCGGGGCGATCGGCTCGGACGTCGCCTGTTCGCCGCCACCGGCCTCACCGCCTTCGCCCGCGGTTTCCTCGGCCACGATGGTGAAGCCCGGCTTCTCGGGAGCTTCGGAATGGAAAATGCCTTCCGATGCAATGGATACAGACATCAGAACGAAGACCGTACCCAGCAAGGCACCCATGCCCATGTTCACATATGAATTCATCTGCAAACGCTCCCTTTGCCACCGGCGTCAACAAAAACCCGGCCCATCTTGAAATCGCGCGGAACCTATGTCTTTTGGCTCTGCGTTGCAACAGAGATTATCGACCCTGAAGTGAGACTTTTTGACACTTTCAGTGGGGTTTTTTAGGGCTAGACGATGAATCAGGGAAATTCTGCCAAAGCTCTCGTGCTCATTCCGGCGCGGATGGCGTCCACACGCCTGCCCGGCAAGCCGCTCGCAGACATCTGCGGCCTGCCGATGATCGTGCAGGTGGCCAAGCGGGCGGCCGAAGCGGATGTCGGTCGAATCGTCGTCGCCGTCGACCATCGCGACGTCTTCGAAGCGGTCAGCGATGCCGGCTTCGAGGCGATCATGACGCGAGTCGACCATCAGTCCGGCTCGGACCGCATCCATGAAGCCCTGCTGAAGGCGGATCCTCGCGGCGAGACCGAGATCGTGATCAACGTGCAGGGCGACTTGCCGACGATCGAGCCCGGACCGATCCGCGCGGCGCTGAAACCCCTCGAGAATGCCGCGACCGATATCGCGACACTGACCGTCGAGATCACCGACGAACACGAAAAGACCAACCCCAATGTCGTGAAGGTCGTGGGCTCGCCGCTTTCCGAGAGCCGCCTGCGCGCACTTTATTTTACCCGTGCCACCGCACCGCATGGTGCCGGGCCGCTCTATCACCACATCGGCCTCTATGCCTATCGGCGCAAGGCGCTCGAAACCTTCGTCTCGCTGAAGCCCTCGGTCCTTGAAAAGCGCGAGTCGCTCGAGCAATTGCGGGCGCTCGAGGCCGGGATGCGCATCGACGTGGAGATCGTCAACTCGGTCCCTCTCGGCGTCGACACGCCCGACGATCTCGAAAAGGCCCGTCGCATTCTCTCCGTCAAAGCCTGAGAAGGAATTCGAAAGTGACCGTCAAGACCAACAGGATCTCCTTCCAGGGCGACTTCGGCGCCAATTCCGACATGGCCTGCCGCGACATGTTCCCGTCGATGGAGCCGCTGCCATGCCAGACCTTCGAGGATGCCTTCGTGGCGGTGGAGAATGGCGACGCCGATCTCGCGATGATCCCGATCGAAAACACGATTGCCGGGCGCGTCGCCGACATCCATCACCTGCTGCCGGAATCGCGCCTGCACATTGTCGGCGAATATTTCATGCCGATCCGCTTCCAGCTGATGGTGCTGCCGGGCGTCTCGCATGAAGAGATCCGCACGGTGCACAGCCATATCCACGCACTCGGCCAATGCCGCAAGATCGTTCGCGCCAATGGCTGGAAGCCGGTGGTGGCGGGCGACACGGCCGGTGCCGCCAAGCTTGTCAAGGAAACCGGAGACCGCTCCATGGCGGCGCTTGCCCCGCGCCTTGCCGCGGATCTCTATGGGCTCGATATCATCGCCGAGAATGTCGAGGACACGGATAGCAACGTCACGCGCTTCGTCGTGCTTTCGCGCGAAGAGCAGCGGATCGCCCGTACTTCAGACGACGAGCTGATCATCACCACTTTCGTTTTCAACGTGCGCAACATTCCGGCTGCGCTCTACAAGGCGATGGGCGGCTTCGCCACAAACGGCATCAACATGACGAAGCTCGAGAGCTATCAGCTCGGCGGCAAGTTCGTCGCAACCCAGTTCTATGCCGATATCGAGGGACATCCGGACGATGAGGGTGTCCGCCACGCCATGGACGAACTGCGTTTCTTCTCCGAAAAGGTGCGCATCCTCGGCACCTACCGGGCGCATCCCATGCGCGGTGTGCTCTGAACGGGCGATCACGCCTTGCCATGAGCTGATTTTGTCCATCCCGCAGCGGAAGGGGGATGGTGGAATTTCGTTAACTGGCTATTCGTTTGGCGCATGCCTAATTTGCAATCATGGAACTACTTAAATCTTAGGCAAATGCCTATTTGACACCTGTGAAAGATATGGAGTGTCAAAGATGAAGATCCGCCAGAAGATCATGGAATACGCAAAGTTGCGCCGCGCTGTCCGCGAGCTGAACGCTCTCGACGATCGTGTGCTGAGCGACATCGGTATTTCCCGTTCTCAGATTCAAGCCGCCGTTTTCGGCCGCTAATAACAAAAGTCCTGCAGCGACCAGCGCGCGTCGCAAAAGATGCGCGGCGCTGTTAAGTCTTCCGCACCCCGCCGGTATTCCGTGCGGGGTGCGAGTGTTTTATCCGCAGCAAATGCGTCAGTCGTCGTAAAGACAAACCCTGAGGCGGTGGCCGTCGGGATCGAGTGCGACGAATGTCGGGCCAAAATCCATTTTCGTCAGTTCCTGCGCGATCGGCAGGCCCATCGCCCGCCACTCCTCGTAGTGCACGCGCACGGCCTCTTCCCCTTCCATCATGAACGCCAGTTCGGAACGGCCGCCCGCTACCGACGGTTTTGGTGCAACGGATTCCTGTGCCCAGAGCCCCAGCGTGAAGCCGCCGGGCAGTTCAAAGGAGGAGAAGGTCGGGAAAGCGACAGTCGGCTCCCTGCCCAGAAGCTTGCTGTAGAAATCGACGCTCGCGAGCGGGTTCGCGACGTAGAGCACAATCAGATTGGGTTTTGCCATGTTCGGCCTCCTTGGTTGGAGGCCGCAAACTAGCGCAGGCTGCTGACAATTTTTGTCAGCAGCGGTGTGCCCGCGTCTCATCTCTCAGCCGGGGGCCGCGTGCTGCGCAGCGCGCCAGTTCTTGAGCAGGGCCTGGCGGCGGCGCGGGTAGCGCTGATCGCTCACCTGCGCACCACTGATCCGGTCCGTCCGGAAATGGCGAAAGTCCTGCCTGAGTTCGCACCAGGCGACCAGCACGCGCACCTGTTCGAAGAAACCGAGCGCAAAAGGCCAGACCATGCGGCGGCTTTCGCTCCCCTCGTTGTCGACATAGCTGATATCGAGCTTGCGCTCGCTGCGGATCGCCTTGCGCAGGAGGGCGAGATCGATGCCTTCGGCGATCGGTGCGCGCGGCCCGACGAGAAGGGGCGAGGCGTCGAGACTTTCGCGCATATCGGGCGGCAGAACGGAAGCGATCTTGGCAAGCGCGTCGGCGGCCGCGATTGCGAGGCGGCTGTCGCCGCGTTTCGCCACCCAGCGCGAGCCGAGCACCAGCGCCTCGACTTCTTCTTCCGAAAACATCATCGGCGGCAGCAGGAATCCCGGCTTCAGAACATAGCCGAGGCCCGGTTCCCCCTCGATGTGGGCACCCTGGGCCTGCAGGCTGGCGATGTCCCGGTAGAGCGTCCTGAGGCTGACGCCGGTCTCCTCCGCCAGCCGTCGGCCGCTCACCGGCAGACGGTGCCGTCGCAGCAGCTGCAGGAGATCGAGCAAGCGTTCCGATCTGGACATGGCTTCTTTCTCTCCGCGCGAGGCGACCGGCCGGTCAGCTCCGCTCGGGCCAGGCCAGCCAGTCGCGCATCAACTGGTGGGCAATCGCCCCCTTCGGCGGCGGGATGTGTTCGTCTCCGGTGTCGGCCACACCGGTCGTGCGCTCCAGCATCGCTTCGGTCTCCGCGCGCGTGAACCAGCGGACGTCTTCGAGCTCCTGTTCGTCGCGTTTAATGACAGTCGATTTGGCCTCTGCGTAGCAGCCGATCATCAGCGAATGCGGCAGCGGCCAGGGCTGCGAGGCATGGTAGCGGACCCGGCCGATGCGGATACCCGATTCCTCCTGCGTTTCCCGGCGCACGGCGTTTTCGATCGTTTCGCCCGGTTCGACGAAGCCGGCAAGGCAGGAATACATGCCCGGCGGAAAATGCGGACTGCGGCCGAGCAGGCAGAGATCGCGCTCGAGATCGATTGTCAGCATGATGACGACGGGGTCGGTGCGGGGAAAGACCATGTGGTTGCAGGCCGTGCATACGCGCCGGTAACCACCCGCCGCGCCGTCCATCGGCCCGCCACAGCGGCCGCAGAACCGGTTGTTGGCGTTCCAGACGATCAGGCTGGAGCCTTGCGCGAACTGGCCGAGCAATTCCTCCGGCAGCATCTGCTGGCGGTAGAGCGTTCGCGCATCGGCGATCTTGAACGGCTCGGGCAAGTTCTCTTCAGTGAGCCCCGACGGCACGGCAAGCCGCGGCTCGCCGTTCGGCAGAAAACCGAGCAGAATCGCCTCGTCGAGTGCCGGTTCGAGGCCTTCGAGCTCATAGGGCGCGAAGAGCGGATCGATGATCTTCTCGTCGTGCTTGACGATCAGCTTCGCGCCGGAAAAGGCGAGGAAATGTGCGCCCGGATGCCTCGACGCCACCTCGACGCAATCGTCGGGACGGTGCTCGGACTGGCGGTCCAGGTGATTTTCCGCAAAGGCGACGAGGGTGCTCGGCTCCGGATGCGGGCTTCGAAGGTCAAAGATCGATTTCGTCATCTTCAGAGATTTTCCAGAATTCGTGCTGCGAATGCCTGCTGCTCATCGGCCGGCCACGGCTCGGCCTTGCCGAAGCCCCAAACCGGTCCCGGCCAGTTCGGATCGCCTTCCCGGCGGGCTATGATATGCACATGAAGCTGGCGGACGATATTGCCGAGCGCGCCGATATTGATCTTGTCGGCGGCGGTGATCTTCTTGAGCGCTGTTGCCACCAAGTTGGTCTCGAAGGTTAGCATCGTCTGGTCGAGGGGTGACAGCTCGAAAATCTCGGTCACGTTCGGGCGCTGGGGAATGAGGATCAGCCACGGCCAACGGCGGTCGTTCATCAGCCGCAACTGGCACAGCCCGATAGAGGCGATCGGGATGCCGTCGCGCTGAAGTCGCTCGTCAAGAGGGAAGGTCGTCAACGGATTCTCCTAGCCAGGAGCGGGATGAGGAAAAGTGTGTTCGGTTTTCCGCCCGCATCCCGCGTCTCAACTTGTTAGAAGGCGCGGATTCGCCTTGTTTTTTATATCGATACCAGTTTTTTGATGCCTTGGCTTGCATTTGCTTGCGATATTGCCGATATGGAGGCCGGGAGGTTGGTGGTGGACGAGCCACTCGCCAACCGGGTCAGGTCCGGAAGGAAGCAGCCCTAACGAGCCCCGGCACGGGTCATCGTGCCAGCCTCCCACCTTATCTTCGTATCTCCGTCCTGTCGGGACAAGAGTTCGAGCAGCGGCAGGGTCGATGAGCGACGAAAAGTCCATTTCATCCGAGCAGAAGCCAGCCGCCTACCGTGTTCTGGCGCGTAAATATCGGCCCAAGGACTTCTCCGACCTTATGGTCGGGCAGGAGCCGATGGTGCGCACGCTTACCAACGCCTTCGAGACCGGCCGCATCGCCCAGGCCTACATGCTGACGGGTGTGCGCGGCGTCGGCAAGACGACGACGGCCCGCATCCTGGCGCGCGCGCTCAACTACAAGACCGCCGAAATCGACAAGCCGACGATCGAACTGCGTGTGCCGGGCGAGCATTGCCAGGCGATCATGGACGGCCGCCATGTCGACGTGATCGAGATGGACGCCGCATCGCACACCGGCATCGACGACATCCGCGAGATCATCGAGCAGGTGCGCTACCGCCCGGTTTCCGCCCGCTACAAGGTCTATATCATCGACGAAGTGCACATGCTCTCGACGCAGGCCTTCAACGGCCTGTTGAAGACGCTCGAGGAGCCGCCGGAGCATGTGAAGTTCATCTTCGCGACCACCGAAATCCGCAAGGTTCCGATTACCGTCCTGTCGCGCTGCCAGCGTTTCGACCTGCGCCGCATCGGCGCATCGGACCTTGTCGGTCTCTTCTCCACCATTCTCGTCAAAGAGGGCGTGCCTTTCGATCCGGACGCGCTCGCGATGGTCGCGCGCGCCGCCGAAGGTTCGGCGCGCGACGGCCTGTCGCTGCTCGACCAGGCGATCGCCCACGGCGGCGGCTCGGTCGAGCTTGAAACCGTGCGCTCGATGCTCGGGCTTGCCGACCGTGCCCGCATCGTCGATCTCTTCGAGCATATCGTCAAAGGCGACGTGACGGCGGCGCTTCAGGAGTTCGCCGCGCAGTACGAGGCGGGCGCCAATCCCACCGTTGTGCTGACGGACCTTGCCGACTTCACCCATCTTGTCACGCGGATGAAATATGTTCCTGACGCGGCGAACGACCAGTCGCTGAGCGAGATCGAGCGCCTGCGCGGTGCCGAATTCGCTGACAGTGTCGCGGTGACGGCACTTTCGCGCATCTGGCAGATGCTTTTGAAGGGCATCCCCGAGGCGGAAAGCTCGTCGCGCCCCGCGGGTGCCGCGGAAATGGTGCTGATCAGGCTCGCTCATGCCGCCCATTTGCCGTCGCCGGAAGACGCAGCACGGCGGCTCTTGGAGCTTGCCGATGGCGAGGGGCCGGCCGGTCGTCCGGCGCCGCGTACCAATGGCGGCGGAAGTCAGGCGCAGTCAGGCTTGTCGACGCAGGCGCGTTCCGTCGAAGCCGCGCCGGTTCAGCGCGCGTCGAACAACGGCGCCACCATGCTGCGTGCCGTGCCGGATGCTGCGCCCCAGCCGATAAGCGTCGGGCGCATCGAGGAACGGCCGGTACCGGCCCCTGCCGCGAAGGCGGAGCCGAAGGTTACGGTCAACTCGATCAGCGATATCGTCGATCTCTGCGGAAAGAACAGGGACATCAAGCTGAAGACGCTGGTGCGCGGCTTCGTGAGACTCGTGCACATCGAGCCCGGCCGCCTCGACGTCAATGTGCCGGACGATGCGCCGAAGACGCTGCTTGGCGAACTCGCCGTCAAGCTCAAGGAATGGACCGGCATCCACTGGGTCGTCAGTTACAGCCGCGAACCGGGCGAACCGACCCTTGTCGAGGCCGAGCAGCGTGCGCAGGAACAGCGGGTCAACGACGCCCGCCAGGATCCCGACGTCGCGGCAATTCTCGCGCGCTTTCCGGGCGCGAGGATCACCGACGTGCGCATCCGTGCGGCGGAACAGGAAATCGAAACCGTCGCTCCGGCGGCGGCTGAATCGGAAGACGGCGATATCGTCCCCGGCGACGACATCGAATAATCGCTGCTTCTTGGAAGAGATTACGAAAGACAGGAGATGACGATGCGCGACATCATGGGCATGATGGGCAAGGTCAAGGAAATGCAGGCCAAGATGGAGAAGATGCAGGCGGAAATCGCCGCGCTCGAAGTCGACGGCACATCCGGCGGCGGGCTCGTCACGGTCCGCCTCGATGGCAAGGGCCAGATGAAAAGCCTGAAGATCGATCCCTCGCTCTTCAAGGAAGACGATGTCGAGATCCTCGAAGACCTGATCGTTGCCGCGCACAAGGACGCCAAGGACAAGGCGGAAGCCGTGCAGGCGGAAAAGACCCGCGAGCTGACCGCCGGCCTGCCGATCCCGCCCGGCATGAAGCTGCCGTTCTGACTAAGCGGACCTGTCGAGCCGTTGGCGGCCGCGATCGCCGTGCGCTGATTGGCGTCAAAGCGATTCCGTTTGCCGATGAATTGAGCTAAAAGCCCGGCATGGCAAAGCGAGTCACCGGCCCCGAAATCGAAAAACTCATCCAGCTCCTGGCGAAGGTGCCGGGCCTCGGGCCGCGGTCCGCGCGGCGGGCCGCACTGCACCTCGTCAAGAAGAAGGAGCAACTGCTCGGCCCGCTCGCGGACGCGATGGGCGAGGCGCATCGCAAGGTCCGCATCTGCTCCTGCTGCGGCAATGTCGACACGATCGATCCGTGCACGGTGTGCACGGACGAGCGGCGTGACCAGTCCGTGATCATCGTCGTCGAGGATGTCGCCGACCTTTGGGCGCTGGAGCGCGCCGGCGCGATGAACGCCGCCTATCATGTGCTCGGCGGCACGCTGTCGCCGCTCGATGGTATCGGGCCGGACGATCTCAACATCAAGGGCCTGGTCGATCGTGTCGCCAAGGGTGGCGTGCGCGAGCTGATCATCGCCGTCAATGCGACGGTCGAGGGGCAGACGACGGCGCACTACATCACCGACCAGCTCGAAGGCATGGAGGTGAAAATCACGCGTCTCGCCCATGGCGTTCCTGTCGGTGGCGAGCTTGACTATCTTGACGAAGGCACGCTCGCCGCTGCGCTCAGGGCGCGCACCTCCATTTGAAGGGATGCAGATGCGTTTGAGATCTCGTGTTCGCTTGTGGTTTGCCGGTTTTCTTGCTGAGACAACCCCCCTCTGCCCTGCCGGGCATCTCCACCACAAGGGGAGAGATCAGGTCGGAGCGAGCGCTCGATCCGGCAACATCGCCGCTGCGAATGCCACTCGTACCGCGGGGAGAAGTGGTTGCCGCCCGCCAATCTCCCCCCCTGTGGGGGAGATGCCCGGCAGGGCAGAGGGGGGTAAGCGCCGGGTTCGCCTGCTCGCAGTGGTTGCCGCGTTCCTTGTCCTCCACCTTCCCGCTCACGCAGCCTCCAAGGCCGACGTGGAAAGCCAGTTCCGCCAGTGGCTGCAGAACGACCTATGGCCCGAAGCGCAGAAGTCCGGCATTTCCGCAGCGTCCTTCAAGGCGGCCTTTGCCGATGTGAAGCTTAATTGGGATCTGCCCGACCTTGCTCCTCCCGGTTTTCCCAAGGCGAAGGAGCGCAAGCAAAGCCAGGCGGAGTTTTCATCGCCCGGTTCCTATTTTTCCGAGAAGCGCCTGCAGGGATTGGCGGCGACCGGTCGGAGCCTCGCCTCCGCCCATGCCTCGACCTTGAAGCGCATCGAAACAACGTATGGCGTTCCCGGTCCGATCGTGCTCGCCATCTGGGGCCGAGAATCCGGCTTTGGCCGGGCCAAGATCCCGCACCCCATCATGGACGTTTTGGCGACCAAGGCCTTCATGTCGACGCGGCCCGAGCTTTTCCGGCGCGAACTGATCGCCGCGCTCCACATTCTGGATAGCGGCGACGTGCGCGAGGCGGAAATGCGCGGTTCCTGGGCCGGCGCCATGGGCCAGCCGCAGTTCCTGCCGTCGAGCTTCCTGAAATACGCCGTGGATTTCGACGGCGACGGCCGCCGCGACATCTGGAATTCGGTGCCGGACAGTCTGGCTTCGATCGCCAATTATCTCTCGCAGAAAGGCTGGCAAGCTGGCCGCGACTGGGGCTTTGAAGTCTTGATCCCCGAAGGTGTCTCCTGCGCCCAGGAGGGCCCGGATCTTGCCCGGCCGATCGCCGACTGGGCCGGCATGGGGATCGGGCGCATCTCCGGCAAGGCCTTTCCATCGGTGGAGCGCGCGGCGGCCGGCATGATGCTGGTGCCGGCCGGCACCCATGGGCCGCAATTCATCGTCACGCCGAACTTCTATGTGATCAAGGAATACAACAACTCGGATCTCTATGCGCTTTTCATCGGCAACCTCGCCGATCGCATCGCTTCCGGCGGCGGCGCCTTCCGTGGAGAGTGGGGCGATGTCGGAAACATGCTGCGTTCCGACGTGCTGGCGATGCAGAAGGCGCTCGTCTCGATGGGCTACGACGTCGGCAAGGTCGATGGCCTGCCCGGCTATAAGACGCGCCGGTCGCTCGGCGACTGGCAGGCGAAGAACGGCCTGTCCGCTACCTGTTTTCCGGCCGCGTCGCTGAAGGCGAAGCTGCGGTGATGCACGCTCGTGGGATTCGTTGCGTCCGCCCCTCATCCGCCTGCCGGCACCTTCTCCCCGCAAGCGGGCGAAGGGACAAGCGGCGACGCCTCGGCTCCTCGACCGATCCGATACAAAGAGGGGCCACAGCTTCCTCACGCTAACCCTCTCCCCGCATGCGGGGAGAGGGTTAGCGTGAGGGGCAAACACGCGTCCTGCGCGGGGATGAGGCGCGACCGGGTTGGGCTACCTCTCAATGCATCTCGGCAGGCTGCTTGTAGCGTTCGTAATGCTCCGGAACGATCGTCTGCCGTTCGATCATGCGGTGGACGCGCGGCGGCGTCGTGCCGCGATGGAGCGCCGTCAGCTTGTCGCCGACGGCCGCGTCGGCCTGCGTGCGCCGCTGGTTGTGACGGACATATTCCACCCAGGTCGGCACGTGATAGGTCTCGGTCCAGGTTGTCGGGTTTTCGAGGTCGCGCATCAGCGCCCAATGTCCCGCGCCGTCGCGGATGCGGATGCGGCGGCGTTCCGCCATGGTCGTCAGGAACTCGGGGATGTCGGGTTCATGGATCTCGTAGTCGATCATGATGACGATCGGGCCGCTGCGCGGCTTGAGATCGAGCTCGAGCGGCGGTTCGGCGAAGCGGTTGAGCGGGTCGAGGTTCAGCGACTTGAATTCCGGCAGCGCGAAGCGCAGGCCGATGGCCGCTCCGGCGAACATGAGAAGACAGGAGCCGATCAGTGCGTTGGCGGCGCCGTATTGCTCGGCGGCAACGCCCCACAGCCAGCTGCCGCCGGCAATGCCGCCGAAGGTCATGGTCTGGTAGAGGGAAAGCGCCCGCCCGACCACCCAGCGCGGGGTGGAGAGCTGAACCGTGGTGTTGAACAGCGCCAGCGCCAGCACCCAACAGGCACCGGAGACGGTGAGGGCGAGCGAGGTCAGCCACGCCACGGGGCTTATCGCCGTGACCGCGGCACTTGCGGCAAAGCCGGCGAAGGCGCAGCGCACGACCGCCTCGCTCGACAGGCGTTCCCGCAGCCTGGCGCTCAGCAACGCGCCGCCGATAGCGCCGAGGCCGAATGCGCCGAGCATGATGCCGTAGGTGAGCGGACCGCCGCGGACGAGATCGCGGGCGACAAGCGGCAGCAGGGCAAGGATGGCGCTTGCCGACAGGCCGAAGACAAAACCGCGCAAGAGCACCTTGCCGATGTTCGGCGACATCGCGACATAGCGAAGGCCGGCGGAAACCGCCCGCCCGAGCGTTTCGCGCGGCAGGGAACTTTCCGGAATCTCCCGTCTCCAGCGGAAAAGCGCGAAAAGGATCGCCAGATAGCTGAGCGTATTGGCTGCGAAGGCTGCGGCCGCGCCCGCGGCTGCAACGATCGCGCCGCCGATCGCCGGGCCGACGCTGCGGGTGATGTTGAAGCCCACGCTGTTCAGCGCCACCGCCGCCGGCAGGTCGTCGCGTGGCACCATGTCGCCGACCGAGGCCTGCCACGACGGGTTGTTGAGCGCCGTCCCGCAGCCGATCAGAAAGGTGAACAGCAGGAGCAGCCAAGGCGTGATCAGGCCGAAATAGGCGCAAGCCGTCAAAATGGCCGAGACGCTCAGCATGAATCCCTGTGCGACGAGCATGATCCGCCGCCGGTCGAAATTGTCGGCAAGCGCGCCCGACACCAGCGAGAAGAGCATGATCGGCAGCGCTGTGGAGGCCTGTACCAGCGCCACCATGTTGACCGACTGCGAGATGGAGGTCATCAGCCATGCGGCGCCGACTGCCTGGATCAGCCCGCCGAAATTGGAGGCAAGGCTGGCGGTCCAGATGATCCGGAACGTATCGTGTTTGAAGGGGGCCAGGGGCGACATGCGGCTCGTCACCTCGTATTCTCTTTCGTTTGACCAATGCGAAGCGGATGCTCCCTTATAAACTCCGAAATGTGGCGCGCCAGCCATTGAAATTGACGATCGGACACGAAACTGGTCCGCCCTCGGTCGCCGCTCCTGTGGTCGCGGTCGCAAGCCTTGCAATTTGCGGCGATGAAGCGTATATGAGCGTCAAATTCTTGATCGGTTAGATGAAGAGTGGGCCCGTCAGGACCCGCTCTTTTTTATTAGCCGGTCCGATGAGGAGACGATCGTTTGTCCGATAAGACAACGGCTGAAAATGCAAATGAACCGCGGTTGATCACCGAAACTGGTCTCGATCAGCGCATTGCCGACATCATCGAGCCTGTGCTCGTGCAGATGGGCTTCCGCCTCGTGCGCGTCCGCATGTCCGGCCAGAACGGCTTGACGCTCCAGATCATGACGGAGCGCAACGACGGCACCATGACGGTCGAGGATTGCGAAGAGGTTTCCAAGGCCATTTCGCCCGTCCTCGATGTGGAAGATCCGATCGACAAGGCGTATCATCTGGAAGTGTCGTCGCCGGGCATCGACCGCCCGATGGTGCGCAAGTCCGATTTCGTCCGCTGGCAGGGCCATCTGATGAAATGCGAGACTTCGGTGATGGTCGAAGGTCGCAAGCGGTTTCGCGGCAAGATCGTGTCGGTGGACGAAGACGGCTTCCGTCTCGAGCGGGATCAGCCCGCCTACGGTGAGGAAGCTGTTGTCGCAATTCCGTTCACGGCGCTTTCGGATGCCCGGCTGATCCTGACCGACGACCTGATCCGCGACGCGTTGACGGCCGACAAGAAGGCGAAGGCGGCGCGCGCCGCCAACCAGAATTTCGAAGACGAAGATTCACCTATCGAATAAGGCAGGGCGTGCTTCAGAGGCCCCTGCAACCAGACGGAGACAAGATATGGCAGTCAGTGCTAACCGGCTCGAACTTCTGCAGATCGCAGATGCTGTGGCACGCGAAAAGGTGATCGACCGCGAGATCGTTCTGGCCGCGATGGCGGATGCGATCCAGAAGGCGGCTCGTTCGCGTTATGGCTCGGAATCGAACATTCGCGCGGACATCAATTCGAAGACCGGCGAAATCCGTCTGCAGCGCCTTCTGGAAGTGGTCGAGAAGGCGGACGACTATTCGACGCAGATCCCGCTTGAGCTTGCGCGCGATCGCAACCCGGACGCCAAGATCGGCGATTTCATCGCAGATCCGCTGCCGCCGATGGATTTCGGCCGTATCGCCGCGCAGTCGGCCAAGCAGGTTATCGTGCAGAAGGTCCGCGAAGCCGAGCGTGACCGCCAGTACGAGGAATTCAAGGACCGCGTCGGCGAGATCGTCAACGGCACGGTGAAGCGTGTCGAATATGGCAACGTCATCGTCGATCTCGGCCGTGGCGAAGGCATCATCCGCCGCGACGAGATGATCCCGCGCGAAAACATGCGCTACGGCGACCGCGTTCGCGCCTTCGTCTACGATGTGCGCCGTGAACAGCGCGGGCCGCAGATCTTCCTGTCGCGCACGCATCCGCAGTTCATGGTCAAGCTCTTCACCATGGAAGTGCCGGAAATCTACGACGGCATCATTCAGATCAAGTCGGTTGCCCGCGACCCCGGCTCGCGCGCCAAGATCGCTGTCGTTTCCAACGACTCGTCGATCGATCCGGTCGGCGCCTGCGTCGGTATGCGCGGCTCGCGCGTCCAGGCCGTCGTCGGCGAGCTTCAGGGCGAGAAGATCGACATCATTCCGTGGTCGCAGGATCCGGCCTCCTTCATCGTCAACGCCCTGCAGCCGGCGGAAGTCGCCAAGGTCGTTCTCGACGAGGATGCCGAGCGCATCGAAGTGGTGGTTCCGGACGAGCAGCTTTCGCTCGCCATCGGCCGCCGCGGCCAGAACGTCCGCCTCGCTTCGCAACTGACCGGATGGGATATCGATATCCTCACCGAGCAGGAGGAAAGCGAGCGGCGTCAGAAGGAATTCAACGAGCGGACCCAGCTCTTCATGGAGTCACTCGACGTCGACGAGATGGTCGGCCAGGTGCTCGCCTCCGAAGGCTTTGCCCAGGTCGAGGAACTTGCCTATGTTGATCTGGACGAGATCTCGTCGATCGACGGTTTCGACGAAGAGACCGCGACCGAGATCCAGACCCGCGCCCGCGACTATCTCGACAAGATCGAGGCCGAGATGGACGCCAAGCGCAGGGAACTCGGGGTCGCCGATGAACTGCGCACGATCAATGGGCTGACCAGCCAGATGCTGGTCGCGCTCGGCGAAGAGGGCATCAAGACCGTCGAGGACTTTGCCGGTTGCGCCGCCGACGATCTCGTCGGCTGGTCCGAGCGCAAGGACGGCGAGACCAAGCGCTTCGAGGGTATCTTCTCGAAGTTCGAGGTAACCCGTGAGGAGGCGGAGGCGATGATCGTCCAGGCGCGCCTGGCCGCTGGCTGGATCACCGAAGAGGATCTGGCAAGCGAGGCGGAAGAAGAGCCGATCGAGGTCGCCGAAGGCGCCGAGCAGGACGCCTGATCACGATGACAGCGGAAACCGATGCTGACACCCTGCCTTCGGACAAGGGTCCGAAGGACCGGAGCGGCAGCACCCGGACCTGCATCGTCAGTCGCGAGAGCGGTTCGCCGGACGAGTTGATCCGCTTCGTTGCCGCTCCTGACGGACGCGTCGTGCCGGACCTGAAGCGGCAGCTTCCCGGGCGCGGATGCTGGATCAAGGCGGAGCGATCGCTTGTCGAGAAGGCGGTGGCGAAGAAGCTCTTCGCCCGCGCCCTCAAGGCCGATGTCAGGGCCGACGCGGCGCTGGCGGACGACGTCGACAGGCTGCTTGCCGAGCAGCTTGCCGGAATGATGAACATGGCGCGCAAGGCCGGCCAGTTCGTTTCCGGGGCGACGAAGACGGAACAGGCGGTGCGTGGACTTGCGGCGCTCGCCGTCTTCCACGCCATTGATGCGGCCGCCGACGGTGTCCGCAAGATCGATCAGGCTCGCAAGGCGATGAGCTTCGTCGCCGAGGACGAAAAGGAGATAGCCGCATTCCGCCCCTTCACGGCGGCGGAAATGGATGGGCTTTTGGGAAGTAATGCTTTTATCCATGCCGCAGCGCTTGCAGGGCAGGCGGGTGAGGGTGTAGTGAAGCGCGCAATCATGCTCGAAAAGTACCGAGGATCCGTCCCGGTCCGGGCCGAAGGCGGCGCTGGCAAGCCACAGCAATGATACGCGTCACCGGCAAGGGCCGGCATCGCGAGCATTGTTTGAGACAATTTGGAAGACAGGGTCAGGTGTTTCGCATCCGGCCCTGATCGCTAGGAACGGAACGGAATGACCGATAACAAAGACGACAAGACACTCAGCGTAGCGGGCAAGAAGACGCTGACCCTGAAACCCTCCGGGGTTCAGCAGGGGACAGTGCGTCAGGATATGGGCCGCGGCCGCACCAAGGCGGTCGTGGTCGAGACCAAGAAGAAATTCGGTCTGGCGCGTCACAAGGACGAGCGGCCGATCACGCCGGCTGCTGCGACGCCTGCCGCCCGCCAGGCCGAGCAGCGTCCTGTTCCGCCGCAGCCGTCCGGACGGCCTGCGCCGCAGCCGCAGCCGCATCAGCCGCGCCAGGAGCAGAACCGTTCGCGTGTCGGCGTCGTGCTGAACGATCTTTCCGCAGGCGAGATCGAGGCCCGCCGCCGCGCGCTCGCCGAAGCGCAGATCCGTGACGCCGAGGAAGCGAAGCGCCGCGCCGAGGAGGAAGTCCTGCGCCGGCGCGAGGAAGAAGAACGTCTCGCCCGCGAAAAGGAAGAGGCTGCTCGCCGCGCCGCCGAAGAGGCAGCGCGCCCGGCGGCCGTCGCCGAAAAAGTCGAGGAAGAGCGGCCGGCCGCTGCTGCGCCCGCCGTTACGGCCGAACGCCGTCCCGACACGCGGCCGCAACCGCCGCGTCCGGCTCCGGCCGCCCCGCAGGCGCCGGGCGGAGCCGCGCCTCGTGGCCGCCGTGCCGGTGACGACGAAGAGGAAGATCGCGGTTCGCGCGGCGCCGGTCCCGCTCGGGGCAAGGTCGCGCGTCCGGAGCCCGCGAAGCCGGTCACCCGCCCGAAGGGCGACGATGGCCGCCGCCAGGGCAAGCTGACCTTGACGGCCGCCGTCGACGAGGATGGCGGTCAGCGCGGCCGTTCGCTCTCGGCGATGCGCCGCCGGCAGGAGAAGTTCAAACGCAGCCAGATGCAGGAGACCCGCGAAAAGATCTCGCGCGAAGTCGTTCTGCCGGAAACCATCACGATTCAGGAACTGTCGCAGCGCATGTCCGAACGCGCCGTCGACGTGATCAAGTTCCTGATGAAGGAAGGTCAGATGATGAAGCCGGGCGACCTGATCGATGCCGATCTCGCCGAGCTCATTGCCGGCGAATTCGGCCACACGGTCAAGCGCGTCTCGGAATCGGACGTCGAAGAGGGCATTTTCAACATCGCCGACACCGAAGAGACGATGGAGGCGCGCCCGCCGATCGTCACGATCATGGGTCACGTCGACCACGGCAAGACGTCGCTGCTCGATGCGATCCGCCACGCCAACGTGGTGGCCGGCGAAGCCGGCGGCATCACCCAGCACATCGGTGCCTATCAGGTCGAACAGAACGGTCAGAAGATCACCTTCATCGACACCCCCGGCCACGCCGCCTTCACGGCCATGCGTGCCCGCGGCGCCCAGGCGACGGACATTGCCGTCCTCGTCGTGGCTGCCGATGACAGCGTGATGCCGCAGACGATCGAGTCGATCAACCACGCCAAGGCGGCCAACGTGCCGATCATCGTGGCGATCAACAAGATCGACAAGCCGACGGCGAACCCGCAGAAGGTCCGCACCGAGTTGCTGCAGCACGAGGTCTTCGTTGAATCGATGGGCGGTGAAGTTCTCGACGTCGAAGTCTCGGCGAAGAACCACACCAACCTCGACAAGCTGCTCGAGGCGATCCTGCTGCAGGCCGAAATCCTCGACCTCAAGGCCAATCCGAACCGGACGGCCGAGGGTACGGTGGTCGAAGCCGAGCTCGATCGCGGCCGCGGTGCGGTTGCAACCGTCCTCGTCCAGAAGGGTACGCTGACCCCCGGTCAGATCATCGTCGCCGGCGACCAGTGGGGTCGCGTGCGCGCGCTGGTCAACGACAAGGGCGAGCATGTGAAGTCCGCGGGCCCGTCGACCCCCGTCGAAGTCCTCGGCCTCTCCGGTACGCCGGCGGCCGGCGACAAGTTCGCAGTCGTCGAGAACGAAAGCCGCGCGCGCGAGATTTCCGAATATCGCCAGCGGCTTGCACGCGAAAAGGCGGTTGCGCGCCAGTCCGGCTCGCGCGGTTCGCTCGAGCAGATGATGAGCCAGCTCCATGCTTCCGGCATGAAGGAGTTCCCGCTGGTCATCAAGGGCGACGTGCAGGGCTCGATCGAAGCGATCGCCGGCGCTCTCGAAAAGCTCGGCACCGACGAGGTTCGGGCGCGCGTCGTGCATTCGGGTGCCGGTGGTATCACCGAGTCCGATATCTCGCTCGCCGAAGCTTCGAACGCTGCGATCATCGGCTTCAACGTCCGCGCCAACAAGCAGGCGCGCGATGCGGCCGAGCGTTCCGGCATCGAAATCCGCTATTACAACATCATCTACGATCTGGTGGATGACGTGAAGGCGGCGATGTCGGGTCTGCTGTCGCCCGAACGGCGCGAGACCTTCCTCGGCAATGCCGAGATCCTGGAGGTGTTCAACATCACCAAGGTCGGCAAGGTCGCGGGTTGCCGTGTCACCGAGGGCAAGGTGGAGCGTGGTGTGGGCGTCCGTCTGGTGCGCGACAACGTG
The DNA here is from genome assembly GCF_029714365.1 of Sinorhizobium terangae. NCBI lineage: Bacteria > Pseudomonadati > Pseudomonadota > Alphaproteobacteria > Hyphomicrobiales > Rhizobiaceae > Sinorhizobium > Sinorhizobium terangae. Next base: position 3,814,480 of record NZ_CP121659.1, read on the forward strand.
GTCATCCACGAGGGCAAGCTCAAGACGCTCAAGCGCTTCAAGGACGAAGTCTCGGAAGTCCAGGCCGGCCAGGAATGCGGCATGGCCTTCGAGAACTACGAAGACATTCGCGCCGGCGATACAATCGAGTGCTTCCGCGTCGAACACGTTACGCGCACACTCTGATATCCGTCCGGTTCGAGACTGTGCGAGCGCCGGCTTCTGTTCGGCGCTCGCATTTTTTGAAGCGGGATGAGAAAAGCGCGGGCGGTTTCCGCCCGCATTCCGCGTTTCATTTGAAATCGATCCCGTCTGTGGTCTTGAGTGGATTCAATCCAAGGTCATGACGTGATCCGAGGTAAGCACGATGACCAAATCCACATCCTCCGCCCCTTCCCAGCGCATGCTGCGCGTGGGAGAACAGGTGCGCGCCGCGATCACGCAGGTTCTGCAGCGTGGCGAGGTGCGTGATCCCTTGATCGAGAAGACGGTGATTTCCATTTCCGAGGTGCGCATGTCGCCGGATCTGAAGATCGCCACGGCCTATGTGACCCCGCTCGGCATGAGCGACCATGGCGCGGTAATCGAGGCATTGAACCGGAACGCGAAGTTCATCCGCGGACGGCTCGGGCCGCAGCTGCGGCAGATGAAATACATGCCGGAAGTCCGCTTCCGCGACGATACCAGCTTCGAAAATTACCAGAAGATCGATGAGCTGCTGCGCTCGCCCGAAGTCAGCCGCGACCTCGATTCCGATACCGACGACGAAGAATAAGAAAGATCCATGTCCAAACCGCGCAAACCCAAGGGTCGCCCGATCTCGGGCTGGCTGATCCTCGACAAGCCGCTCGACTTTGGTTCCACCGAGGCCGTTTCGAAGATCAAGTGGCTGTTCAAGGCGCAGAAGGCGGGTCACGCCGGCACGCTCGATCCGCTCGCCTCTGGCATGCTGCCGATCGCGCTTGGTGACGCGACGAAGACCGTTCCCTACGTGATGGATGGGCGCAAGATCTACGAGTTCACCGTCGCCTGGGGCGAGGAGCGGACGACCGACGATCTCGAGGGCGACGTCATCCGTTCCTCGGCGGAGCGGCCGACGGAAGAGGCGATCCGCGCCCTGCTGCCGAAATACACCGGCGTGATCAGCCAGGTGCCGCCGCAATTCTCGGCGATCAAGATTGACGGCGAACGCGCCTACGATCTCGCCCGCGACGGGGAAGCGGTGGAAATTCCGGCCCGCGAAGTGGAGGTCTTCCGGCTGTCACTGATCGGATGCACGCCGCATCTCGCGCATTTCGAGATCGAATGCGGCAAGGGAACCTATGTTCGCTCGCTTGCCCGCGACATGGGCCGCGATCTCGGCTGCTTCGGACATATAGCCTCGCTGCGCCGCACGTTCGTCGCTCCCTTCGGCGAGGATGACATGGTGCCGCTTGCCGACCTCGTTGCGCTGGAGAAGATCGAGGACGATGCCGAGAGGCTCGCGGCGCTGGATGACTTCCTGATCGAGACGGGCGAGGCTCTTTCCGGCCTGCCGCACATCGCCGTCAATGACGATCAGGCGCACCGCCTCAAGATGGGCAATCCGATCATCCTGCGCGGACGCGAGGCACCATTGCCTGCTCCCGAGGCCTATGCGACGGCGCGCGGCAAGCTCGTGGCGATCGGCGAGATCGCCGAAGGCGAATTCCGGCCAAGGCGCGTGTTCGCGACGTCCTGATCCGTCGGCACGGCTGCACATTTCCTTAAATCGGAACCGATTCAAGGATAAAACATGCAGCAATTCAAAGTGCTATGGCGTCCTTTGCGCGTCTGAAAAGACGCGCGACGCTGCAGGCGGTTTGCGTTTGCTGGAACGCTGACGCATGATCGCGAGTGACGATTCGATCTGTTCGGCGCAAGCTGCGGATATGGCCGTTCGCGGCGATCGAGCTCAATCCGAGATCGCGATCTTGCCATGCGCCAACTCGTGGCGGTTGTGCGGCCGACGCGCAGGAGCCACGGGACCTCGTTTGATCGTTGGCCGCCGGCGGCGCGACGATAGACGGTGAAAGGCGGCCCGGGTGACTGAGGTGTCAGGGAAGGACCACGGAGAAGCTTCGCGCGGCGGCTTGCAGGCCGCAGCCGCCTTCGTTCGGGACCGTCTCCGCCGGCCGTTCAGCTTCTATCTGATTTCGCTGCTGCTGGTCGCGATCATCCCTTCCTTCATCTTCTCCTTCGTCATCCTGAAACGCAGCATGGATGCACAGGAGCAGGTCGTGACATCGCTCCTGAACGCCTCGACCGGCTCGGTCGCGCGCATCGTCGAGCGCGAGATCGAGGGCATGCTGACGACGCTCAAGGTTCTTTCGACATCGAGCGCGATGGAGTTGCGCGACATGCGCGCCTTTTACGGCCGCGCTTCCGTCGCCTTGGCCGACAGTGATTCCAACCTGATTGTCATAGACAGGAACCGCAATCAGAGACTGAATACCCGACTTCCCTTCGGTGCGCCGCTTGGACAGGCGTCCGATCCGGAGTCGATCGAACTTGCCTTCAAGAACAAGGGTCCACTCGTCTCCGGCGTGTTTTTCGACAAGACCGACGGGCGATGGGCCTTCAATGTCTATCTTCCGGTCAGTCTTTCAACCGGGGAGAGCTATCTGTTGACCTTGACGCAAGACGCTGACGGGATGGCGAAGGCTGTCAACCGCGACACGCTGTCGCCCGGCTGGAATGCCGCACTGGTGGATGGCAGCGGAAAGGTGATCGTGTCTTCCGATGCCGCGGTCAAAGCGGGCGACACATTCTTCCTCGAGAAGCTGCCGGCGATCAGCATCGGCGTTGCCAACATCAGCGAAAACGGCGCGGACTACCGCGTCGCGACCGAGTTTTCCATCGTGACCGGATGGCGCATCGTCGCCTGGGCGCCGCGTCAGGTTGTCGATGCGCCGATAGTGTGGTCGTTCCTCTGGTTGTCGCTCGGCGGCATCATTTTCGCAAGCATCGCGGTCGCGGGTTCGCTGACCATCGCCCGCCTGCTCTCGCAGGGGGTGAAGCTGCTTGCCATGGACGCCCGGCGCCTCGGCGCCGGCGAGCCGATCAAACCGCGTCGCTACATGATTACCGAGGTCGAGGACGTATCGAGGGCGTTCGCCCGGGCGGCCGCAGCGCGCACCAAGGCTGAAGGGGAAATCCGTTTTCTGATGAGGGAGGTTGCGCACCGCTCCAAGAATCAGCTCACTGTCATTCAATCAATGCTGAACCAATCCGCCAGTTCCGCCGAGAGCGCGTTGGAATTCGCCGAGGCGTTTCGAAAGCGGATTGCCGGACTTGCCCGATCGACCGACCTGATGGTCGCCAATGCTGCCCTCGGTGTCGATCTCCAAGAACTGGCGCAGGATCAGCTGCAACCTTTTACCCCCGACGACCCGAAGCGCATCGTCCTCACCGGTCCGGCCTTGCGGTTGGAAACGCAAGTGGCTCAGATGCTCGGTATGGCGCTGCACGAACTGGCGACCAACGCGACCAAATACGGCGCCCTTGCCAACGCGACCGGTATCATCAGGCTCGACTGGTCAGTGTCGGATGGAATGATCGCTATCCGTTGGCGCGAAGAGGGAGCGGATATTGCGCCGCCGAAACAAACTCCCGGGCGAACGGGTTTCGGAACGGTCGTGCTCGAGCGTATGCTCGGCATGGCGCTTGGGGCTGAGCTCGAAAGGACGATGCACCCGGACGGCATCGAATGGACCATCCGGATTCCGCGCAGCAGCAGGGGCGACGTACCGGCCGAAACCGGAAGTTGACGGCGAGAGTGATGGACGCGGACGCTTTTCAAGGGTTTGCCGGATAGCACCTTCGATTCCCGGAAACCGGCGAGCGCGCCTTCAGCCAACCGGCAATTGAAGCGTGGCGTGCCGCCTCCGGACGCCGGGTTCCATGACCCTTTCCTTTTCGATCCATTTCGTTTATAGGCACGCCAGCGAAGGGGACTGCCTCTTCGTATGAACGGCCGCGGCTGGACGACATCCCGGCTGCCGGCGACCCCGAAATCCTCGAAACGAAAGGATCATCCGATGTCGATTACTGCAGAGCGCAAGGCTCAGCTCATCAAGGAATTCGCGACCGCTGAAGGCGACACCGGTTCTCCGGAAGTCCAGGTTGCGCTCCTGACGGAACGGATCAACAACCTGACCGAACACTTCAAGGGCCACAAGAAGGACAACCATTCCCGCCGTGGTCTTCTCGCGATGGTTTCCAGCCGTCGTTCGCTCCTCGACTATCTGAAGAAGAAAGACGAAGCGCGCTACACCAAGCTGATCGGTGCCCTGGGCATCCGTCGCTAAACGACTTTGTCCGGCGGGCCGCTTGCGGTCCGCCGGCTTTTTATTGGGCGCTTGATCGCCTGCTGCATGCTTCCTTAAATCGGGGCCGATTGAAGGATAGAAACATGCAGAAATTCAAAGTGCTGCTGCGACTTTTGTGCGTCTGAAAGGACGCAACCGCGCGGCAGAATTGTCTCTCCGCTGGCGCCTGTGGCGCGAGGATTGGAGAGAATGTCCAGCGAACCGGATGGGCCGGTATCGCGGATCAACCGATGGCCCGTCATGGGGCAGGATTGCAGGATGCTTCGGCGCCCGCGCGCCGGAGCTGCCACGCGGGCAGCACGGCGAGACGGAATCGAGCCGGTTTGTTTAGAAGCCTCCCGTTGTCTTGCCCGTGATGCGCCACCACCAAGCGGCTCTCAGATCATCCGCGCTGCAAAAGCCGCGGAAGGTCTCCCGCACACGAAGGACAGAACATGTTCGAGACCCACAAGGTAGAAATCGAATGGGCAGGGCGTCCGCTCAAGCTCGAAACCGGCAAGATCGCGCGTCAGGCTGACGGTGCCGTTCTCGCCACCTACGGCGAAACGGTGGTGCTTGCCACCGTCGTTTCGGCCAAGGCACCGAAGCCGGGCCAGGATTTCTTCCCGCTCACCGTCAACTACCAGGAAAAGACCTACGCTGCCGGCAAGATTCCCGGCGGTTATTTCAAGCGCGAAGGTCGCCCGAGCGAAAACGAAACGCTCGTTTCCCGCCTGATCGACCGGCCGATCCGTCCGCTCTTTCCGGAAGGCTACAAGAACGACACCCAGGTGATCGTCACGGTCATGCAGCATGACCTGGAGAACAATCCGGACGTCGTTTCGATGGTTGCGGCCTCCGCCGCGCTGACGCTTTCCGGCATCCCTTTCATGGGCCCGATCGGCGGCGCCCGCGTCGGCTACATCAACGGCGAATATGTGCTGAACCCGCATCTCGACGAGATGGATGAATCCTCGCTCGATCTCGTCGTCGCCGGCACCCAGGAAGCCGTGCTGATGGTCGAGTCGGAGGCCAAGGAGCTGCCGGAAGACATCATGCTCGGCGCCGTCGTCTTTGGCCAGAAGGGCTTCCAGCCGGTGATCGACGCGATCATCAAGCTTGCCGAAGTTGCGGCCAAGGAGCCGCGCGAGTTCGAACCGGAAGATCATTCCGCGCTCGAAAACGCCATGCTCGTCATTGCCGAAGACGAGCTGCGCAACGCCTACAAGATCACCGAGAAGGCTGCCCGCTACGCCGCCGTCGACGCCGTCAAGGCCAAGGTGAAGGAACACTTCCTGCCGGAAGGCATCGAAAATCCTCCTCACACGGCGGAAGAAATCGCTGCCGTCTTCAAGCATCTGCAGGCCAAGATCGTTCGCTGGAACATCCTCGACACGCAGAGCCGCATCGACGGCCGCGACCTCGTCACGGTCCGCCCAATCGTCGCGGAAGTCGGCATCCTGCCGCGCACGCACGGTTCGTCGCTCTTCACCCGCGGCGAGACGCAGGCAATCGTGGTTGCCACGCTCGGCACCGGCGAAGACGAGCAGTATGTCGATTCCTTGACCGGCATGTACAAGGAAAACTTCATGCTGCACTACAACTTCCCGCCCTTCTCGGTCGGTGAAACGGGCCGCATGGGTTCCCCGGGCCGTCGTGAAATCGGTCACGGCAAGCTCGCCTGGCGCGCCATCCACCCGATGCTGCCGACGGCGGAACAGTTCCCCTATACGCTGCGCGTCGTCTCCGAAATCACCGAGTCCAATGGTTCCTCCTCGATGGCCACTGTCTGCGGCACGTCGCTGGCGCTGATGGATGCAGGCGTGCCGCTTGCAAAGCCCGTCGCCGGTATCGCCATGGGCCTCATCAAGGAAGATGACCGCTTCGCCGTTCTCTCCGACATCCTCGGCGACGAAGACCATCTCGGCGATATGGACTTCAAGGTTGCGGGCACCGAGGCCGGCATCACCTCGCTGCAGATGGACATCAAGATCGAAGGCATCACCGAAGAGATCATGGGTGTTGCCCTCAACCAGGCCAAGGGCGGCCGCATGCACATCCTCGGCGAAATGGCCAAGGCCATCTCCGAAAGCCGCGGCCAGCTCGGTGAATTCGCCCCGCGCATCGAAGTGATGAACATCCCGGTCGACAAGATCCGTGAAGTCATCGGTTCGGGCGGCAAGGTCATCCGCGAGATCGTCGAAAAGACCGGCGCCAAGATCAACATCGAAGACGACGGTACGGTCAAGATTGCATCCGCCTCCGCCAAGGAGATCGAAGCGGCTCGCAAGTGGATCCACTCGATCGTCGCCGAGCCGGAAGTCGGCCAGATCTACGAAGGCACGGTCGTCAAGACCGCTGATTTCGGCGCCTTCGTCAACTTCTTCGGCGCCCGCGACGGCCTCGTCCACATCTCGCAGCTCGCCTCCGAGCGCGTCGCCAAGACAACCGACGTCGTCAAGGAAGGCGACAAGGTTTGGGTCAAGCTGATGGGCTTCGACGAGCGCGGCAAGGTTCGCCTCTCGATGAAGGTCGTCGATCAGGCGACCGGCAAGGAGGTCGTCGCCGAGAAGGCGGAGAAGAAGGACGGTGGCGAAGCGGCCGAATAAGCCGAACGCATCCGGGGTGTAGCCATACGCCTCCCATTTATCACCCCTCCCCAACCCCTCCCACAAGGGGGAGGGGCTGTCGCGCATGGCCCTCGTTCGCCCAACTCAACATCCGAACTTGCGGAACCGTTGGATTGGTGAACAGTGGGCGCACCCGGTAAGCCCCTCCCCCCGTGGGGAGGGGTTGGGGAGGGGCCTCTCGGCAGCACCGAATCCGACGGAAGCCCCATGAGCCGCGACGCACTGAAAACCCTATTTCACCCTTTCGACACCGGCGTCATCGATCCGCCGGGTGAGGACGAACGCGTGCTCTTTCTCGGGGCCGAGGCGGGCTACAGGCTGCCGCAGGACTTTTCCGCCTCGATCGCTGCCGTGCAGCCTCTAAGGTCGCTCTATCGCGCGCTGGAAGCGGCACGCGCCGACGTGACTCCGCTCGCCGAGGGCGACGAGTATGACGCCGCGCTGGTGCTCTGTGGCAAGCACAAGGGCGAAAACGAGGATCGGATCGCCGAGGCGCTCAAGCGCACCCGCGCTGGCGCATTGGTCGTGGTTGCAGGCGGCAAGGAGGACGGGATCCAGCCGCTGCGCAAGAAGATCGGCAAGTTCGGCTGGGACGGGGACTCGCTGCCGAAATATCATGGCGTCGCCTTCTGGTTCACCCGGCCCGAAGACGTGTCGGAGGCCGTGTCCCAGCTTGCCAAGGTGCCGGTGCGTGTCGACGGCCTGTTCGAGGCGTCGCCTGGCATGTTCTCGCACGATCGGGTGGATCCCGGTTCGGAGCTTCTTGCCTCGCGGCTCCCCAAGGATTTTACCGGCCACGCGGCCGATTTCGGTGCCGGCTGGGGCTATCTTTCGGTGATGCTCGCCCATGCCTCGCCGGGCGTGAAGGGCATCGATCTCTTCGAGGCGGACTATGAAGCGCTGGAGGCCGCGCGCGTCAACATGATGGCGAACGCCCCCTCGATACCGGCCCGTTTCTATTGGCACGACCTCACCAGCGAGGAGACGCGCGACAAATACGACCTGATCGTCATGAACCCGCCCTTCCACGAGGGGCACGCCGCAGAGCCGTCGCTCGGTGCCGCGATCATCAGATCGGCCACCAAAGCCTTGAAGCACGGCGGCAGGCTGATGCTGGTCGCCAATCGCGGCCTGCCCTACGAGCAGGTTCTCGCGGAAAACTTCAAGGAGAGCGGCGAGACCTGCCGCAATGCGCGCTTCAAGGTCCTCTGGGCGAAACGCTAGCGTTCAAAGAGTTAGCATCCAGATGAATGTACACGCTCCGGAGAGCGCCGTCGCTTGCCGCGGCGCGCCGTTTCCAGTTGCCAGCAAGGACGATCAGGAACACCATGGCCGGGTCGGTGCGTCTTTGCAGGAGAGGAGCAGGCGATGGGATTTGGACCCGCTCGACCCCCTATGATGGAAGATGTTGAAGAGGTCATTGCGCGCGATATCAAGCATGCCGAGGGACATGGCGCGACGTCGGAAGTTCCGCTCCCGTTCCTCCGCAAACTCTATCGCGTGCCGCTTGCGCCGGGAAGGCTGCGACACATGCGTGGCGCGACAGCCATTGTTGGCCTCGCGCTCCTGGCCGTTCTTTTCGGATTGATCTGGGGCTGGACGGCGGCCTGATCCGGGTTCGGGCAATTCAGGAAAAGTGTGTGGTGGCTTTCCGTGCGGAAGTACGTCTGGTGAGTAACCCGGATCGGCTGTCTTACTCCACGTCGGCGGTGCGCAATGCCTCGAGCGTCGGCATGGAGGTGATGTTGTAGCCGGAATCCACATAGTGGATTTCGCCGGTGACGCCGCGCGAAAGATCGGAGAGAAGGTAGAGCGCCGAATTGCCGACATCGTCGATCGTCACCGTGCGGCGCAGCGGCGAATTCTTCTGCTGCCAGGACAGCATCGCGCGGGCGTCCGAGATGCCGGCGCCGGCGAGCGTACGGATCGGCCCGGCCGAGATCGCGTTGACGCGGATGCCGCGGGTGCCGTAGTCGGCCGCGAGATAGCGCACCGAGGCTTCGAGCGCCGCCTTGGCAACGCCCATTACATTGTAGTTCGGCATGACCCGAGTCGAGCCGCCATAGGTGAGCGTCAGCATCGTGCCGCCTTCGTTCATCAGCTCGGCGGCGCGCTTGGCGATCTCGGTGAAGGAGAAGCAGGAGATGACCATGGTGCGGCTGAAATTGTCGCGCGTGGTGTCCGCGTAGAGCCCCTTCAGCTCGTTCTTGTCGGAGAAGCCGATGGCGTGAACGACGAAGTCGAGCTTTCCCCAGCGCTCCCTGATGGCGGCGATCACGGCGTCGACCGACGCGATGTCCTCGACGTCGCAGGGAAGGAGGAAGTCGGAATTGACTTCTGCGGCGAGCGGCTTGACCCGCTTGCCGAGCGCTTCCCCCTGATAGGTGAAGGCGAGTTCGGCGCCCTGGGCGGCGAGCGCCTTCGAGATTCCCCAGGCAATAGAATGGTTGTTGGCCACCCCCATGATGAGGCCGCGCTTTCCGTTCATCAGTCCGTTCATTGTGTTATCCGTTGTAGCGCTGGAAGACGAGCGTGGCGTTGGTGCCGCCGAAACCGAAGGAGTTCGAAAGAACCGTGTCGATCTTGGCGTTGTCGATCCGCTTGCGAACGATCGGTACGCCTTCGAACTCCGGGTCGAGCTCGCTGATATGCGCGCTTTCGCCGATGAAACCGGCCTGCATCATCAACAGGCCGTAGATCGATTCCTGGACGCCGGCAGCGCCCAGCGAATGGCCCGTGAGAGATTTGGTCGACTGGATATGCGGCATCTTTTCGCCGAAGACTTCGCGAATGGCGCCGATTTCCTTGGAGTCGCCGACTGGCGTCGAGGTTCCGTGGGTGTTGACGTAGTCGATGTCGCCCTTCACGGTCGCAAGCGCCTGGCGCATGCAGCGCACAGCGCCCTCACCGGACGGGGCAACCATGTCGTAACCGTCGGAGGTTGCGCCATAGCCGACGATCTCGGCATAGATCTTGGCGCCGCGGGCCTTGGCACGCTCCAGCTCCTCGAGCACCAGAACGCCGGCGCCGCCGGCAATCACGAAGCCGTCGCGGTTGGCGTCATAGGCGCGCGAGGCCGAGGACGGCGTATCGTTGAACTTCGATGACATCGCGCCCATGGCATCGAAGAGGTTCGACATGGTCCAGTCGAGATCCTCGTGGCCGCCTGCGAACATCACGTCCTGCTTGCCCCACTGGATCATTTCCGCGGCATTGCCGATGCAATGCGCCGAGGTCGAGCAGGCGGACGAGATCGAGTAGTTGACGCCATGGATCTGGAACCAGGTCGCAAGCGTGGCCGAGGCCGTCGAGGACATCGCCTTCGGCACCGCGAAGGGGCCGATGCGCTTGGGGCTCGTGTTCTTGCGCGTGACGTCGGCAGCCTCGACGATGGTGCGGGTCGAAGGACCGCCCGAGCCCATGATGATGCCGGTGCGTTCGTTGGTGATGTCGCCGGCTTCAAGCCCGGAATCTGCGATTGCCTGCTTCATCGCCACGTGATTCCAGGCGCCGCCCTGCGACAGGAAGCGCATGGCACGCCGGTCGACGAGGTCGGTCGGGTCGAGCGTGGGTGCCCCCCAGACATGGCACTTGAAGCCATTCTCGGCGAAATCGGGCGAATACGTGATGCCCGATTTCGCATCGCGCAGCGATGCCGTGACTTCCTCGGCATTGTTACCGATCGAGGAAACGATGCCGAGGCCCGTGACAACAACCCGTCTCATGGTAATGACCTTTTCTTAACTTGAACCCGTCCTGGCCTTTTTGCGGCTCAGTCGGCCTTTTCCTGGAAAAGACCGACCCTGAGGTCGCTGGCCTTGTAGATCACTTCGCCATCGGCCTTCATCCAGCCGTCGGCAATGCCGAGCACCAGGCGGCCGCGCATCACGCGCTTGAAGTCGATGCCGTATTCGACCAGCTTGGTCTTTGGCGTCACCATACCTGTGAATTTCACCTCGCCGGTGGAGATCGCTCGGCCCTTGCCGGGCTCGCCGAGCCAGCCGAGGAAGAATCCCGTCAGCTGCCACATGGCATCGAGGCCAAGGCAGCCGGGCATGACGGGGTCGCCCATGAAATGGCAGGGGAAGAACCAGAGGTCCGGCGTGATGTCGAACTCGGCGCGGATGTAGCCCTTGTCGTGCGGGCCTCCGGTTTCCGAGATGTCGGTGATGCGGTTGAACATCAGCATCGGCGGCAACGGCAGCTGGGCATTGCCGGGGCCAAACATTTCACCTCGGCCGCAGGTCAGGATTTCCTCATAGCTGAAGCTGGATTGTCTGGTGGTCATGAATGGTTTTTTCCCCGAGTGACTGAGTGTTCCCCGACCTGCTTTAGAGCAAGTTCGGGCTGAATTGAAGCGTGGCCCTGCGCCAATGGCAATCCCGTCTGCCGCAGTTTCCGCTTCGACGATATCCTATAAGGTAGTGCGGATGGCGGCGAAAACCCGCTTCACTTTTTCTCTCATGCGGCTCTTATTGGCGACATCGTTCCGCCGTCGCTTACAATATGAATGTGGGCACGACCAGAGTTAAATGCCAGCCTTCCCCCGCTTTGGGCCGATTTTCAGGCGTTTGCACCCCTGGAAGCTCGGAATCTATTGAAAGCGGCGGCGGCAGAAGTTATATCGCAAACGGATAATCTGTGAATTTTGGCCAGGATACCGAAACGGCTGCGTATGACGAAAGCACCACAAATGTGTTCGCAGGAGAGGCTGCGCAATTCGGGCTTGCGCCCGACACGCCAGCGCGTCGCGCTTGCGGATCTCATTTTCGCAAAGGGCGACCGTCATTTGACCGTCGAGGAGCTGCACGAAGAGGCGGTCGAGGCCGGCGTCCCGGTTTCGCTTGCCACCGTCTACAACACGCTTCACCAGTTCACCGAAGCGGGCATGATCCGCGTGCTGGCGGTCGAGAGCGCCAAGACCTATTTCGACACCAATGTGTCCGACCACCATCATTTCTTCGTTGAAGGGCAGAATGAGGTGCTCGACATTCCGGTGAGCAATATCCAGATCGACAATCTTCCGGAGCCTCCGAAAGGCATGGAGATCTCCCATGTCGATGTCGTGGTCCGCCTGCGTCGCAAGTCCGATCGCTGACCACAGGAACGGCGCCGCGTCCGTCGGACGCTGAAGGCGTCGTGAAGTTTTCAAAAACTTCTACATCACATCGTTCGGGTGGCGACCGGGGCCGGCCTTGCCGGTCGGCAGCGTCCAGCCATACCGCAACGCGCCGCCGCGAACCGCGAAGGCCGAGAGCACGCCGATCGCGGAGGTCGCTGCGAGCGGCATGCCGATCACCGTCGCCAGAACGAAGGCCCCGGCGCCAACAAGGGCCGCGGTGACGTAGATTTCCGGTCTCAAGAGCACGGAGGGCTCGCCGGCGAGCAGATCGCGCAGGATGCCGCCGAAGGTCGCCGTCAGGATGCCGGTGACCAGCGCGACGGTCGGCGAGCCAGTGGCGGCCAACCCCTTCGCAGCGCCCATGACGCAATAGGCCGAAAGGCCGATCGCATCGAGCCACACAAGCACGCGGTAGCGAGACTCAAAGCGGTGGGATGTGAGGAACACCAAGAACCCGACCGAGGCACAGATGATGAGATAGGCCGGGTTCAACACCCAGAACACCGGTGTCACGCCCAGGATCACGTCGCGCATCGTGCCGCCGCCAATGCCGGTGACCGATGCCAGGAACAGATAGCCGATGATATCGAGTTGTTTGCGCGATGCCGAAAGCGCACCTGTCGCCGCGAAGACGGCCACGCCGGCATAGTCAAGAATTTCGAGGATCGGCATGGGTACTCCGCTCTCTGGACTGCGCCGAGCCCGGGTTGACGCTATCCGCGATCATTAGCGCAACGCCGGGAATAAGTCAGCGGGGCGGAAGGCCGTGGCATTCAAGGATATGACAGAGCGAGTTGAGGATCTTGCTCCTCACCCTACAGCGCCGCGCGTCTTATCAGACGCGCAAAGGACGCTGTAGCACTTTGAATTGCTGCATGTTTCCTTAAATCGGCTACGATTTAAGGAAACATGCAGTAGCCCTCTCCCCGCAGGCGGGAGAGGGGACTTAGAGGGCGCTCACCGCGATCTATCGCAAAAGCCTATCGTGGCAGGATCGTCTGCGTCCGGCCAAGCAGATAGTAGGCAAGCAGCCCGGTCCATTCCTTGGCGGCGGTCGTCGTCAGTTGCGCATTGAGTGAGGGCTGGGTGAAGTCGACGCCGAGCTTCACCTTGCCGCTCGTCCGATAGTCCGTCGGCCAAGGCATCACGTCGATGCCGAACGAACGGAAGAGGCCGATCGAGCGCGGCATGTGGTAGGCCGAGGTGACAAGCGCGCAGTGCTCCATTTGGTTCGCGCCCAACAAATCTTTGGTGTTGCGCGCATTCTCGAAGGTGGTGCGCGAGTTTTCCTCGCGGACGAGACGATCAGGCGCGATACCGAACGCGTCGAAGAACGGCCGCGAGAGCTCCGCGTCGCCGGCATAGCCACCGCTCAACGAACCGTCTCCGCCCGACACGAGGATGCGGGCGGCAGGATAGGCCCTGGCAAGCCGGGCGGTCTCGACGAAGCGCTCCGCCGCCTGGTTGAGTTCGATGCCGCCGCGCCCATCGATCACCACGTTCTCGAAGGCGCCGCCAAGCACGACGATGCAGGTAAGCTCCGCCGGCGGGGAGGGGCGGGGAAACCGGTCTTCGAGGATCTGCAGGAAGTAAGAGCCTGTTGTCGTGAACAGGGTCAGGAACAGCACCACGAGGCCAAGCGAGCCGAAAACGCCGCCGATGCGCGCGCGGCCCAGCAGCGCCAGCAGAAAGCCGATGAGGGCGCTGAAGAAGGCGAGGGAGAGCGGCTGGGCAAGGAGCCAGAAGATTTTGGAGACGAGGAACATCGGACCCTTGTTCTCCAGTGTCGCTGGTTAAGATTTTGTGAATGCATCAACCGCGCAATCGGGCGAACATCCGGCACTACGCTTTGGACCGCATCCGTCTCGGCGACGTTGTGCTGACCAGAGGTCTCATCGAGCGCGCGCCCGCGCTCGGCGTCAGATCACCCGTGCGGCGACGGAGTGGATCGAGTTGTTGCCGTAGCCCATACGGTTCCACTCGGCGCGTTCAGGCTGGATTCGGCCGGTCATGTCGGTGGCGCGTGCCCGAACGGCGAGCGGCCCGATCCGATCGAGCCGCGTGATCAACTCCCACCATTGCCATGCCCCAGGCCGCCGTTCGCCCACGAGTCGTGCCTCGTGCCATGGGCCGCCGTTCAGGCTTACCTCGACCCGACAGATGCTCCCGGCGCCAGACCAGGCGACGCCGCGGATCGCCGTCTCCCCACGCGGCAGGCTCTCCCCTTGATCGGGCGAAGCGATCAGCGCCCGCACATTCATGAGGGTCACCGGCGCGCGCTCGTCGTTCCCGTTCCGCACCCACTCGTACCAGTACTTCTCCGTCTGATGGTAGGCCTCGCAGGGCTTGTCGCTAACAACGATCTCGGTCAGCCACTTGACGGACGCCACGGCATACCAGCCGGGCACGATCAGCCGCAGCGGATAGCCGTGAGGTGACGACAGCGGTTCGCCGTTCATCTCGTAGGCAAGCAGCGCGCCCGTTTCGCGAATCTGGTCGAAGCCGAGGCCGCGTTCGAAACGTATCGGCGCATCGTGACCGTCGACGAGCCCGCCGTCCGCGCCGCGGAACGTGAGTTCCGTTGCGCCGGGTCTGAGGCCTGCCCGTTCGAGCACTTCGATCAAGGGAACGCCGGTCCATTCGGCGGTACTGACGGCGCCCAGGCCCCAGGGTTCGCCCGGCACGGCCGGATCGAACAGGCTGCGGCCGTTACCAGCGCATTCGAGGGTCACCACGAGACTCTCGGCATGAAGATTGTGAAGGTCCCTCATACGCAGGCTCAGCGGCCTTTCGACCATACCGCCGACCGAGAGGCGATAACTCTCGCCGTCGAGTTTCGGAATATCGAAGTGGTTGCGCAAGTAGAACCGGCCATTGGGCATCACGGCCCCGCCCGCGAGGTCCCGCACCGATGTCTCGCCGTTCAGCGGATAGGCGCTATGAACCACAAGTCCCGCCTCGATGGCGTCCTGGCAAGCATCCGCCGGGTCGAGCGATGTGGTTGAAACCTGCGTCGGGTGTGCATCGCAGCCGCCGCTCGCCACGACTTCGGCGCAGGTCGATGCCGGCATCACTTCGACCTCGCCGGCTTGCCGGAACGGCGTCAAGAATGCTTGTAGGACGGCCTCATCCGCCGCCTCGGCGATGAAGAACAGCGAGTGGGCACCGCGGACCACGGCCTCGCCCTTGATGGCCACGCCATTGCGAGCGGCGCTCGGCCGGCTCAGATGGTTCAGCAGCATCGCGCCCATGGCCGGATCGCGCGCGGGGCACGCTTCGGGCGAATGCTGATGGCGCACGATGAACAAAGGCATTGGGGAACCTCCATGCTTTGGCGGCGTCTTGCTGCTGCGCCAAACCGCCTGTTGTGGTCTGCAGTGCGTCGATCCCCTCCCGATTTGCCGATCCGGTGCGCCGATGACGCTGTTTACGATCGCGTTGCCACGCCACGACGGCGGAGATGATGACCCTCATGCCTCTGCTCCCGCCATACCGGACGAGCATCGGCCGCAATATATCACGGCGCATTTTCACTTTCCTGCGGAAGCGCAAGTGAAGATGCCCTGCTTCTTTGCTTTGGGGTTTCCTAAAGCGCCGTGTGTCTTTTCAGACGCACAAAGGACGCTGCAGCACTTTCAATTGCTGCATGTTTTGTCCTCAGATCGGGTAGGATTTAAGGAAACATGCAGGAAGACTGCCCATCGCGGCCGGCGCATTGCGAGCATCGATCGGTAGGTCGTCGGACGCCGCTTTTCGCTCTCGCGCGTCCCTGCAGACCGGTCACATGCCGATTGTCATCTGGGTAGATTATTGGGATGCAATAAGGTTTGGTGGAGCTAAGCGGGATCGAACCGCTGACCTCTTGCATGCCATGCAAGCGCTCTCCCAGCTGAGCTATAGCCCCATCAGGGTCCGGCAGTGCCGGTTCCGGGAAGATCGTCGGGCGTTGTGTCCGGCGAGTGGCGGCTTATTACTTCTGCTTTTTGCAGATGGCAAGCCGAAAATTTATGGCCGGTGCGATTTATTTTCTCTTCCGGCCATCTGCCCCGGCCGCCGCATAGTCTCGCGGCCGAAGCGGCTTTTGTCCGTCTTTTGAAACGCTTAGACGTCTTCGTCCTCGTCGGAGACGCCGATGAGGTCGCTCATATCGTCGTCGTCCTCGTCTTCGTCGGTCTCCAGGAAGGTGTCGTCGTCGTCGCCGTCGATCTCGACATCGTCGTCACCGAGATCCGGCAGGTCGTCGCCGCCCGATGCCTCGTCGTCGGCATCCTCGAGCGAGACGAGCTCGACTTCCGTGTTCTCCGTATCGACTTCCGTTACGTCTTCCTCTTCCTCCTTCTCGAGCACCTTGGCGACGGAGCTCTCCTCGAAGAAGGACAGCGGATAGGACTTGCCCGTATAGGGGGAGACGATCGGATCACGGTTCAGATCGTAGAATTTGCGCCCCGTTTCCGGGTCGATGCGCTTTGTTCCAAGTTCCGGTTTTGCCACAGTCAAAGCCTCTTGAATGGCCGGACGAACCGGCTCTTGCCGGAAAGCCGGCGGGTGGAAAGTTATCAAGCTTATGATGATTAGCCGGTCCCCATAATCGTCTTGACGACTTCTGTCAAAGACAAACTTCGGCCGGGCCTCGCTCGCATTTTCTTCGTCCGGGAGGATGACCCTATTTGTGCTTTATGTTAGGGAGCCGGCGAGACCGGCGGTCCGCTTCCCAACGCGCGAGAAGCGCGTGATGTTCCGTGGCCGCCGGCAGCCGGATTGTCAGAGGAAAAACATCATGTCCCATGGCTCAAGCCCGCGGCCTGCCACCGCAAGCAAGTCTTCCGATCTCAAGGGCACGGTCCGCATTCCCGGCGACAAGTCGATCTCGCATCGCTCCTTCATGTTCGGCGGTCTTGCCGCGGGCGAGACGCGCATCACCGGCCTGCTCGAGGGCGAGGACGTGATCAACACCGGCAAGGCGATGCAGGCCATGGGCGCCAAGATCCGCAAGGAGGGCGACACCTGGATTATCGACGGCGTCGGCAACGGCGCGCTGCTCGCGCCGGAAGCGCCGCTCGATTTCGGCAATGCCGGCACCGGCTGCCGGCTGACCATGGGCCTTGTCGGCGTCTATGATTTCGACTCCACTTTCATCGGCGATGCCTCGCTCACAAAGCGGCCGATGGGGCGCGTGCTGAACCCGCTGAGGGAAATGGGCGTCCAGGTGAAATCGGCCGAGGGCGACCGGCTGCCGGTAACGCTGCATGGACCGAAGACGCCGAACCCGATCACCTATCGCGTGCCGATGGCCTCCGCCCAGGTGAAATCGGCTGTCCTGCTCGCCGGCCTCAACACGCCCGGCATCACCACCGTCATCGAGCCGGTGATGACGCGCGACCATACGGAAAAGATGCTGCAGGGTTTCGGCGCCAACCTGACGGTCGAGACCGATACGCAAGGCGTGCGCACCATTCGCCTCGAAGGGCGCGGCAGGCTGACTGGCCAGGTGATCGATGTCCCAGGCGATCCGTCCTCGACGGCCTTCCCGCTGGTGGCCGCCCTTCTCGTGCCGGGCTCGGATGTCACCATTTTGAACGTCTTGATGAATCCGACGCGCACGGGCCTCATCCTGACGCTGCAGGAGATGGGCGCCAACATCGAAGTCATGAATGCGCGCCTTGCCGGCGGCGAGGATGTCGCCGATCTCCGCGTGCGTTATTCGGAGCTGAAGGGCGTCACCGTGCCCGAAGAGCGCGCCCCGTCGATGATCGACGAATACCCCGTGCTCGCCGTCGCCGCCGCCTTCGCCGAAGGCTCGACAGTCATGAACGGCCTCGATGAGCTGCGCGTCAAGGAATCCGACCGCCTCTCCGCCGTCGCCGATGGCCTGAAGCTCAACGGCGTCGACTGCGACGAGGGCGAAGCCTCGCTGGTCGTCCGCGGCCGCCCCGGCGGCAAGGGCCTCGGCAATGCTTCCGGTGGCAAGGTCAAAACCCATCTCGACCACCGCATCGCCATGAGCTTCCTCGTCATGGGGCTCGCGTCCGAACATCCGGTGACCGTCGACGACGCGACGATGATCGCAACCAGCTTCCCGGAGTTTATGGATCTGATGACGGGGCTGGGCGCGAAGATCGAACAGACGGAAGCCAAGATCGCTTGATGACTTTCATAATCGCCATCGACGGGCCCGCCGCGGCCGGCAAGGGAACGCTCTCACGCCGGGTTGCCGAGGAATACGGTTTCCACCACCTCGATACCGGGCTTACCTATCGCGCCACCGCCAAGGCGCTTCTCGATGCCGGGCTGCCGCTCGATGACGAGGCGGTTGCCGAGAAGATGGCGCGCAATGTCGACCTTTCCGGTCTCGACCGGTCGGTGCTGTCCGCCCACGCGATCGGCGAGGCGGCGTCGAAGATCGCGGTGATGCCAGCCGTTCGTCGCGCGCTCGTCGAGGCACAGCGCGCGTTTTCGCGGCGGGAACCCGGAGCCGTGCTCGACGGGCGCGATATCGGCACCGTCGTCTGCCCTGACGCCGCCGTGAAGCTCTACGTGACGGCCTCGCCGGAAGTCAGGGCGAAACGGCGTTACGACGAGATCGTCGCCGGCGGTGGCTCGGCCGATTACGACGCGATCTTCGCGGATGTGAAAAAGCGCGACGAGCGCGATATGGGCCGGGCCGACAGCCCGCTTCGGCCGGCCGCGGATGCGCACTTGCTTGACACTTCCGAAATGAGTATAGAGGCGGCATTCCAGGCGGCGAAGACGTTGATCGACGCGGCCTTGCAAAGGAAGATTTGAAGAAAGCCATCATCGGCTCCTGCCGGATCGCCTTCTTTTAAAGCCTGAAATTCCGTCCACGCGCCGGATTGCTCCTTCAAGTGGGGCGGACTGGGTTCAGGCCAGTTTAACGCTAACCCCCGGCGCATGTGCGTCTCTTCTTGAGATGCATCAGGAGATTTTATGTCTGCAACCAACCCCACCCGTGATGATTTCGCGGCGCTTCTCGAAGAGTCCTTCGCCAAGACGGACCTCGCCGAAGGCTATGTCGCCAAGGGCGTCATCACCGCGATCGAAAAGGACGTCGCAATCGTCGACGTCGGTCTGAAGGTCGAAGGCCGCGTACCGCTGAAGGAATTCGGCGCCAAGGCCAAGGACGGCTCGCTCAAGGTCGGCGACGAAGTCGAAGTCTACGTCGAGCGTATCGAAAACGCGCTCGGCGAAGCCGTTCTGTCGCGCGAAAAGGCTCGCCGCGAAGAAAGCTGGCAGCGCCTGGAAGTGAAGTTCGAAGCCGGCGAACGCGTCGAAGGCATCATCTTCAACCAGGTCAAGGGCGGCTTCACCGTCGATCTCGACGGCGCCGTAGCCTTCCTGCCGCGTTCGCAGGTCGATATCCGTCCGATCCGCGACGTCACGCCCCTCATGCACAACCCGCAGCCCTTCGAAATCCTCAAGATGGACAAGCGCCGCGGCAACATCGTGGTCTCGCGTCGTACGGTTCTGGAAGAGTCCCGCGCCGAGCAGCGTTCTGAAATCGTTCAGAACCTCGAGGAAGGCCAGGTTGTCGAGGGTGTCGTCAAGAACATCACCGATTACGGTGCGTTCGTCGACCTCGGCGGCATCGACGGCCTGCTGCACGTCACCGACATGGCATGGCGTCGCGTCAACCATCCGTCGGAAATCCTGAACATCGGCCAGCAGGTCAAGGTTCAGATCATCCGCATCAACCAGGAAACCCACCGCATCTCGCTCGGCATGAAGCAGCTCGAGTCCGATCCGTGGGATGGCATCGGCGCGAAGTATCCGGTCGGCAAGAAGATCTCCGGTACCGTCACGAACATCACCGACTACGGTGCGTTCGTCGAGCTGGAGCCGGGCATCGAAGGCCTGATCCACATCTCCGAAATGTCCTGGACCAAGAAGAACGTTCACCCCGGCAAGATCCTGTCCACCAGCCAGGAAGTCGACGTTGTCGTTCTCGAAGTCGATCCGACCAAGCGTCGTATCTCGCTCGGCCTCAAGCAGACGCTCGAGAACCCGTGGCAGGCATTCGCGCATAGCCACCCGGCTGGCACCGAAGTCGAAGGCGAAGTCAAGAACAAGACCGAATTCGGCCTGTTCATCGGCCTCGACGGCGATGTCGACGGCATGGTCCACCTCTCCGACCTCGACTGGAACCGTCCGGGCGAGCAGGTCATCGAAGAATACAACAAGGGCGATGTCGTCCGTGCTGTCGTTCTCGATGTGGACGTCGAGAAGGAGCGCATCTCGCTCGGCATCAAGCAGCTCGGCAAGGATTCCGTCGGTGAAGCTGCCGCCTCCGGCGAACTGCGCAAGAACGCCGTTGTTTCGGCCGAAGTCATCGCGATCAACGATGGTGGCATCGAAGTGAAGCTCGTGAACCACGAAGACATCACCTCGTTCATCCGTCGTGCGGACCTGTCGCGTGACCGTGACGAACAGCGTCCGGAGCGCTTCTCGGTTGGTCAGGTTGTCGACGCCCGCGTCACCAACTTCTCCAAGAAGGACCGCAAGATCCAGCTGTCGATCAAGGCCCTGGAAATCGCGGAAGAGAAGGAAGCCGTCGCTCAGTTCGGTTCGTCCGACTCCGGCGCTTCGCTCGGCGACATTCTCGGCGCCGCTCTGAAGAACCGCCAGACCAACGAGTAATCGTTGAGGATCTGAAAATAACGAGCCCGCGGAGAGCGATCTCCGCGGGCTTTTTCGTTGAGCGCGATAAGAACCTACTTGCATGTTTCCTTAAATCATAGCCGCTTTAAGGATAAAAACATGCAGCAATTCAAAGTGCTACAGCGTCCAATGCGCGTCTGATAAGACGCGCGGCGCTGTAGAGGCTAACCAAGGCCGCCGAGCTTTCTGTAGAGATCATAGGCATCGATGACGCCGGGCTCGTCGCTCTTCTCTTCCGCTCCACCGTCCGAGGATTCCTTGGGCGCTTGGCGATCGCCTTCGTCGTCCTCTGCGTCCGCTCCGGCATCGTCCTCGCTGTCACTCGCGTGTTCCTGCCAGTCGGCCCTCCCAGCAGCATCTTCGGCGTCCGCCTTGGCCGGAGGGTAGGGAACGAGGGCGAACGGTATCGCCTCGCGGGGAAGCCCGTTTTCGACGAGACGGGTGATCATCTGCTGCAACGTCGGATCGTCGCCGGGATTTGAGGTTCTCGCTTGAATCGCCGAGCGCGGTGCCGCGATCTTGTCCGGTTGGTCGGCGGATCCCGGGTTGCTCATCGGAACGGCCTCGGCCGTCTCGTTTCGGGCGCGCACCAGCGGCGAATGTTCCGCCGCATCGCTTTCCGCCGGCGCGGCCGGCATCCGCTCGCCGGTCTCACCGCCCTTCGGTTCCGCCAGCTTTCCGTTCTCGACCAAGATTTCGGGAAGGGCGAGGCCCTCTCGGACAAGCGCTTTTACGGCGTCGGAGGATAAACGCGCAGCCTGACCGACGGGCTCGGCGCGTGGACCAGCAGGTCGCGTGCCGTTCCCGTCGCCTTCTGGGTCGGGCGCGGGGCGGCCGTAGGTGCCGTCCGCGTCGAGCCCGTCGTCGTCAGCCGCTGCGGCAACCCCGCCTTCGGGCAAGGCCTTCTCGGCGTCGCTTGCCGGCTCGGCGTCTTCCGGCATGGCGGGGAGGGGTGGGTCGGACGCAGGGGCGTCGAAGCTCTCCGCTTCGCCAGCCGTGTTGGCGGCGACCTCGATGCTGGTGTCGGCCACTTCGCCTTCTGGCAGCGTTTCTGTGAGCGCCGCATCGGTTTCAGCCACTTCACCCTGCGTGGCGCCGCCTGTAATCGGTGCCGCTGTCTCCATATCCGGATGGGCCGAAACGAGCGTCCGCTGCGCGCGCGTATCCGGCGTCTGCTTGGCATCCGATCGTTTGGCGTCCTTCGGCGCATCGTCCCGCGCTTCCTCGATCATCGCCTCGACCGGGTCGCCCTCGTCGTCTGCGCTGAAGGTCTTCTTCAGAATCGACTGAAGCAGTGCGATATCGCTGGATGCGGACGCTTTTATTGCGGCGAACTGGGGCGGCGCGGCTGCCTGCACCGGCAGGTTGCGGATCGCTTCCCTTGCCTGAGATTGCGGAAGTCCTGCATCGGCGCCTGCTGGTGCGGTTCTTTCGCCGTGGCTGGACGGCATGGCGGTTAGCACGGCGAGGCGGTGTGCGAGATTGCGTCCGCCGAGTTGCCGCTCCAGGAGTAGCCGCTCCGGCATCGGCATGGACTGAAGGAAACCGATCAAGCGCTTGACGAAGTCGCGGCCGCTTTCCTGCGGCAAGGGCGGAAACCTGAGGATGCGCGCCAAGTCCTCCATCAGCCGCACCAGCGCGTCCCTGGAAAGCACCTCCTTACCGGATAGATGACGGCTGAGCGCGTCGAGAATTTTCTGGATCGCCTCGGCGCGCTGACCCGATGGAAGCGCTGCATGACGGATCTGCGACGTGGATACGTCGCCTGGGCCGACCGCGTTTCTGATCGTGAGAATGGGCAGCATTCCGGTTTCCACTTCGTTACAGAGCCGCGCGTCCCTTAGACGCGCATAGGCCGCTGTAGAACTTTGAATCGCTATCGGAGGGCGCTTCATGCGCGTAACGGCCCAGTTGGCCGCGCCAGCCACGGCTTGGCCGCGGAGACTGGCAGCGCCTTGCGTCTTCAGGTGCGCAATGGACGCAGTAACGCTTTGAATTTTCGCATGTAGGGCATGATCGTTAAGGATAAGCCAAAGGAGTTTATGAAATCTTAACCATACCGCCCGCTGCGCCGAGGCTGATGGGGGCCTTGCGTGAGGGCCATTCCCGGTCCATCCTGCCCCTGCAGCGCCGCGCGTCCAAGCGGACACGCAAGGTCGCTGCAGCACTTTGAATTGCTGCATGATTTTGCCCTTGGATCGACTCCGATTTAAGGAATCATGCCGTCGCTTTCACGGAGCTGCCGATGACATTTCGACCGCCGCAATCGCTGGGCCGCTTTGATACAAGGAGCGGCGTGAATGTGCTCGAATATGAGCTGATGGCGGAGCGTGCGGACGCGCTCGGTCGAAATGGCTTGAAGGTCGAAAGCGCAATTGCGGCGCTCAATCGGTTCGACAGGAGCAAGGACGGACCGGCCGTCCGTGAGCGCCTTCTCGACGAGGCAGCGGACGCTGTCTGGGCCTTCCTCATTCAGCGCGAGATATGCGGCCTGCGCGACAGTCGCGACGCGGTCCGCCGCTACGGCATTCCGAAGGAAGTCATGGCCCGCCTCGGAATCGTCAGAAAGCGATAATCAGCCTACTGCTGTGATCCAGCCAGCTTGCGCCTGATGAAGTCGTAGATGCCATCTTCGTCGACGTGAAGAACGAAGAGATCGCGTGCCTCGTCTGCCTGCTTCTCGGCCTGCTTTTCGCCGTCCTCATGGATCGCCGCCATCAGGCTCGCCTCTTCCTTGGTGATGCCGGCGTTGTCACGCTCACTGCCTCGGCTTTCCGAGGCAGTCTGCTCGTTGTCGCGGTCATCGTTCCGCGCCTGCGTTTCCGCGACCTCGGCGCCGGCGGCGAGAACGGTCAGCATCTCGGCTGCATCGATGCCTTCTTCTTCGGGCGCTGCCTTTCCGGCGTCGGTATCGGCGGCGACCTCGTTCCGCTTCCTTACGGCTTCATGCAGTTCCTTGACGTCGTCGAGCTTGTCCCTGGCTTCGAGCGCGCGGATCGTCTTCTCGCGCTCGGCATGGGTCTCCGCATCCTCGACGCGAGTCGGATCGCTCTCCGTCCGTTCGAGTTTCAGTTCCTCGAGCGATTTCGGATTGGCGGCATCCTCCAGCCGTTGCAGCACCTTTGCCGTTTCGACGGCGTTGAGCCCGCCATCCTGCGCCTTCGTTTGCAGCGCCGCTTCAAGCTTGTCGTCTTCCGTGCCGTAGGGATTCTTGATCGCGGCAAGGACTTCCGAGAGCGAAAGGTCCAGCGCATCGAGGCCGAGCGTCTTCTCGACCATGCGGATCCGTTCTGGCTCAAGACTGGAAAGAGCCTCTTCGAGCTGACGCCCGTAGGCGTAGGCCGATTGGCCATCCGCTCGCTCCAGGCCGACGAGCTCGCCGAGCTTGCCGGTCAGTTCGAGCTTGAGCTCCGTGACATCGAGCACGGCGCGATTGAAAAAGTGGTTGTTGATCTTGTCGTTGGCGGCCTTCTGTGCCTCGTCCGACTTGATCCGCGCCTTGAGGATCTTGTCCTCCTTGGTCGCTTTCGCCTTTTCCTCTTCCTCCGCGCGGCGTTTTTCGATGTCCTCGATGATCGAGCCCACGAGGGTGGTCGAGACGGTCGCGCTTGCCTGCTGGGTCGGAAGCAGCATCGTTTCAATCCGCCATCTGATTGTACCGGTCTGAAACGATAGGCGGCCGAGGTTAACTGCGCCTTAATGATGCCGAGGTTGCCTGCCTTCCGAAGATACGGCGAACATCTTCGCCGTATCTGTGCGAGCGCAGTCCTTCTGCGATGCGCGACGCGGCAGCTTGCCCAGTCGCAGCTTCAAAAACCAAGGAAGCTCGGCGGAAGTGCCGCCGCGCCTCGTTCGAGCGGGCCCTACCAGCCGCGGATCATGACGCCCCCGTAATAGCCCGGTCGGTAGTACCGATGGCCGTAACCGGGGCCATAGTACCGGTACGGATAGTAGCCGCGATAATACCGATAGGGATAGTAACCGGGGTAATAGCCCGGGCCGTAATAGCGGGTCCCGTAATAATATCGGTTCCCATAGTAGTAGGGCCCCGGATAGTATCCGACACCCGGCCCGAAATAGAAGCTGATTCCGGCCCGGCGATAGCCGGGATGGTAGCCCGGCCAGCCACCATAGTAGCCGCCCCGCCAGCGCGGATAATAGCCCCAGCCGCGATGGGTGACGGTCTGGACATCTGCGGGTGGCCCGATTGCTATATCGAGCACCGGACGCGGCATGGCCTGGGCAGGCGCGACAGGGGGAATCATGGAGGCGGCCGCCAGCGCGCAGCTCATAACGAAATTCCGAAATCCCGTCATTTTTTCCTCACTTTCCGAAAGACGTGCTTTCCGGTTTGTCCCCGCTCCATAGACGTTTGTTTTGGTTGGTTTATTCCATGACGTCGGGTCGCGCGCCGCGTGCTCAGCCAAAGGATTTCCGCGCCGATCAGCCGTCGGAGGAAGCATGCGCCTCTCCGGCACTCATGTCACTGAAATTCTTGCCCTATCCTTGCGGGCTGGACTGCTCCGACTGGACCGGCGGAAGGCGGGGCACGACGAAGCGGAGCCACTCTCCGGTGCTTTTTCGTGATCCGACACGAAAACTTCAAAATGCCTGTTGACACTTCGGCCCGGGCCTTTTACATGCCGGTCCGTCGCCCAGATGGCGGAATTGGTAGACGCGCAGGTTTCAGGTACCTGTGCCGCGAGGCGTGGAGGTTCGAGTCCTCTTCTGGGCACCATTTCCCTTCGAACGTGTTGAGAACGTTCAACTAACTGATATTGCGTGACCTTTCGCTCACCCGAGTGCTACACACGGGTGACACACATGCGCATCAGAATGGCATGCCCAATGCGCCGCAAAGGCTCCTCATTCCATCAGCTCCGTAAGCGCATTCCTCTGGACATTCTCGAAAAAGCCAGAGGAACATCCTTGGCCGTCCCTGTTGGGGGCGAAATCTTCCATATGGTCGTTGGCGAGAATGCGTCGGAGATAACGATCTCTCTGAGGACGCGCGACCCGAGAGAAGCCAAGGAACGTCAGGCCGTAGCGCTGGCCTACCTCGATAGCGTCTGGCAAGCCCTCCGCGAGGGCCCGAAGCGGCTGACCCAAAAGCAGATCGCCGCGCTGGCTGGCGAAGCCTATCGCGAGCTTGTTGCGTCTTTCGAGGATAATCCCGGTTCGCCCGAGACATGGAAGCAGATCGTCCAGCTGCAGATCAAGAGCATGGCCCCGGACGCACGGGAGCGGTGGTTCGGCCCCACTGTTGATCTGATCTTGGCGAAACATCGGCTTGTCGTCGACAAGGACAGCCGCTCCGCTCTCATAAGTGCCGTTGGCGTGTCGGTGTCTCAGGCTTCAGTTCGCCTCGCGCAGAACGCCGGGGGCGACTATAGCCCCGACACGGTCGTGACACGCTTCCCGCCGCTGGAGTTGTCGAGGGAGGCGAAGTCCGCGAAGCCCCTGCCAAAGGGGTCTCAGACCATCACTGGATTGGCTGAAGGCTGGTGGCGCGAGAACAAGATGGCCGGCAGGGCGGTCAGCACCCATGAGGCATATCAGCGGGTGGCGCAGCAGCTCTCCGAGTTCCTCGGTCACGATGATGCACGTGCGGTGACCGAAGACGACATCATTGCATTCAAGGACCATAGGCTTTCTCAGGGCGTCAGCCTCAAGACGATTGGCGGGGGAGACATATCCGGCATTCGGCAGCTCTACGCGTGGGGCATCGCTAACCGGAAGGTGAGCCATAATCCTGCCGAGGGTGTAAAGGTCGCGAAGGTCAAGAAGAAGCGGACCCGAGACCCGGGCTTCACTGATGAAGAGGCCGTCGCCATTCTGTCAGATGCGTTTCACCACAAGAGAACGGGCAAGGCGTCGGCGCACCTGTCGAATGCGAGGCGCTGGGTGCCATGGCTTTGCGCCTATTCTGGCGCCCGCATCGGGGAAATGGTCCAGCTCCGAAAGCAAGACCTCCGGCAAGAGAATGGTCTCTGGATCATCCGCATAACCCCCGAGGCTGGCACGGTGAAGGACGGGGAGTACCGCGATGTTCCGCTGCATCCCCACCTCGTTGAACAGGGCTTCCCCGAGTTCGTATCCAAGGCAGCTAACGGCCATCTCTTCATGAAGGTCTTCGGTGACACCGAGAAAGCCCAGAGAGGCGCTTGGCGCACCACGAAGAACCGCGTTCGCGACTTTGTCCGAGAGATCGTCACGGACCCGGAGGTGGCACCGAACCATGCTTGGCGACATCGGTTCATGACGCTGGGCCGTAACCTTGGCATATCTCGTGACGTTCGCTTCTCGATCACCGGCCATGACACTGACGCCGAGGGGGACGACTACGGCATCGCCACCAATGAGGCCAAGGCAGCAGCTCTGGCGAAGTACCCACGATATGAGGTGAAGCCACTTGACCGAGCGCGTCAACGTGTAAGCGAACCGGTTGAGCTGCCGCAATTGACGGAGTAAACCGAGCAAAACCCTTGCATCGACTATCGCGTTCTGCTGGCTTGGCGACCTCGGGACTGGCTCAATCGGCAGGACGCAAATATGGAACATCTTCTTCCGGCGCTCAATTTCGTCAAAGACCAAGCAAATTGGCAGACCATCGCCGCCATAGTGACTGCGGCTACAAGCGTGGCCCTCGGCTACTTGACGTGGGTGCTCGCGAAAGAAACTCGTGTTCTCTCTCGGGCAACCTCCCAAGCTCACGTTACCGTGACGTTTGAGCCCAATCTGTGGGCGATGCATTGGGTTGACATCGTCGTGGCGAACTCGGGAAACGCCGTCGCCTACGACATCGAGGTCAGTTTTGACCCACCACTTCCAAGGCTATCTGAGCGCAGCGAGGCTAATGGCGTCCCCCTGCAACACATCAGCATCCTTCGCCCGACGCAGTCCATCAAGAGTAGCCTCTGCGAGAACAGCAGGCTTACGGATCGAGCGTACCGGGTCACGATTGGTTGGAGACCGAGCCCGAAGGCGCAGAAGCGTGAAGCGCTGACGTACGTGCTGAGTTTGGCGGACTACGACGATGTTAGTCGGCTGGGGGCTGCAAGTCCGCTCGTTCAGATTGCTGAACAGATGAAAAAGCTCCGAGAAGACTGGAAAAGTGTGGCTCAGGGCCGCCACCACATTAAGGCTGATGTCTACGCGAAAGCAGATCGAGACGCCGAGGCCGAACAACGGCGGGCTTGGATAGAGGAACGCGCTCAGAGGCCCGCACCGGAGACGAACGACGGATAGTGGAAACGGTAGTTCGCATCATGCCTCAGATTTTTGGCGGAAATTTCTCTGGCATCCATTCAGATGAGCAGCTCAAGCTGGCTTCCCCCCTGGCCCCCGTCCGATCTATTACGGTGCGGCGATGCTCCGGTTCGGGTGTCCTCGGTTCGCGCTCGGCGATGCTCCAGCTCATCGATAGGAGGACACCCACCTGAGTGCCTTGCCCTCGTTGCGTGGCGGTGGTACCGCGACTTGACGGAAGGAGATCGATGCCTACTGATTTCATTTCGATTTACATGCACAACGAACGTTGACATTTGATAAAGCGCCTGACATGTTCCTTCCGCCAACGGAGATCGGACATGCAGCAGTACGTCATTTACATCCGAGTGAGCACCGAAGATCAGGGCCGCAGCGGTCTCGGGCTGGAAGCTCAGGAGCGGGACATCGCCATCTTCCTCGACAAGTTCTCCAACATCCCTTTCGAGATCATCGGGGAGTTCCGTGACGTGCAATCAGGGGCGGACAACGAACCCCCTGAACTGACCAAGGCGTTGGAACTGGTGCGCAAGACCGGGGCCGAACTGTTGGTTGCCAAGCTGGACCGGCTGAGCCGCAAGGTCTCGTTCATCGCCACGCTGATGGACGACAAGAGGGTGAAGCTCCGGGTCGCGCAGATGCCCCAAGCGGACAAGTTCCAGCTCCACATCTACGCAGCGCTGGCCGAGCAGGAGCGGACGTTCATTTCGGAGAGGACCAAGGCGGCGCTGAAGGCTGCCAAGGGGCGGGGCGTCCGTCTCGGTGGCCTCCGCGACAAGACGATGAAGCGCAACGACGCGATCCAACAGAAGGCGGATGCCGAGGCAGCGAAGGTCATGAAGATTGTCGGGCCGTTGAGGGCGTCGGGACAAACCCTGAGCGCGATAGCCGAGACGTTGGACAGCATGAACATTCCGACATCCCGGGGCGGCAAGTGGACGCCTACGCAAGTGTCGAGGGTCTTGGATAGGGTCTCCTCTCGGTCCTCATAGCGGATGCCGTACACTGCTGCGGTAGCGGCTTTCCAGAGGCGGCAGTGTCTTCCTGCCATCACCATAGCCGCAACCGCAGAACGCGCTCAGGAGGCCGCTACGGTGCCTGCGAGCCGAATAGGGACAACAGGAGCAATTTCATTTCGATTTTGCACCCACCATCCATCGACACCGCGAAAGGAAATCACCATGGCACACACCGGGGCCAAGCAATCACGACCAGTTCGATATTTCGCGGTGACATACTTCGACGGGGACGAGACCCTGAGCGGTGGCCGTCAGTCTGTCTTCCGCTCGAAACGATTGTGCCGCGCCAAGCGGATTGCTCGGTCAAACATGCCACGCGATGCCAACCGGATGGAGCTTGTCGAGATCAACGGGGCAGACTTCGACGGGCGCCGGGAAGCCTACCGACAGTGCTCTGGGCAAATTGGGGCAACAGTAGGTGGGCCGGGGGTTCATCTATAGTTCTACACTATGGTTGAGACCTTGGTGGGCTACGGTCCTGCTTCAGTTCCCTTGAGAGGGGAGGGTGTCAATCACCTCCTCCTCCCCTGATCCAGAGCACCACCGCAGTGAACCACGGTCCACACCTGCGTGTCAGCCTTGGGCCGAGACTGCAGCTCTCCTCTCGCAGGTGATCTCCGTGGCACCCACGCGGAAGCATTCCACCGAGGTCCCGCCTGTAATGAGGAGGATCAGCGATCTCCCCAGCCCTGTAGGTCAACCGGAGTTGCGCAGTCTGTCTTCGCCCTGGGCGATCTGTGACAGGCATCCGACAGGCTCCGTCATCCCCACTGCAACGCCACACGGACAACGTTTGCGGCAACGACCACAGACGCGCTCCGGTTCGTCTCTGGTGCCAATGTTCAGCCAAACCCTCGGCGCTCGTAAATTGCCTCCACCGCACCGCAAGGAATGCCGGTCACAGGGAGGCTCCGCCAGTGCGCCCCTTCATCATCAAATCACCACCCACAGGAAAGGTATCCTGCATTGATCCCAGCGGTCCTCACCGCCATGCACACCATCGAACTGATCGGCTCTTACGTCGCCCGTCATGTCGAAAGCGGCCTTACGGTCGATCTAACCTCCCGTCGTAACCGCAGCACCACCAAGGGGCCGATCTCTCCGTTGTGTCGGAAGCTCGTTGACCTCGGTCATGACCCCGGCGGAAAGGTCCATGTCATCCGCAGCGCATTGGACAGAGACGGATACATCCCCGTCTTTAAGCGCGACCGGACGCTTGAGACTTGGGCGGGAGCCGATTGCGTCGAGAGCGAAACGCGATCAGTGCGCGTCCAGAAACATCGTCCTCGTCCTGACGCGGTAGAGGCATTCCAGAGGGCTTAGCGCCGTTTGGCCACCTTGGGTGCCGAGGATCGAGAAAGCGCCTCATTGCCCTCCACGGCGACACGTCTCGTCGCTCCAGCCAACTGGCATATGCTCGCCATAGGCTGTGCGTCCAACACCCGGCTACCAGTCCACCTTGGCTCCTCTTGGGTTAAGCCTTGGTGGAACTGGGACGGATCAGTTTGTTTTGTGGTCCCCGCCTCCGCATCGGTGTCTTTTGTGCCGGTGCGCACTAACAGACCTCCGCTACCACGGTTGCTCTTCCCGCGAAGAGTGCTTCCGGTTCAACGGCGGTGCTTTGGTCGAATTGCGTCCAGTACTGAACGGCTTTGGCTTTGGTCTCCGAGATCGCTTCCGCGTCGCCCAGAAGCAATCCAGCGTCAGCCAAGTGGACCTTCCCTGTAGCGGAAAGCTGCAAAATCCTTCCGGACGATCCCAACCGGTCTTGCCAGATACGAGCAGCCTCCAAATCTGGCGTGACCCACAGGGCTGACTGCCTCGAAGGCGCTAAGGGGGCGCACTCCAGCCTGACCATCTCCATAAGCAGTTCACGCGCCAACATGAGGTAGTGGTTACTGATTTCGGCGGCAATCGTCGGCAGTTGCGGACTGCTTATTTCCCCGCGCTCAACACCTTTCAGGAAACCTATGGCTCCATACTGAACGACCGAACCATCCTGCATTGTCACCGAATAGCGTCGTGGCGTCTCATAGAAGCCGTAGAACGGGTTGGACGCTTCCCCGCTCTCGATCTCCGACCCTACCGTCAGGCTGGCATGTGGGTTGTAGGGCAATTGCCGAGTGACATGGTAGCATGTCCAGTCTGAAACCTGATCCGTCAATGTATCGATCCGTCCTTGCGTTGCTGTATCAGCCACTTTGATGGATAGGCGACACCCTCAGACGGCGTAACCGGCCTGTTTGAGTTCCAAGCGAATGGTGTCTTTCCAAGACCCGCTGTCATCCATGCTCACGTAAACGACCCCGCTGATGTCGTTGGGCGTTTCAACGTGACCTTTGACCATCGCAGCAACCCGCTTTCGACCGAGCCTTGCAATGAGGTAGCCATGCTCGAAGACAACGTTCTGTCTGGCGCGGTAGCGCGAGTTAAGCTCGCCACGCCGCCGCCCTTCGTCGCACTCCGTGTAAAGCACGATGCCGTAGCCGACGTTCGTGTAGTGCTCAATCTTTTCGATGATCGTCATGCCGAGGCTGGCTTGCTGATGCAGAATGATCGGCACAAGTCCGAGCGACTGGATAAAGTTTGCGGCATCCAGTTTCGCAATCTCGTCCTGCCCATGGACGATAAAGACCTCTCTCGGCGGCGCTCCCGTCTCTGGCTGGTTGGGATCCTCTACGGAGGTGGTCGTCGGAGTTGGGCTACGTGCATTCAGAGCTGCGTTCACCTGTTCAGCCGTCAAATATCCCTTGCTGATCAGAATTTCCCACAACGGTTGGTCCTTAACGGCCCAGTGGGTACGATACAGCTCCAGCTTTCCGAGCTCGATTTCTGAGCGCATGTTTTCCAGCGCACCGCTCGGGAGCGGTGGAAGATTGGCGTCGAACTCAAATCCGATCGTTACGCGGTCATCCGAAACGGCGACATCCGTAAGGTAGCCAATTCGTGTAGGCACGACTTCGTGCTCAACTGCGAAGAGACAGGGAAAGCTCTTCAGTTCGGTCACCGCCGCCTCGTCTAAGTCACGGTAGCGTTCGCTCACCGCGTCGGCTGTGTATTCGATGGCAACCCTTGACCTCTCGATGTCCCAATCGAGACCGTCCCATTCGCTGTCTGTATAGGCAATCAGCAAGTTAAACATCGTGGCCCCGCAATCATAAGAAGCACCCAACTCCCTCGTGCTTAACTCATGTCCCACTTTCGGTTCAAGCACGGGGATGGACGTCTGTGCATCGGCCCCGAGCGACACCCGGCATCGCCCGATCTCGTGTGTTTTGCCACGCCCCCGCCCATCGGGGTCTCTTGTTGGAAACATCCTCAGGTCAATACATGTTTGGTTGCGGTCCCGCCGATAAGTTGTATTTTCCGCTGGTAGTTGGGAGGCGTACGGATGGAATACGAGCTAATCACAGAGCAGGATTACGATGCTCTTCCCGAAGAGCCAGCGCTGAAATTCGTAGCCTTGGAAGCTATATGTCGGCGAAATATGAACCAGTTTATTTCCGAACAAACCCCGGCGACTTTCGATCGCATGATCGAGATGCAGTATATGTCGGTGGTTTCGGCTGCTGCGGAGGAGCTGGGCATAGGTGGCCTTTCATACCCGTCGCATCTCGACGAACCTTACACCGCGTTCAACGACTTCCTTCTCGAAGCCGCTGCTGCTGTCACGCGGATTAGACTGCGGAACAGCTCCTCCAAGGCTGGGTCTGTAAGGTTGAGCCAAAGATCTCGGGCGAAGATCGAACTGCAGTTGCGTCGACTGGAGCAACTCATTGAAGAAGCTGAAATGTCAGAGGGTAGGCGTAAGGCGCTTCTTCAGAGGATTGATCAGTTCAGGCACGAACTTGATCAGACGCGACTGAGCTTCGGGAAGGCAATGGCGCTACTCGCCGCCGTTAGTCTCGGAATTACATCAGGTACAAGCTTTCTTGCGGATGCGCCGGAGGCCATCGCGACGATCACCAGTCTCATCGGGGCGGACAAAGAAGCTGAGGATCAGGAGGCTAAGCGGCTTGGCGCAACTCCGGTTCCCAAGGCGTTACCTGCACCTGATGCCCAAAGAGCCAATGAGGGCGATCGGTCAAACTACGAATTGACAGATGATGACATTCCTTTCTGAGGGGTGCCGACAGACTTGCTTGGCTCCCACATGAGTGCTACACACGTTCCTAACGGTGAGCGAGAAAAGCAAGCAATTTCAGTGGGAAGGCGGCGTCGTTACCCAGTCCTCTTCTGGGCACCAAATTCCGATTTCAGACTGCCTCGCGCGGTCGTGAAACGCAAAAAAGAGCCCGGCCCGCCGGGCTTTTTTGTTGTCTGGCGTGTTGTGGTGGCCTTGCGCGGCCTTCATTTGAAGCCATCGCGGCCCACGCGAAGACGCCTGGCGGGCATGGGAGCTGTTCACCGCTCTATAATCTCAGGAGCCACGCCTCTACCTTCCCTTTGCCCTTGACTTCGATTGTGCCGCGCGGCTCGAAGACGAACTGGCCTTTGAGCTTTTCGTAGACCGCGCGCGTAACCTGGATCGAGTTGGGAATGCCGCCTGTTTCCATCCGGCTCGCGAGGTTCACGGTGTCGCCCCAAAGATCGTAGATGTATTTGCTCTTGCCGATAACGCCGGCCACGACAGGGCCGGTGTTGATGCCCACCCTGATGCTGAGCGAGGCGTTGTGTTCCAGCGCGTGCTCGCGGGTAATGTGTACCATGCGGATGGCCATGCGAACCATGCGCTCGGCGTGGTCGGCCGTGGGAACGGGTAGGCCGCACACCGCCATATAGGCATCGCCCACCGTCTTGATCTTCTCGACGCCGAGATCTTGAGCAGAAGCGTCGAAGCGGGTGAAGAGACCGTTGAGCAGGGTCACGACATCCTGCGGCGGCATATCAGACGTCAGCTCCGTGAAGCCGACGATATCAGCAAAAGCGACAGTGACCTCCGCAAAGCCATCGGCGATCCCCACCTCACCACTGCGGAGCCGGTTGGCGATCGGTGCCGGTAGCACGTTCAGCAGCAGCTGCTCGTTCTCGCGATTCTTCTCCTCGATCGCGACGTTCTTCAGTCGAATATCCTCGACCATGCCATTGAAGGCGGAGCAAAGCTGGCCGATCTCGTCGCCCGTGCGGACCGGGACGCTGGCTCCGTAGTCGCCGGCGGCGAAGCGTTTCACCCCTGCGGTGAGCTCGCGTAGTGGCTGAAGCAGCGCATGCGAAAGCCACGCGGCCGCGACTGCCACCACCAGCGCCGCCAGTCCTCCGACCACCATCAGATCCCGGCGCAGCCGATCGATCGGCGCAAAGGCTTCGGCGCTGTCGATCTTGGCGACAAGCCCCCACTTGACGTCGTGAATTGCGAGTGGCCCCCATGAAGCGAGCGTCGGAACGCCACGGTAGCCGATGATCTCGCCAGTACCCTCGACGCCGGCCAGTGCCGCCCTAGTGGCCTGGGTGTCGATGCGCTGATGCAGCACGGGCGTCCCGTAGCGCCGGATGGCCGACATCTCGCTCTCCGGGCTGCCTACGGCGCGGAGTTCGGCGAAGTAGCCGTCGAGATTCTCGTAGAACGCGCGTGGGGCCGAGCGAACCAGATAGTCCGGCCCGACGAGATATGCCTCGCCCGTGTTGCCAAATCCGTCCTGCCGCCAGCGGCGGCCGCCGGTAACGACGTTGTCGATCTCCTCATTCGACAGTTGCGCGATCAGCACGCCGATGACGACGCCCTTGTCGATAATCGGCGCGCCCATGAAGGCGATTGGTGCGCCGCCTGACGGCTCATACGGCGCGAAATCCGCAAGGCAGACAGCCGACTGGTCGGGGGCCAGCGAGCAGCGGGCGACCGCGGCTGCAACGTTTGAGCGGCGGTACGGACCGAACTGGAGGGATGTGGTGAAGTCCGTCTCCTTCTGGACGGTGTAGATCAGCCGGCCCGATTTGGGGTCGGCCACCATGAAGTCGAAGAATCCGACCGTTGTGGCAGCCGCCCGCATCAGCGGATGATAGATGGCGTGCAGCCGGCTGTATTCGCTGCCGTCACCGGCGTCGTCGAGAAGCCCGCGCCGTTCGGCCGGGTTCGGATTGGCCACGATGTAGTGGTACTGCAGATAGTGAGGGGCTCCGCCGACCGGCAAGTAGTCCGACAGGGCCGGTTCCCTGCCCAAGATGCTCGTCATTTGCGGAATGAAATTCTCGGCATACCAGTCGCTCACCTTCCGGTCCATTTCGGGTGATATGCCTGCCCGGTCGAGTTGTTCGACCGCGATCCGGAACTCGCGAGTTGATTCGACCACCATCTTCGAGGTGGCAAGGAGGCGCAATTCGGCCTGGATGGTGCGGAAGTAGGTCTCGATCTGGCGCGCTTTGGTCTGGCGGGCGGTCGTGAGCTGATCGAAGATTGCCTGCTCGAGGGCATCGCGGGCGCGGAAGTATCCGAGCACGGCCGTCAGCAGAACCGCGACCGCACCAAGCAGGACGAGAATCGCGAACAGCTTTGCACCCAGGCCCCAGGGCGCGGGGCGCGGTGTGCCGGTCACACCTTTGAAAGACATCATCGACCTCTAATCCACACGCGAGGTTTTTTGGGCAGGCAGCACCGGCGATGACAGCGTTTGGTCAGGTCGTTGCAGGTAACGTCTGCCACCGATGACAGAGTACTGAAGTCGCGGCCCGATGGCAGTACATTTTCAGGTCGACAGGGGCCTACATGAACAGGGTTGCCAACTCCGCCCTTTCAATCTGACGCGGTCACGCAAGTGCCCGATCTCTCACGCGCGAACGTCTGCACTGTACTGAATTCGCCATTTGGGGCCGATTGCGCCAAACAGCTGCTCACGCGTGCGGCTGGAATCCAGCACCCCCCGAGTCGATGCAGCCAGCCAAGGACGACCAACGCCTACGCCGCCGTTCCGGTTTGCGCTTCGTCCATTTTCACTTCGGCGACAGGGCCCGCTGCCAGGACCTCGTAGATGTCCAAGGCAGTTGCCCGCCCCTTGGCCTGTGCCGAGCCGAGTGGACGGAATGTGATGACGTCCCGACATTGTGCCACGACCGCGCCGCTCGCCATGATCGTCGTGCCGTAATTCTTGTTCATGCCTTCAAGCCGCGAGGCGACATTCACCGTGTCGCCCATCGCCGTATATTGCAGCCGCTCCTTCGCGCCGACGCTGCCGACGACGGCGGTGCCGGTATGAATGCCGAAACGGGTGCGGAATTCCGGAAGGCCCTTGGCCTTCTGCTTTTCGTTGAATGCCTGCAGCCTCTCCTCGACGGCGAGAGCGCAGCGACAGGCGTGTTCGGCGTGGCGTTCGTCGGCGATCGGCGCGTTCCACATGGCGAAGACCGAGTCG
The DNA here is from genome assembly GCF_029714365.1 of Sinorhizobium terangae. Taxonomy (NCBI): domain Bacteria; kingdom Pseudomonadati; phylum Pseudomonadota; class Alphaproteobacteria; order Hyphomicrobiales; family Rhizobiaceae; genus Sinorhizobium; species Sinorhizobium terangae. The sequence goes on from NZ_CP121659.1 coordinate 3,850,840, forward strand.
CCGAGGAACTGGATGATGGTGCCGTTGTGGGCATGCACTGTTTCGCTGAAAATGTCGAAATATTCCGAAAGCATCGCCACCACCTCCTCCGGCGCGTGGCGCTCGCTGATCGTGGTGAAATCGTAGATGTCCGTGAAAAGCGCCGTCACTTCCTGACGCCAGGCGGCGCGGCCGCCGAATTGCCCGGACTCGATGCCTCGGCGCACCAGTTCCTTGGGCACGTAGAGTGCGAAGGTGAAGATCGCGTCGCGGGCCTTGTTCATCGCGCCATTGAGCGTCGAGATCTCCGTGACGTGCGACGGCACGTCGATCGGCGTGGTGAAGTCGAGATCCTGCAGCCGGTTGGCGCTGGCGGTCAGCTGGTGCAGGGACTTCGTGATCAGATGCGCGAGAACGAGAGCGCTGAGGACGGCAAGCACCACGACGGCACCCGAAACCGCGAGGCCCTGGAGCAGGGCGGTGTTGGCCGTCGCCATCAGCTCGTCGAGAGGGGCGGCGACGACGACCCGATGTCCGGAAAGCAGCAGGGCCGATGCCAGCGGCGTCACCACCACGAGATAGGTGCGATCGCCGACATCGACGAAGCTTGCCTTGCCCGGGGGAGGCGGATTGAGCCGGATGCTTTCGATGAGGGGATCGTTTTGCGGCGCAGTGACCGGGTCATACTTCTGTTTTGCCGCCATGATACGCCGCATCATGGCGGGATCGGAGTGGATGATCGGCCGCCCGACTGCGTCGAGAATGAACGAAACGGAGCCGTCGGTGAGCCGCTCGCGCGACAGGAAGTCGGTGATCGTGTCGAGAACGACGTCGGCGCCGATGACGATCTTTCCGTTCCCGTGATGGGCTTGCGATATCGTCATTCCGAGCTTGCCGGTCGTGGCCATTTCGTAAGGCCCGGTCGGTACGGGAACTTTCCCGTCGACGGCTGCCTGATACCAGGGGCGGGTTTGCGGGTCGAAGCCAGTCGGCGTTGACCGGCGTTCGGCGAATTGTATGCCGGCTGCATCTAGAAACAGGACGCGGTTGACGGGCTTTCCTTCGGCGTCCTTTTCCATGGAGCGCACGGCAAGCGTCGCGCCGCGCGGCGCATCGAGCGCCATGCGCCACGCCGGCATCGCCAGATCGACGACCTGGAAGAACGTGCCATCTGGATAGCCGACATAGATGCCATCGATATGCGGAGACCGCATGATGCCTTCGCGCATGATCGCGATCTTGTCGTTCAGGCGCTCCGGGGGAGGCACGAGGAAGGAATTCGCCACCGACGCCACAAGGCTGACCAATGCCGAGGTGTCGCCGGAAAGGACCCCGAGCCGGTCGACGAGTCGACCGACAAAGGCGCGCATGTTCGTTTCGGCATCTTCGATCGCGGCATCGCGCGAGCGACGGTAATCAAGGCCGACCAGCGTTGCGGATACCACGATGAGCATGGCAACCATCACGAGGGCAAACAGGGATCGGAGAGAATGCGTCCAGATCGCGGGGTGCCTGTTCTCGTCGGAGCCGCGCATGCGTTTTCCCGTTTGTGAGTTCGCCGTCAATCTGCAGCATTGCACGGCGTTTGCATAGAACTTGTTAATTGGCGAGCCGGGGAGCTAAGGAGGTCCTCGGCCCGCTCCATAAAGCGTAAGCTATTGCTTACGGTCGTCGGGCGCCACGTGAGCTTGCCTGCGGCCGCCTAAAGCAGAATCCGCCCGGCTAATAGTTCAAGCCGCGCTTTTGCCGTTCGAGCGAGGGTGGCAGTCGACTTCCCCTGAAGACCGGACCATCACCCTCGCGGCATTTGTAGACCGTGTCGTAGCCCGGCCCACGCGAGGACTCGAACGGCGCCCAGCGGTCGACGAAGACCTGCTCGCAAGCCACCCTCGGCGGATCCTGCAACGGATCCTCGGCCCGGACGCCCGGAAGGTCATTATAGGCTTGAGCAAACTGCGGCGCGCCTTCTGTCGCAAGCGCAGCGCCTGTCGAGATCTCCAGGAGGAAGGCAGTGGAGGCAGGCACCAGGACGGATCGAAGCGAAATCATGCTCTCGGGCTTTCTGAGGAGGGGATCGGCAGGACCGGACGGGAAATGTACGGTATTGCCTCCGGCAAACTTGCGCTATAGGCCAACTGTGTTCCAATTCACTTGACTGGTTGATCTGGGGATTTTCGATGGCGAATGCAATACGGTTCCACGAAGGCGATATTTCCGCGGCCGATGCGGCCCGCTACACCGGCGCGATCGCCATCGACACGGAAACGCTCGGCCTCATCCCCCGCCGCGACCGGTTGTGCGTGGTGCAGCTGTCGCCAGGTGACGGTACCGCCGACGTGATCCGCATCGCCGCCGGTCAGAAAGAAGCGCCGAACCTCGTTGCGATGCTCGCCGATCCGGCGCGCCTGAAGATCTTCCACTTCGGCCGCTTCGATATCGCCGTGCTCTTCCACACTTTCGGGGTGACGACGACGCCCGTCTTCTGCACCAAGATCGCTTCACGGCTGACGCGCACCTATACCGACCGGCATGGGCTGAAGGATAATCTCAAGGAATTGCTCGACATCGACATTTCCAAGCAGCAGCAGTCCTCGGATTGGGCGGCCGATATTCTTTCACCGGCCCAGCTGGAATATGCCGCTTCCGACGTGCTTCACCTGCATGCGCTGCGCGACAAGTTGACGGCACGCCTCCTGCGCGATGGCCGCATGGAGCATGCCGAGGCCTGCTTCGCCTTCCTGCCGACACGCGCGAAGCTCGATCTGCTCGGCTGGGAAGAAACGGACATTTTTGCGCATAGCTGATGTTCACGGTATCAGCCACAGGACGGCGGCATAGCGCGCCGCCTTGCCGAGCGTCACGAAGATCAGAAACAGCGTGAGCGGCGTCTTCAGCAGCCCGGCGACAAGCGTCAGCGGATCGCCGACGACCGGCAGCCAGGAAAAAAGCAGGACGGGCCGGCCATAGCGCTGGAACAGCGCTTCGGCCTTCCGCCGCGCGGGCGGCGATACCGGAAACCAGCGGCGGTCCGCGAAACGGATGAGAAAGCGGCCGAGCGCGAAGTTTAGGACGGCGCCAAGCACGTTGCCCGCGGTCGCCGCCAGTAAGAGCGCTGTGCGGCTTGTCTCGCCGGCAAGCGCCGCCGCGACGACCGCCGCTTCCGAAAGGCCGAAGAGCAAGGTCGCCGACAGGAAGGCCGCGGCAAAGACGCCGGAGAGGATACCGAAGTCCAGGCTCAACTCCTGTCGACATGGCCGAGATCGCGGTCGGGCTCGATCACGTCGCGGATACGCTGCTTCAGCTGCTTCGGCCCGGGGAAGCCGCCGTCGCGCTTGCGCTCCCAGACGAGCTCGCCATCGACGCGGATCTCGAAATTGCCGCCCGTGCCGGGGATCAGCGCGACTTCGCCGAGCGCATCGCCAAAGGTCGACAGCAGCTCCTGCGCCATCCAGCCGGCGCGCAGCAGCCAGTTGCATTGGGTGCAGTAAAGGATCGTGACGCGAGGCTTTTCGCTCATCTCATGCTTCCTGTTTTGCATTGGATTTCAAACATATCGGCGCGCCGGGGTCGCAACAACCGGGCTTTCACGCACAGATCACATACATGTCAACTTTGATAGTCATGTTTTTATCGGAGGGAGCCTTGAATTGTGAACGGCGCTTGGCAAGAGAATTGCTGCAGTGCAACCGATTCCAGAGGAAATCATGACCGACACCACCGCCACGACCGACCGCCCGCGTGCGATCCTGCCGGCACTCGAAAAGATCTATCTGCCGCTCGACACCTTCGCCGAAACGCTGCTGCGCGTGCTCGCGGGTGCGCTGCTCGTCACCCACGGTTACGGCAAGATCATCAATCCCTTCGGTGCCGTCGGCATGGTGGAAGGCCTTGGCTTCTATCCCGGCGTCTTCTGGTCGCCGCTCCTCTCCGCCACCGAATTCTTCGGCGGCATCTTCATCGCCATCGGCTTTCTGACCCGCCCCGCCGCTTTCGCGGCCACCATCGTGCTGCTGGTCACCGTCTATTTCCATGGCATCGTGCAGGGCCAGGGCCTCGGCGGCGCCGAGAAATCGATCCTTTGGGCTGCAATCACCTTCTTCTTTGCCGTTCGTGGCGCCAACAGCCAGTCGGTGGACGCCAAGCTTGGCAAGCAGTTCTGATCCTTAGACGCGGCCGCTCGCCGGCCGCGTCACTCCTCATCACGATCAACATTATCGGGCGACGCTGCGGATCGTCATGCGATGCGCCTTTCCCGCCCGGTCGAGCCAGTCGATCGACTGTCCGACGGAAAGGCCGATCAGCGCCGCGCCGATCGGCGTCAGCACCGAAATTCTGCCCGCTTCGATATCGGCCTCGCCGGGATAGACCAGCGTCACTTCCTTGGCAAAGCCATTGTCGGCGTCGAAGGCGACGATCGAGCCCATCTGCACGCTGTCCATCGGCAAGTCATATGTAGCGACGCGTGCCCGTTCGAGTTCCGAAAGCAGCGCCTCGGCGACATCGGGTATGCGGTCGAGCACCGACGAAGCGAGCGCAGTAAGGCGCGCGTGGTCCTCGGCATTGATGATGATTGGTGGAAGTTTCGTGCGGGTTGCTTTATCCGCCATGATGAGATCCGTGCTTGGGCGCATGGTCGCCTCCACCACCTGTTTCCTCGAAGAGAAATACATGCGGCAATTCAATTGCTGCAGCGTTTTGCGCCCTCTGACGAGGCCCGCGGCGCTACAGAGGCGCCATGATCGCGATTGTTCCTATGAAATGTTTTGCGCTCGCCGCACTCCGGTCTGTGGAATGGCCGCAGACGGTCTCAATGCGAAAGGCTCCCCTTCCCCGGAGAGCGCACGCATCCGGGCCGGGGTCATGTTCCTGCGATAGGGCAGACCCGGAAAGAACAGCGGAAATGGATCGCAAGCGTCGGCATGGACCAAAGGTCGGAAAGTTCGCCGGCGAAGTCAAGGCCGCCATTCGCCTCTTGAACAGTGGCGGCGGCCGTGGTCAATCTAGCCCGCGGCGGTCGCCTCTCCGGCCGTCCGTCGTGCGGCAACGCAATCTCGGAGGAGGTTTGGTCATGAGCGAAGCGATTGAGGGCGGATGCTTTTGCGGTCGCATCCGTTATCGGCTGAAGGCGCGGCCGATGTTTGTCCACTGTTGCCATTGCAGCGATTGCCAGCGGCAGGTGGGAAGCGCTTTCGCGATCAACGGCATCATCGAGGCGGAAAACGTCGAAATGCTCAAGGGCGAGCCCGTGATGGTCTCACTGTCGACCGACAGCGGCCGCCCGCACGACGTCTATCGCTGTGCCGACTGCCAGTCAGCGCTCTGGAGCGACTATGGCCGCCGCAACTGGCTGACCTTCGTCCGCATCGCAACGCTCGACCGGCCATCGGATTTTCCGCCGGACGTGCACATCTATACGCGCTCGAAACTCGACTGGGTGGCGTTGCCGGCGGGCGCCAAGGCATTCGAGGAATATTACGACATGCAGGCGCTGTGGCCGAAGGAGAGCCTGGAGCGGCGCGATCGCGCCTATGCCAAGTCGAAAGGACAGGCGCGCCCATGACGGGAAGCGAGCGTGAAAAAATGGCGGCGGGCGAGTGGTACCGCTGCCTCGATCCGGAACTCGACCAATTGCGTGATCGAGCGCGCAAGGCGGTTCACCAGCACAATACGCTCACGCCGGACGAGCGCGGCAGTCTGGCCCCGGCCTTGAGGGAGCTCTTTGCCGCCGCTGCCGCCGACGCCTTCGTCGAGGCGCCGTTCCATTGTTCCTACGGCATCAACATTGAACTCGGCGCCCGCGTCTACCTGAACGCCGGCTGCACCATCCTCGACAGCGCGCCCGTCGTCATCGGCACCGATACGATGCTGGGACCGGGCGTGCACATCTATTGCGCCGAACACCACAAGGACCCGGCGTTGCGCCGCGAGGGGTTGGAAACCGCCCGCCCCGTGACGATCGGCGAAAACGTCTGGATCGGCGGCGGCGCGATCATTCTCGCCGGAGTGACGATCGGTGACGGCGCGATCGTCGGATCGGGCGCGGTGGTGACGCGGGATGTGGCGCCGGGTACGACGGTGGTGGGGAATCCGGCGCGGGTTCGGTAGTCACGCTCGAAGGAAAGAACAGGGGACTTTTGTCAATGACAGATAACGTGGCGATAAATGTCCGTCCGGCGCATGCCGACGACATTCCGACGCTCCGCGCCTTTCTGAACGAGATCATCCGGATCGGCGGCACCACCGCCCACGAAACGCCGTTTACCGACGAGAGCTTCGCCGCGCATTTTCTGACCTGTCCCGGCTTCGTCAGCTGTTATGTCGCCGAGGATGCGGATGGCCGGGCTTGCGCCTTTCAGGGATTGGAGCGCTGGGCCGGGCTTCCGGATGGCTGGGTGGATATCGGAACTTTTGCCCGGCCACATGCGAAGGTTCGTGGCGCCGGAATGGCGCTCTTTACTGCCACCAAGGCATATGCGCGCGCCGCCGGCTTCCAGGCGATCAATGCCACGATTCGCGCGGATAACATCGGTGGCTTGGCCTATTACGGCAAGATGGGCTTTATCGATTACAAGGTCGACAAGGCGGTGCCGCTGCAGGATGGTCGGCCGGTCGATCGTAGTTCGAAGTGCTATTTGCTGTAGCGAGGTCGTATCAGAAGCCTTGTAATACAAAATCCGTGGCCGTGACGATATCGTCGCGCTGGCTCGATAGGTCTGTGACCATGTCGCCGAGTTCGCTCAAGTGTATTGCGGCCATGAGATGGATCGCAATGACGTAATTTTTATCGTCGATTTTCGTGCTCGAGTTAAGGCGTGACATCACCTGATCGAATTCGGATGCCGGAATGAGCGGCGCCATGATCCTCGTGTTCAATGCCTCGAACAGATCGGCTTGCAGGTCGACCACCAATGTGTCGCCCTGCTTCAAACGATAGACATGGAAGCGGGCCATTAGAACTGCCGATGTTTCGCCAGCGGCAGGCCCCGCTTTTCGACCAAGGCGTTGGCATCGGTGATCGCCTTCGCGTTCTCAATACGCCAGAGCTTTTCTCGTTCGGTCTTGATCGCTTGCGCGATGCCTTCTTCCGCCGCGCGCGAAACGTTGATTTTCAGATCGCGCGCCTTTGAAAGCAAATCGCCGTCCAGCGAGAGATTGGTTGGCCGTCTTGCGGTTGATCGTGTCATATTCGCCTCGATGAAGATGCGCACATTATATGCGCACCTTTACTGGAAGCAAACGATCACTCATCGCCCATCTTGAGCGCCGCGATAAATGCCTCCTGCGGAATCTCCACCTTGCCGAACTGGCGCATGCGCTTCTTGCCTTCCTTCTGCTTTTCCAGAAGCTTGCGCTTGCGGGTGGCGTCGCCGCCGTAGCACTTCGCCGTCACGTCCTTCCGGAGCGCCCTGACGGTCTCGCGGGCGATGATGCGGCCGCCGATTGCGGCCTGGATCGGGATCTGGAACATGTGCTGCGGGATCAGGTCCTTCAACTTCTCGCACATGACGCGACCGCGCTTTTCCGCGGCCGAGCGGTGGACGAGCATCGAAAGCGCATCGACCGGCTCGCCGTTGACCAGGATCGACATCTTGACGAGGTCGCTCTCGCGATAGTCCGAGAGGTTGTAGTCGAACGAGGCGTAGCCCTTGGAGATCGACTTCAGGCGATCGTAGAAATCGAAGACCACTTCGTTGAGCGGCAGGTCGTAGGTGAGCATCGCCCGGTTGCCGACATAGGTCAGTTCCGTCTGGATGCCGCGCCGGTCCTGGCAGAGTTTTAGGATGCCGCCGAGATATTCGTCCGGCGTCAGGATCGTCGCCCGGATCCAGGGCTCGCGGAATTCGGAGATCTTGACGACGTCCGGCATGTCGGCCGGGTTGTGCAGTTCCTTCTCGGTGCCGTCGGTCATCGTCAGCTGATAAACGACCGAGGGGGCGGTCGCGATGAGGTCGAGGTCGAACTCGCGCGACAGCCGTTCCTGGATGATTTCCAGATGCAGAAGCCCCAGGAAGCCGCAGCGGAAGCCGAAGCCGAGGGCGGCGGAGGATTCCATTTCGAACGAGAACGAGGCGTCGTTGAGCCTGAGCTTGCCCATGGCGCCGCGCAGTTCCTCGAAATCGGCGGCATCGACCGGGAATAGGCCGCAGAACACCACCGGCTGCGCCGGCTTGAAGCCCGGTAGCGCCTCCGACGTCGGGCGCTTGTCCTCGGTGATTGTATCGCCGACGCGGGTGTCGGCCACTTCCTTGATCGAGGCGGTGATGAAGCCGATCTCACCGGGCCCGAGCGAATCCATCGCGACCATCTTCGGCGTCAGCACGCCGACGCGCTCGATCGTGTATTTCGCCCCGGTGCCCATCATGCGGATGGTCTGGCCCTTGGTCAGCACGCCGTCGATGATACGCACGAGCACCATGACGCCGAGATAGGTGTCGTACCAGCTGTCGACGAGCAGCGCCTTCAGCGGCGCCTTCTCGCCGCCCGAACTCTTCGGGGCCGGCAGCTTCTGGACGATCGCCTCGAGCACGTCCGGGATGCCGAGGCCGGTCTTGGCCGAGATCAGCACGGCGTCGGAAGCGTCGATGCCGATCACTTCCTCGATCTGCTCCTTGATGCGCTCCGGTTCGGCCGCCGGCAGGTCGATCTTGTTGAGCACGGTGACGAGCTCGTGGTTGTTGTCGATCGCCTGGTAGACGTTGGCGAGCGTCTGGGCTTCGACACCCTGGCTGGCATCGACCACGAGCAGCGAACCCTCGCAGGCTGAAAGCGAGCGCGAGACTTCATAGGCGAAGTCGACGTGGCCGGGCGTGTCGATGAGGTTCAGCACATAGGTTTCGCCGTCATTGGCCTTGTAGTGCAGGCGCACGGTCTGGGCCTTGATCGTGATGCCGCGCTCGCGCTCGATATCCATGCTGTCCAGCACCTGCTCGGACATTTCGCGCTCGGCAAGACCACCGGTCGACTGGATCAGCCGGTCGGCGAGCGTCGATTTGCCGTGGTCGATATGGGCCACGATCGAGAAGTTGCGGATATGCGACAGGGGCGTCTTGGAAGATGTTGTGCTCATGGGCCGCATATAGCAGCGCGATCAGGCGGCGCAAAGCGGGAAATGAGGGCTTTGTTCACTATAGTCTCGTGCCCGCTGACACCTGCTCGGCCTGTGTTTCGATCTTGATCAACGCGCCGGCGTTCGGCACCTGCGCGCTCTTCAATTCGAAACTTTCGCAGAGCTGCGGTGGCACTCTCTCGCGGCTGCCAAGGCGGAAGAACACGAAGGCGGCATAAAGCAGCGCCACCGCCATGGCGGCGTAAATGAAGGTGCGCTGCCCCAGGACCGGCGTCAGCATGGTGACAAGCATCGGAACGATGGTCGCAGATGTCGACCAGGCAACGAGCATGGTGCTGGCGAGCGGCACGAAATCGGACGGGTCGGCGCGGTCGTTGGCATGCGCATTGGCGATCGAGTAGACCGTCTCGACCGCACCGGCGAAGAGCGCGAAGACCAGCATCAGCAGGATGAGGTTGGCGAAGGAGACGCTGAGCGCCGCAAGTCCGGCGGCGACGATCAGCGCGCAGGTGGCGATCAACACGACACGGCGATCGATCCGATCGGAAAGAGCGCCCATCGGATACTGGATGAACATCAGCCCGAACTGCATGACGAACATCAGCGCCGCCACGTCCTTCTGGCTGACGTCGTTGGCGGCGGCATAGATCGGCGTGAAGCCCTGCACGACCATCGAAAGCCCGCCGGCTGCAAGGATGCCGACGAAGGCGACGGGAGAATTTCGCCACGCCATCGGAATGTCGATGCTGACCTTGGCGGGCGCCGGCGGCGTCGGCAGGCGGGTGAGGCCGATCGGCAGGATCGCGATCGTTGTGAAGAAGATCGTGATGATCGGCGCAAGGTTGCCTTCCGCAGGGATCTGGCCGAAGAGCCAGGCGCCGGCGCCGAGGCCGATCACATAGGCCATGTAGAACAGCGCCATCGCCTTGCCGCGCCAGTGGTTTTCGCTGGCGTGGTTCAGCCAGCTCTGGCTGATGATGAAATTGGTATTGCCGGCCGCACCGTAGAGGCAGCGCGCGAACACCCAGAGCAGGGGATGGACGCCAAGGCTGATCAGCAGCGCAGCGAGGATCACGAGGGCCATTGAACAGGAGAACGCGCGGGCATGGCCGACACGGCGGATGAGCGGTCCGGCGATCACGCAGCCGACGAGCCCGCCGAAGGCAATGGCGGTCACGGCTGCGCCCGGAACCCAGTCCGGTGCCTCGGACCGTGTCAGCACGAAAGGCACATAGGCGAGCATCATGCCGTTGCCGATCGCGACCGCCGTCATCGAGACGACGATGCTGGCGATCGATAGAAGCGAGGAGGGAGATCTGTAACTGGCTTCCGCAACGTCCATGCTGCCCCCCTCGACAAGAAATTTCTAAACTATTGAAGAACAATGCGTTTGCGAATTACCGCTCGTCGGCAACCATAGCGCCGGACGCGCCGGCATGTTGTCGTCAAAGCGCCATCGGCAAAATTTATTTTGGAGGCCGGCGGCGTCTTGACTCCACTATATGAGAAATGCAATCTCAAATAATGGAATATCTCAACGACCCTCTCGAACGGGCCATCGGCGAACGGGTGCGGCAACTGCGAAGCGAGCAGGCGCTGACCCTCGACGATCTCGCCACGCGCTCGGGCGTCAGCCGGGCGATGATATCGCGCATCGAACGCGGCGAAACAAGCCCGACGGCGCAGCTTCTGGCAAAGCTTTGCAGCGCGCTCGGCACGACGCTTTCGGCGCTCTTCGCCTTCGACGTGAAGGATGCCTCACCGGTGGCGCGGCGCGCGGATCAGCGGCTCTGGCGCGATCCGGAAAGCGGATATTTGCGCCGGTCTGTCTCGCCGGAAGGGGTCGGCTCACCGGTCGATATCGTCGAGGTCGAGTTTCCGCCCCATGCTCGGGTCGTCTTCGAGCGCCAGCCGGCCGACCGCGGCATCACGCAGCACCTCTGGCTCTTTTCCGGCCGGCTCGAACTGACCATGGAGGGCGGATCCCATCTGCTCGAGGCGGGCGACTGCCTCTTCATGGGGCTGGAAGAGGCGCATGTCTTTCATAACCCTCATGACGAACCGGCACACTACGCCGTCATTCTCTGCCGCACCAAGGTCTAGCCATGTCTGAAATAAACATCCGCGTGCTCTGCGAAGAAGAAACCCGCGCCGCTCTGCCGGCGCTTGCCGAGATCCTTTCCGATTGCGTCGAGGGTGGCGCGTCGGTCGGCTTCATGCAGCCTTTCGCACCGAAGGATGCCTTGCCTTTCTGGGAGGCGGTTTGCGCCTCCGTCGCCCGAGGCGAAACGGTGCTGATTGCTGCCGATGTCGACGGCCGGGTCGTCGGTACAGTGCAACTCGGCATCGGGACCATGCCAAACCAGCCGCACCGCGCCGACATCAAGAAGCTGCTCGTCCACCGGGATGCCCGGGGCCTCGGTCTTGCGCGCCGGCTGATGGACAAAGCCGAAGCGGAAGCGGTGAAGCGCGGCCGCCGGGTGCTGGTGCTCGACACTGCCACCGGTGAGCCGGCGGAGGCGATCTATGACCGCTTCGGCTGGATGCGCGCCGGCGTCGTTCCCGACTATGCGCTGATGCCGGATGGCCGCTATTGCGACACGACCTTCTTCTACAAGCATCTCGCGCTTTAAGGCAGTTTCACGAGCCCGCCACCTGTATTCGGCGGTTTTCCGCTCACGAAACGAAGAAGTGAGAAAGGCCCTGACCGGCGGCAAGGGCCAGATAGGCGAGAACGGCGAAATAGATCGTCGTCGCGATAAGGAAAAGATAGCCCCCGGCCACCATCAGGCCGTCGCGCTGGATGATGCCCAGCGACAAGAGCAGGATCGCGATGCCGGGCAGCGTGTTCGACAGCGGAATAAGTCCGAGTGGAAACATCAGGAGCACACCGCCGGCCATGATCATCAGCCCGTTGAAGCGGTTCATGAATGCGCCTTGCGTGAGAAAGCTCAGCCTCGGCCGCACGAAACGGTCGAGCTTGGAGACGAATGCGGCTCCCTTTTTGAGCGTCGGCACGAGCTTCTCGGTTTCGATCTTTCGATCAAGGATGCGTTGCGGCAGCCAGGGAAGGCGATTGAGTGTGATTGCCAGCGAGATAAGGATGATTGCCGCGCCGAACACGGTGCTGACGCCCGGAATCGAAACCGGAATCAGGAACGGCAACGTCAGAAGCGCGCAAAGGAGCAGAAAACCATGCTCGCCGATTCCGATCATAAGCTCGCGCAGCGTGATCGTATTGCCCTTGATCGAGGCGATCATGCCGTTCAGCGTGTCACTGAGACTGCGTTCCGTGTCGCCGAACTCGATCGCCATGCCGTTGTCCCCGCTTGTCTGACCCCTTACAGCGCCACGCGTCTTTCAGAGGCACAAAGGTCGCTGTAACACTCTCATCGGCTGCATGGGTTTGTCCTTAAGATGCCATGCAGCGGCCCCGTGTAGCACGGGCATGTGAAGGATCGGTTAGCGCGTGCTCTGGACAGCAATGTGGCGGCGATCGGCCGTTTCATCCGACTGCCGCGACCGTTGCCGCCGTGCAACATCAAAGGCTATTCCGACGGTTGCAGTGCTAACGGAATGGCTCTTCATCTTCCTGCCTTAATCGATAGTATGAAGCCCTTCGAGCACCAATGGGGACAATCGATTCGATGATCAAGAAATGCGCCATCCTGGCCATTGCGGCCGTCTATCTTTCCGGATGCACCACCACCGATCCCTATACGGGCGAGCAGAAGATGTCGAATACGGCGGGCGGTGCGCTGATCGGCGCGGGCCTTGGTGCCGCAACCGGTCTTCTGGTCGGCGGCAGCGCCGCGGGACGACGTGATGCCGCGCTTGTCGGCGCCGGCATCGGCGCGCTCGGCGGCGGTCTGGTCGGCAACTACATGGATCAGCAGGAAGCGGAGCTGCGTGCCCAGTTGCAGGGCACGGGCGTGTCGGTGACGCGTGCGGGTGACCGTATCATCCTCAACATGCCGTCGAACATCACCTTCGCGACCGACCGCGACCAGGTGATCCCGGACTTCTATTCGACGCTCGATTCGGTTGCGATCGTGTTGCGCAAGTTCAACCGCACGCTGATCGACGTCGACGGCCACACCGATTCGACCGGCAGCGCCGCCCACAACCAGGCTCTCTCCGAGCGCCGCGCGGCTTCGGTTGCCAACTATCTCGGCAGCCGCGGCATCGACCAGCGCCGCATTTCCACCATGGGCTACGGCATGGAGCGGCCGATCGCGTCGAACGCCACCGAGGCCGGCCGTGCGCAAAACCGCCGCGTCGAAATCTCGATCGCTCCGATCAAGCAGGGCTGATCGCAAGATCACGGATACGACAAGGGCCGCCGGCATGCCGCGCGGCCCTTTTCCTTTCGGGGATGCAGACCATCTTCGCCGAAGCCTCTCCCGGCGCGTCTGCAGTGCCGGCCGCGTTCCCGGCACTAATGCATGTCTTGGTTCTGCATATGTCGGTTGGGGCCTGCGCCAAGCGCCCTCCGGGCAGAGACGACGCCCGAAGCCGGCGCGAGTGCGAAGAGCCCAAAGAGCCAGATCGCTGCCGAGGTGGCGCCCGCCGCCGTGCCCTCGCCAATGCCGGCAAGGTTGGCCGTCATGCCGGCAAGTGCGGCGCCGAGAGATGCGGCGAAGAGCTGGATCGTGGTGATCGACGCTGCCGCCTTTTCCTCCTCGCCAGCGGGCGCTGCGGCATAGACCGCCGTGACGATGTGCGGCCACGCAACCCCGATGCCGAAGCCGACCGCAGCGATGCCGAGGCACAGCGGCACCGCGATCGCGGCGAATCCACCCGATATCATTGGCATGAAGGCGGCGATCGTCAGGAGACCGGCAAGGCCGAAGAACGGGCCGGCAGTAATCGTCTTGCGCGCGCGACTGCCTTCCCAATGGGCGCTTGTCATCGAGCCGGCCGTCCAGCCGAGCGCCATCAATGCGGCAATGTAACCGGCAGCGAGGGGAGATCGCCCGTGCAGTTCCTGCAATAGATAGGGAACGTAAATCTCCGGCTGCATGCCGATCATGGCCAGTGCAATGGTCGCATAGAGCGCCGCGAGCGGCGAGCGAGGGTTGAGAGCGCCCTGCGGCAACAGCCGCGCCGCCGCGCGGCGTTCGCCGGCGATGAGCATTGCGAAGAGAACGAGCGCGGCACTGACGCCGGCGATCTGTTCGGCGGTCGCCGTAAGGGTTCCGCTCACCGAGAGTACCAGGACGATGCCGATGAGAAGCGCAAGCTGCGTCAGCGGCAGTGGACCGCGCGCACCCGACGTCGTCCGCGGCAGGGTGGAGAGGGCGAGGGTCGCGAGCACTGCCGTCAGGGGCAGCAGCGACCAGAAGGCAGCCCGCCACGCGCCGTATTCGGCAAAGATGTCGCCGACGGCTGGGCCGACGAGCGTCGCCGTGCCCCAGGTGGCGGATATGAGCCCGATCGCGCGGGCCCAGAGCGCGGCCGGGAAGACCATGCGGATGACGCCATAGGCGAGTGCGTAGAGAAGCCCGCCGCCGAAGCCCTGGATTGCGCGGCCGGCAAGCAGCAGGGCCATGCCGGGTGCGACGGCGCAGGTGAGCGAGCCCAGTCCGAAAACCAGCGCAGCGACGGCATAGGCGCCCCCGGCACCGGCCCGACCGAGCAGCCGCGCCGAGAGCGCCGCACCGAGAATGGACGCGGCAACGAAAAGCGTCGTGCTCCAGGCATAATAGCCGAGCCCGCCGATGTCCCGCACGATGGATGGCATGACGGTCGTGACGATATAGATGTTGAGCGCGTGCAACGCGACGCCGCCGCTGAGCACAAGCGAATGGATGGCATTACCGCCGAAGAAAAGGGTGAGCCAGCCGGCATCGGACGCGGCCGCGGCGTTCTTGGTCTTGTCGAGCATGTTGAGCCTCGTTGATCCGCGACCGTCTCAATGGACGGCTGCGTCGTCAAGATGAGCGAGCTTGTCCGGATTGCGGACGATGAAGATATCGGCCACCCGGTCGTCGTGGTCGTAGCCGAAGGAAACCGTTGCGGCGATGTCGCCATCGCTCCTGAGGACGATGCCTCGTCCGCCATTGAGCTCGGCGGTTTCCCACTGGTAGTGCGACCAGTATTCGGTCAGGCGCTCGGCAATGAAGGCCATGACGGTCTCCTTGCCGGCAACGATGCCGAGCACGGTCGCGGCCTTGCCGCCACCATCGGCGGTGAGCTTCACGTCGGCCGACAGCAGCGCTGAAAGGCCGGCAATGTTGCCGCCGTGAATGGCGTTGTGGAAGGCGGCAAGCAGTTCCTCCTGCCGTTCGCGCGGTGTCGCATGTCTGGTCCGGACCACACCGATGTTGGATTTCGCGCGTGAGACCAGCTTGCGTGTGGCTGCCTCCTGCATGTCGAGCGTTTCGGCGATCTCGTCATAGGGCTGGCCGAAAATCTCATGCAGCAGATAGGCAGCGCGTTCCTTGGGCGTCAGCCGCTCGAGCATCAGCAGGAATGCGGTCGTGAGGGAGGAGGTGAGCGCAAGCTTCTCCTCCACATTGTCGTCGCTTGCGGTGTGGATCGGTTCCGGCAGCCACGCGCCGACATAGTCGACGCGTTTGCGATGCGCGGATTTGAGCAGATCGAGGCAACGGCGCGTGCAGGCGGTGGTGAGCCAGGCGGCCGGATTTTCGACCGCGGAAAGATCGGTCGCCTGCCATTTCAGAAACGTGTCCTGCACAGCATCCTCGGCATCCGCACGCGAACCCAGAATGCGGTAGGCGAGGCCGAGGAGGCGCGGTTGCGCCTCCTCGAACATGCGGCCCTTGTCGTTGCGAACCATGTCAGTGCCTCGAAATCTGGATGCGGTTCCAAAGGTTGATCATTGCCACGGTCGAGGTGATGACGCTGATCTCGTTGTCGCTGAAGTGCTCGCGAAGCCGGGCACGGAGACTGGCGAAATCCGTCCGGGGTTCGAGTTCCGTCAAGGCCTCGGTCCAGGCGAGGGCGGCCTTTTCACGCTCGGAGAAATCGCCGACCTGGTCCCAGACGATAATGCGGTCGAGCCGTTCGCTCGTCTCGCCGTCGGCACGGGCTTCCTTCGTATGCATCTTCACGCAGAAGCCGCAACGGTTGATCTGCGAGGCACGCAGCTGCACGAGGTGGTGGATCGTCCGGTCGAGGCCGTGGCTGTCCATTTTGGTGTGCACGCCGGCAAGCGCGTCGAGCACATCCGGGATTTCCTGTTCGTAACGCACGGCTTTCATATCGGTCATGGTCTGTCTCCATTGAGGTCAATTGAAGCTTTCGACCAGTTGACGATTGACCGTCGGCGCCTGTGACGTGCGCTGCGAATTTTTCGGAAGTCAGCCGCCGGGCGGATAGGCGTGCTCGTTTCCGCGGAAATCGGTGATGGTGTAGCAGCCGCCCCCTTCCGCAGCGATCGTGCTTGCGCTGATGACGGCCTTGCCGTGACCGCCGGGGATGTCGAGGATATAGGTCGGCTGGCAGAGGCCGGAAACGCGGCCGCGAAGCGCGGCGACGAGTTTCTGTCCCTCCTCGATCGACAACCGGAAATGGCCGGTGCCGGGCGCGAGATCGGGGTGATGCAGGTAATAGGGCTTGATCCGTGTTTCGACGAAGGCGCGCATCAGTTCCGCAAGCACGTTCGCATCGTCGTTGACGCCCTTGAGCAGCACCGACTGGCTGACCATGACGATGCCCGCGTCGATGAGGCGGGCCGAAGCGGCGCGCGCCTCGGGCGTCAGCTCGCGCGGGTGGTTAGCATGAAGTGCCACATAGGTCGCCTTGCCGCTCGCCTTCAACGCCGCGATAAGGGCCGCATCGACGCGCTCCGGTTCGACGACGGGCACGCGTGTGTGGAAGCGGACGATCTTGAGATGCTCGATCGCGCCGAGCCGCTCCATGATTTCGCCGAGCCGGCGGGGCGAAAGAACCAGCGGATCGCCGCCGGTGAGGATCACTTCCCAGATTTCCGAATGGTGCGCAATGTAAGCGATCGCGGCGTCGAGCTCGGCAGGCGTCAACGTGCCGAGCCCCTGCGGCCCGACCATTTCGCGACGGAAACAGAAGCGGCAATAGACGGGGCACACATGCACCGCCTTGAGCAGCACGCGGTCGGGATAGCGGTGGACGATCCCGGTAACCGGGCTGTGCGAACCGTCGCCAATCGGATCGGCGCGCTCTTCCGGCGTGAGCGTCAGCTCGGCCGCGTTCGGCACGAATTGCCGGGCGATCGGGTCGTCCTGGTCCTGGCGGTCGATGAGATCCGCAATGGCCGGGCTGATCGAAACGGCATAGCGCGACGCCACGCGGAAAACCGCCTCCTCGTCCGTCGGCGCGACAAGACCGGCATCGACGAGCTCGCGCGCCGTTCTGATGGAGCGCTGTGCAGTCATGCGCTTGCCTCCGCGACCGGCGCCCACAGCACCTGATCGATGCGCGAAGCCCCCGTCGCCAGAATCACCAGGCGATCGAAGCCGAGCGCGATGCCACTCGCCTCGGGCATGATTGCGAGAGCCGACAGGAAGTCTTCGTCGAGCGGATAGGTTTCGCCATAAACGCGCGCCTTTTCCGCCATTTCGAGTTCGAAGCGGCGGCGCTGCTCCGCTGCATCGGTCAGTTCGCCGAAGGCATTGGCAAGCTCGACTCCGCAGGCATAGAGCTCGAAACGTTCGGCAACGCGGCGGTCTCGCGCGGTCGGTCTGGCGAGCGCCGCCTCGGCTGTCGGATATTCGTCGAGGATCGTCGGCCGGCCGAAACCGAGATTTGGCTCGACCTTTTCCACGAGCACGCGGCTGAAGAGGTCAGCCCAGGTGTCATCGTCGGCGACGCGCAAGCCCGAAACCCTCATGGCCGCGGCCAGCCGGTGGCGATCCGTCGCCCCGTCCTCGGCGATAGAGGCGAGCAGGTCGATGCCCGCAAAGCGCTCGAAGGCTTCGGCCAACGAAAGCCGCTCCGGTTCAAGAAACGGGTCGGTGGTCCTGCCCTGGTAAGAGAGGGAGCGTGTGCCGGTCGTCTCGGCGGCAAGTGCGAGGATTTCGGCGCAGTCGCGCATCAGCGCCTCGTAGCTCTCGCCGGCGCGATACCATTCGAGCATGGTGAATTCGGGATGGTGCAGCGGCCCGCGCTCCCGGTTGCGGTAGACATGGGCAAAACAGGCGATGCGCTTTTCGCCCGCGGCAAGCAATTTCTTGCAGGCGAATTCCGGCGAGGTGTGAAGATAAAGCGGTTGGGCGGAGCCGTCGTGGCCGAGCGCCTGCGTTGCAAAGGCATGCAGATGGGCTTCGTTGCCCGGAGATACCTGAAGGCTCGCCGTATCGACCTCGGTGAAATCCCGCTCGTCGAAGTAACGCCGCAATGCCGATTGGATGCGGTTGCGCCCGATCAGAAACGGGCGCCGATCGGCATGGACATCCGGTGTCCACCAGGGAGAAGCATGCGGCATGATCGGTCTGTCCAAACTTTCTTCGCGTGCCAAGTTTCTTCGCGAGAGAGCCGGCGCAGGCTGGCTATTTGCGCGAATTTAGGGTAGTTGCGGCGCGAAATCCTAGTTTTCGCGTCCTGCAGGGCCGGGTTTCCCGGCTCGCCGTGTCGCGCATACCTCTGTTACAAGGAAGACTAATGGTCAAGGTCATCGCTTCTTCTGTCCGCAAGGGCAACGTTCTCGACGTCGACGGCAAGCTGTATGTCGTGCTTACCGCACAGAACTTCCACCCGGGCAAGGGCACGCCGGTCACGCAGGTCGACATGCGCCGCATTTCCGATGGCGTGAAGGTTTCCGAGCGCTACCGCACGACCGAGCAGGTCGAGCGCGCTTTCGTCGAAGACCGCGAACACACGTTTCTCTATGAAGACGGCGAAGGGTTCCACTTCATGAACCCGGAAAGCTATGACCAGCTCGTCATGTCGGCTGAAGACATCGGCGACCAGAAGGCCTATCTCCAGGAAGGCATGGCCGTGATGCTGTCGATCCACGAAGGTGTTGCGATCGCCATCGACCTGCCGCGGCACGTCATCCTCGAGATCACCGAGACCGAACCGGTGGTCAAGGGCCAGACGGCGTCGTCCTCCTACAAGCCGGCGCTTCTCTCGAATGGCGTGCGCACCTCCGTGCCGCCGCACATCCAGGCCGGCACCCGCGTCGTCATCGCGACGGAAGACGGATCCTATGTCGAACGCGCCAAGGACTGATTGAGAAACCCGCATGGGAAATCAAACGGGGACGGTTGTCGCTGACTGCCGTCCCCGTTTTCGATTCACATTCGGCTGCCTATACCTGCAAATAGGGGGCGCATTTTGTGAAGCCGGTGCTAGGATGCCGCCGTCCGAAGCGGGGCGCGACGCAAAGTGGCTTGCCAACTGCGTCCTTTCTCATCTCGGCGATCCTGTCACGCGAGGTTTTGCATGTTCCCATTGTCGCATATGATGAAGTCCTTCATTCGCAAGGGTCGCCTGACGGTGATCGATGCCGATGGCAAGCGCCACGTCTTCTCCGGAGAGCCCGGGCCACACGTGACGATGCGGCTGACGGACAAGCGGCTTTACCGCACCCTCGTCTTCAATGCCGAGCTTGCGGCCGGCGAGGCCTATATGGACGGCACGATGCGCTTCGAGGAGGGCTCGACGCTCCGGGACTTTCTCACGCTGTTCTCGATCAACCGGCTCTCGCTCGGTTCCTATCCGATCCAGAAGGTCTTGCGCGCAATCAAGATGCGCTTCCGCAAGCGCCAGCAGGCAAACCCCAAGGGCAAGGCGCAGCAGAACGTTGCGCACCACTACGATCTCGGCAACGATTTCTACAAGCTCTTCCTCGACGAGAACATGCTCTATTCCTGCGCCTATTTCCGCGCTCCCGACGAGACGCTGGAGGCGGCGCAGCGAAACAAGCTCCGGCTGCTTGCCGCGAAACTCTGCCTGAAGCCGGGGATGAAGGTGCTCGATATCGGCTGCGGCTGGGGCGATCTGGCGCTCTACCTGGCGGCGCTCGAGAATGTCGAGGTTCTGGGCGTGACGCTCTCGAAGGAGCAGCAGGCGCTCGCGTCCGAGCGGGCTCGCAAGGCGGGCATGGCCGATCGCGTGCGCTTCGAGCTCAAGGATTACCGCGACGTCCAGGGCCCCTTCGATCGCATCGTCTCGGTCGGCATGTTCGAGCATGTCGGCGTTCACCACTATGACGAGTTCTTCAAGAAGCTGAATGCGTTGATGCCGGACGACGGGCTCGCGGTGCTACACTCGATCGGGCACATGAGCCCGCCCGGCATGGCGAGTTCGTGGCTGCGCAAATACATCTTCCCCGGCGCCTATTCGCCGGCGCTTTCGGAAGTCTTCTCGGTTGTCGAGCAGAACAGCCTGTGGGTGACCGATCTGGAATTCCTGCGGGTGCACTATGCGACGACGCTGGCTCACTGGGGCAAGCGCTTCGAGGAAAACCGCGACAAGGTGATCGCGATGTACGACGAGCGCTTCGCCAGGATGTGGGAGTTCTACCTGATCAGCGCGGAGATGATGTTCCGCACCGGCAGCCAGCTCGTCTTCCACATGCAATTGTCGCGCTCCCGCGACGCCGCCCCGATCGTCCGCGACTACATCACCGATCAGCAGCGCGCCTATATCGACCAGGAACGGGCGCTCAATCTCGCGATCTGAGTTCTCACCCTAAGCCTTCACCCCTCCCCAACCATCCCCACAAGGCATCCACAAGGGGAAGGGGTTGCTGGTCCGCTCTGTTCACGCCTCAGGCAGACCTGTACGGCAGGCGCGAAGGTTGGAAATGGCAGGGAAGTGTGTCGCGGTGCCTGGCCCTCCCTCTTGTGGGGAGGGGTTGGGGAGGGTCTGTTCTAGGTGCGGGAGAAGGTCGCGGCAGCGAGATGAGCGGGCGTTACTGCGCCGCAAGGCTCGCCCGCACCGAGCCTTGACGCTCCATGTTCCGGCTCCTATTTTTAGAATTATTCTAAAGAAGGTTTCACCAATGCTTTCCCGCCTCTTCTCCCGCTTCAAGCGTCCCTTTCTTTCCTTAAGCGAACAGGAAATCCTGGCGCTGGCGATCTCCTCGGAGGAGGACGATGGCCGCATCTATCTCGCCTATGCGGATGCGCTGCGCGCAAAATATCCGCACTCGGCCAAGGTCTTTGAGGATATGGCGGAGGAGGAAAGCCATCATCGCCAGGCGCTGATCGACCTGCATGTCGCCCGTTTCGGCAACCGCATTCCGCTCATCCGGCGCGAACACGTGCGCGACTTCCCGGAGCGCAAGCCCGATTGGCTGATCGCCGAGATGCCGATCGAAAAGGCGCGCGACGAGGCGGAAGCGATGGAGGAGGCGGCCCACCGTTTCTATGTCGAGGCGGCCGCGCGCACAGGGGATGCGGCGACGCGCAAATTGCTCGGAGACCTCGCAATTGCCGAGAAGTCGCATGAATCGCTCGCCCGCCGGCTTGGCGAGAAGCACACGCCCGAAGATGTGCGAGCGGAGGAAGAGCAGACGTCGCGCCGGCAGTTCATTCTCACTTACGTGCAGCCGGGCCTTGCCGGCCTGATGGACGGATCGGTCTCGACGCTGGCGCCGATCTTTGCTGCCGCCTTTGCGACCCAGGACACCTGGCAGACCTTTCTCGTAGGCCTTTCGGCCTCGGTCGGTGCCGGCATTTCCATGGGCTTCACCGAGGCTGCTCATGACGATGGCAAGCTTTCCGGGCGCGGCTCACCGATCAAGCGCGGGCTTGCCTCGGGCATCATGACGGCGCTCGGAGGGCTCGGCCATGCGCTGCCCTATCTGATCCCGCACTTCTGGACGGCGACGGTGACGGCGGCCGCGATCGTCTTTTTCGAGCTTTGGGCGATCGCCTTCATCCAGAACCGCTATATGGAGACGCCGTTCCTCAGGGCAGCCTTCCAGGTCGTGCTCGGCGGCAGTCTGGTACTCGCCGCCGGCGTCCTGATCGGCAATGCCTGATGCATGCCGCCGCAGTTTCGAGGTAACGCCATGTGGCGAAAAACGACATGAAAAAAGGGCCGCGCAAACCGGCCCTTTTTAATAGCGCGTCTTCTGGCTTGTCAGTTGCCGACCGAGCCGACGACGATCTCGCCGCTGTTGTCGATGGTCACCCAGCGGCCGCTGTTATAGGACGCCTGGCGCTTCAGATAGCGATAAGGCGTTTGTGTCCAGAGCTTCACCCTGTTTTCGAGATTGTCGAGGATGAAGTCGCCCTGCGCGGTGCGGACGGTCAGGACCGCATGGCCCTCGCCATCAGGCTTGCGCACGACGGTCATCAGCAACTGGCTGGCAGAAAAGCCCCGCTTCATCAGCCGGCGACGTTTTTCGAGTGCGAAGTCTTCACAATCT
The DNA here is from genome assembly GCF_029714365.1 of Sinorhizobium terangae. Classification (NCBI taxonomy): domain Bacteria; kingdom Pseudomonadati; phylum Pseudomonadota; class Alphaproteobacteria; order Hyphomicrobiales; family Rhizobiaceae; genus Sinorhizobium; species Sinorhizobium terangae. The sequence continues at coordinate 3,873,210 of NZ_CP121659.1, forward strand.
CCGGTGGTGGTCGGGTAGGACCAGACCTCGTCCCTGCCGAAAACCTGCTGGTCGGTCACGGGCGTGATCTCGCGGTTGACCTGAGCATTGATCTGTCGGATGACGGCCCAGCCGCGGTCGGTAACACGCGGCGCGACGGTGGTCTTGGACCGCGCACGGCATTCACCGCGATATTTCTGGCAAAACTCGTAATGCCCGATCGGCTGGGAGGTTACCGAGCCGGTCTGCATCCATGGAGAGGGCCCTGCCTGGGCGGGAATTGCCGTGTTTGCTGAAATGAATACTGCGCAGAAAGCCGCAATGCTTGCCTTAACCCCTGTCCAAGACGTCATACAGATCCCCTGCAACGCGGCGTACCGGCTCTTCCTGTCCGGACCTGTCCGCGCAATCCTGAGTTGACGACAGCTTCTGTAGGATTTCCCCCGACTGCTGCTCTAATCGTTAACAAAGAGTTAATATTGTTAGATCGATGGAGTCAATCTTCTGATTCGCGGATCGGCCGTTATGGTTAAAAACGCCAAGAATTGGCGGCGATAACGCTTGCGCCGCAATGGCATTGCGCGGCGCGCAGTGAAAAGATGCCTCGCTATGCGATCGTCAGGCTTGCGTCAGCATCGCGCCGATCGCCTGTTTCAATTTGGCAATATCCTCGTCGCGCGAGAGCCGATGGTCGCCGTCGCGAATAAGGGTCATCACCACATCGTCCGCCGGCATGTGCTCCATCAGCTTCAGCGCATGGCTGTAGGGCACATCGGGATCGCGCATGCCCTGCAGGATATGGACCGGGCAGCCCGTCTCGACGGGGCCCAAGAGCACGCGATTGGCGCGGCCGTCCTCGATCAGCGCCCGCGTAAAGATGTTGGGCTCGGGGCTGTATTGCGACGGCTCCTCGAAATAGCCGCGTTCGGCAAGCGAGGTTTTCTCGGCCTCGGTGAGATTGGGTTCGATCAGTTCCGCCGTGAAGTCCGGGGCGGGGGCGATCAGTACAAGGCCGGCGACGCGACCCGCCTCGCCGCGCCGTTTGAGCTCCTGAATGAGACGCAAGGCGACCCAGCCGCCCATCGAGGAGCCTATGAGGATCAGGCGCGATGCCGGCGCGGCGTGGTCGATGACCGCAAGGCTTTCCTCGATCCAGCGCGAGATCGTGCCGTCCCGGAAATCGCCGCCCGAGGCGCCGTGGCCGGAATAGTCGAAACGGATGCAGTCGGTTCCGGCTGCGCGGGCATAGTGCTCGACCTCGACGGCCTTCGTGCCGGTCATATCGGAGCGATAGCCGCCGAGCCACACGAGCGCGGGGCGCTGAGAGCGCGGCTCGGTGCGAAAGATCCGCATGGCGATCGTGCGCGCGGATGCACCGCTGCCCACCTCGATCCGCGTGATTTCAGTTTCGGCTGATGCTGTTGACATCGGATGTCCTCTTGAAAGACGGCGGCGGGCGCAAGATTTCCTTCTAAAACAGATTCGCCTATGCTTCGACAGAGGGTGATTTTCCTTGCGAGCCATGCTATTGACTCTGGCGCCGCAATTCACACATTGCCGTCGGTGACAGTTTCAAGCGCTTCGCCTGAGATCGCGCTGACCGTTCAAGCAGACCAAAGATACGTCAATAGCTCGAGGAGAGTACGACCATTCGCAGACCGTTCAAAGCGGACGCCCCGGTTAAAGAGGGACCGCGCTCAAACAAGGAAATCCGGGTCCCCCGGGTTCAGCTTATCGATGCCGAAGGCCAGAATGTCGGCGTCGTTCCGATCGACCAGGCGCTCCGCATGGCGGACGAAGCCGGTCTTGATCTGGTAGAGATCGCACCGAATTCCGAACCGCCGGTGTGCAAGATTCTTGATCTGGGCAAGCTGAAATACGCCAACCAGAAGAAGGCCGCCGAAGCGCGCAAGAAACAAAAGATCGTCGAGATCAAAGAAATCAAGATGCGTCCGAACATCGACACCCATGACTATGAGGTGAAGATGAAGGCCATGAACCGCTTCTTCGAGGAAGGTGACAAGGTCAAGGTGACGCTGAAGTTCCGCGGTCGCGAAATGGCCCACCAGGAACTCGGCATGAAGCTGCTCTTGCAGGTGAAGGACGACACCCAGGCGATCGCCAAGGTGGAAGCCGAACCGAAGCTCGAAGGCCGCCAGATGATGATGGTGCTCGCACCGAAGTGATCGGGAAACCCGTCGCGTTTCCAGCAAGAAGCCGCCGTTAGGCGGCTTCTTCGCTTTTGGCCCCGCAGCATGTTCTCCCCGAGTCGGAGCCGATTAAACCCATTCAGCAATTCCACGTGCTCCAGCGATCTTTGCGCGTCTCTTAAGACGCGCGGCGTTGTAAAGCGCGTCGCGTGAGTCCGATTGAACGCGACGCGCGTTAGATGTGCTCCGCTGTCGCCGATCCTGCCTGACAGAACGCTGACAAGGCGGCTCAGCGAGCTGTCAGCGACGGTATGCCATTCTTCCGGGGTTGGTAGGCGAAGGGAAGGATGGAAACATGCAATCCAAGTTCAGGAATTTGTTTTTGGCGACGACCCTCGGTGTCTTCAGTGCGGCGGCGGGACCATTTGCCTCGTCTCTGCTTGCCCCTGATTCGGCAAATCCTCTTTCGGCCGATGCGGTTGCGAGCGGCAGCGGTTCCGGCAGCGGCAAGTCGGGTGGCGGTAGCAGCGGATCGGGCGGCGGCAGCCATTCCGGCAGCGGCCATTCCGGCGGTCAGGGAAGCAATGGCGGTTCTGGCGGCGGAAATGGCGGTGGCGGTCACGGACAGGACAACGACAATGGCGACGACCGCCGCGCCGGCAATGACGACGACGATGATCGCAGGCGCGACAGGCCGGATCGCCCGGAAGTCGCGTTGAAGGTCCCCGAAGAAAGACTTCGTGGTCTCCTCAATGGCTCGCTGGTCGCCGTCGACAATCTCGGGCGGGTCCTGGAGGTCGAGGTAGAATTCGAGCACGGCGCTCGTTTCGTCACCGTCAAGCCGCACGGGTCGGATGCGCGCCGCAATCCGGGGCCGATCGGGTCCGTCTCGATCAGGTCTGCGCGGACGCCGTGACGGGCACTTCGCGATCGTGACGGCGCGATGAGGTGAGTTGCGAGCCCGGCCGCGCCCGCTTGCCCGAATATCCCACGCTTTGGGTCGCGTGGGATTTTCGACGTCGCGGCGTCCCATAAGCGAACGCGCCGTTCGGCTCTTGCTGTAGGCTTGACGAAGCGCCATCACTGCGACGTATTAACGTCTCCGCGTCCGCGTAGCGGCACCTCTGTCGATTGGTCAATGTCATGCGGGTGAAACGCCGCCTCTTCATTGCGCTTCTTAGCTGCTGCGTTTTCCCCTTGCTGGCGCCGCATCCGGTGGATTTTGCTGCCCATGCCGCAAGCGGCAGCGGCAGCAGCGGCTCCGGCAGCAGCGGCTCCGGCAGCAGTGGCTCCGGCAGCAGCGGGAGCAACAGTGGCTCTGGCAGTAGTGGCAGCAATAGCGGCTCGGGCGGCAGCAACAGTGGCTCGGGCAGCAGCAATAGCGGGTCTGGCAGCAGCGGCCACGGAGGTCACGGACAGGATGATGACGGCGAGGACGCCGGCGGCCGCCGGAGTGATCAGGAGCGCGTCCGCGACGCGGTAGTTGAAGGGCGGATCCTGCCGCTCAAGGACGTGCTGCGCCTCGTCGACGAGGACAAGTACGGCGCCGTCATCGGCATCGATCTGAGGCGCTACGGCGGGAGCGACGTCTACCGGCTGACGACCCGTGACGGCAAGGGCGTCATCCGTGATCTCAGGATCAACGCGCGTACCGGTAAATTCATGAATATTCTCGGATTTTGAGGCGGGCATGCGTATTCTTCTGGCCGAGGATGATCCCAATATCGCCGCCCATGTCGCGGCCAGGCTGAGCGTAAACGGCTATGAAGTCGATACCGTCGCCTTTGGCCCGGACGTTTGGGAGAGGGGCGAACAGGACGCCTACGCTGCGATCGTTCTCGATCTTGGCCTGCCTGGCATGGACGGGTTGTCGATTCTAAAGCGCTGGCGCGAAGCGGGCGTGGAGACGCCGGTGCTGGTTCTGACGGCGCGCGGATCCTGGATGGAACGTGTCGACGGCTTCGACGCCGGGGCGGACGACTATTTGCCGAAACCCTTCCGGACCGAGGAGCTCCTCGCCCGACTGAAGGCGCTGCTGCGACGCGCAGGACCGCGCCTGCGCGGCATCAGGGCCGCGGGGCGCTTCACGCTTGACGAGGAAAGGCGGCGGGTGACCTTCGATGGAAAGGTGCTCGATCTCAGCCCTCTCGAATACCGCATGGTCGCGCTCTTCATCGAGCGAAAAGGCCAGGTGGTGACGCAGCTCGAGCTCGCAAGCCATGTTCAGGGGCGGGAGGATGACGCCGCCAAGAACGCGGTTGAGGCGATGATCGCCCGGCTGCGGAAAAAGACGGACAGCGGCGCGATCGAGACGCGCCGGGGTTTCGGCTACATCCTGCCGGACGATCAACCATGATGCGGTCGCTGCGCCTGCGGCTGGCGATTGGGGCGATGATTGCGATCGCATTCGTCCTGCTGATGGCATGGATCTCCTTGAGCAGGCTCTTCACCGACTATGTGCTGAAGCAGTATCGAGCAGAGATGACGTCGATCATCGACACCATTGCCGCCGAGACGACCGCCTCGGGCGGCGGACTGCAGCTGGAACGCGAGCCTGCCGATCCGCGCTTTCGCCTCCCGACAGGCGGGCGCTACTGGCAGATCTCTCCAGCGTCGGGCGAGCCCCAGCGGTCGCGATCGCTGTGGGACGTCGTGATTGATACGGATTCGCCGCCGGTACACGCCTACCAAGGCTTCGCGCAGGTCGAGGGCCCCGACGGCTCGCCGATGCTCGTCCACAGCGAACACCTATCGCTTGGCGACGGACCTGCGGCGGTGTCCTTCACGGCGTATGCGGGCTTTTCCCGCAAGGAACTGGACGACGCGCTTGGCGCATTCCACGACCGCATGCGGCTGATGCTCCTCGCCATGGCTGGCGTGCTTGCGGGCGCGGCTTTTCTTCAGGGTGCAATCGGCCTCATGCCGCTTCAGCGCCTGCGGCAGCGGGCCGCCGCCGTACGTGCCGGTCGGGAGAGCGATTTCGGCACGGCCGGCCCGAGCGAGGTGCAGCCGCTCGTCAGTGAGATCAACATGCTGCTCGCCGAACGCGAGTCTGCGCTCGAACGTGCGCGGGCGCGGGCGAGCGATCTCGCTCACGGCCTCAAGACGCCCTTGACGGTACTGGCGCATCTTGCCGAGCACCTGCCGCCGGACGAGCGCGCGGCCGCGCTTCAGCAGGTGGATGCCGTGCGTCAGCGTGCCGATCGGCAATTGCAGGCCGCTCGCATGGGCGTCGAACGCATGGCCGCGACCACTGTCGCCGAGCTCGGCACAAGGGTGGTCAATGTATTGCGACCGGTCACCGTCGAAAAAGGCATCGCCTGGGAGGTCGACATCGAGCCGGCTCTGTCGCTCGATATCGATCCCGCGGACTTCGCCGAGTGCATCGGCAACTTGCTCGACAATGCGAGCAAGTGGGCGCGCTCGCGTATACGCCTCGGTGCGCGCAACGCCGAGGATTGCGTCGTGATCGAGATCGACGACGACGGACCTGGGGTCGACGATAAGAACCGCGAGTTGGTCCTGAGGCGCGGCGCGCACCTCGACGACCATGGCCCCGAACAGCGCTCTGGCTCGGGTCTGGGTCTCGCGATCAGCGCTGATATCGCCGAGGCCTATGGGGCGACGCTGAGGCTGGCGCGTTCCCCTCTTGGCGGATTGCAGGCCGCGTTGATTTTTCCGCGGCGGTAGCGCGCGCGATCGGGCGGCCGCTGTGCCTGTTTCGCCTCGCGCATTGCCGGCGTTTGCCTGCTTGCGTTTTTCAGGGCGTGCGGTTATAAGCCCCCGTCCGAACGGTCCGGCAGGGCATGCCGTGGCCGTTCTTAACGCTGGAAACGGGCCTCGTCTGCCTGTTTCGCACTATTAAGAACAATGGAGTAGCAAAATGCCCAAGATGAAGACGAAATCGTCTGCCAAGAAGCGGTTCAAAGTCACCGCTACCGGCAAGGTCCGCGCTGCCGCTGCTGGCAAGCGCCACGGCATGATCAAGCGGTCCAACAAGTTCATTCGCGACGCACGCGGAACCATGGTTCTCGCTGAGCCTGATGGCAAGAAGGTCGTCAAGAACTACCTGCCTAACGGTCTCTAAGACGTCTGGCGATTTGGATTTTAAGGAGATCATGACATGGCACGTGTAAAACGCGGTGTGACCGCCCACGCCAAGCACAAGAAGACGCTCAAGGCCGCCAAGGGTTTCTACGGCCGCCGCAAGAACACCATTCGCGCCGCCAAGGCCGCAGTGGATCGTTCCAAGCAGTACGCCTACCGCGACCGCAAGGTTAACAAGCGCAACTTCCGCGCTCTCTGGATCCAGCGCATCAACGCTGCCGTCCGCGAGCATGGCCTGACCTATGGCCGCTTCATCGACGGTCTCAACAAGGCCGGCATTGAAGTCGACCGCAAGGTCCTGTCCGACATGGCAATCCATGAGACGGCTGCATTCACGGCGCTGGTCGAAGCTGCCAAGAAGGCGCTCGCCTACCTCAAGGAAGCCGGCACGGCAAACGAGTTTGAAAGCGCTGTCCGTTAAGCCAGCGTTTTCCCAAGACCGTTTCTGAAATTGTTGGGAAACCCGCGCTGGCAGGGCTGGCGCGGGTTTTTCTTTTCGGCTCGCCAGCAGTGGTCGCAGCCACAGTCGACCCCTCCGACCGACATTGCGCGATCACATTGCTGAAGAATTGAACCGATATACCGAACCATTCCCGCATCGAGGCAGGACAGAATGAGCGAATTGGAAACATTGGAACGAACATTGCTGGCGGAAATCGACGCCGCCGGCGACGAGGGAGCGATCGAGGCGGTGCGCGTCGGCGCTCTCGGCAAGAAGGGCTCCATTTCCGAACTCTTGAAGACGCTCGGCACGATGACGCCGGAGGAGCGCCAGACGCGCGGCGCCCAGATCAATGCGCTGAAGAACACGGTAACGGATGCAATTTCCGCCCGTAAGCTGGCGCTCAAGGATGCGGCAATCGCCGAGCGGCTGGCGCGCGAAACGGTGGACATCAGCCTGCCGGTGCGCTCCTCGCCGGCCGAGCGCGGGCGCATCCATCCGATCAGCCAGATCGTTGACGAGATCACGGCGATCTTCGGCGACATGGGCTTCTCGATCGCCGAAGGGCCGGACATCGAGACGGATTACTACAACTTCACGGCGCTGAACTTCCCCGAAGGCCATCCAGCCCGCGAGATGCACGACACCTTCTTCTTCCATCCGGACGAGAAGGGCGAGCGCAAGGTGCTGCGCACGCACACCTCGCCGGTGCAAATTCGCACGATGGAAGCGCAGAAGCCGCCGATCCGCATCATCATTCCCGGCAAGACCTACCGGCAGGACTCGGACGCTACCCACTCGCCGATGTTCCACCAGGTCGAGGGCCTGGTGATCGACAGGACGGCGAATGTCGCCAACATGCGCTGGGTCCTGGAAGAATTCTGCAAGGCCTTCTTCGAGGTCGATCAGGTGACGATGCGATTCCGCCCGTCCTTCTTCCCCTTCACCGAACCGTCCTTCGAGGTCGATATCCAGTGCGACCGTTCCGGCCCGATCGTCAAGTTCGGCGAAGGCAAGGACTGGATGGAAATCCTCGGCTGCGGCATGGTCCATCCGAACGTGCTGCGCGCCGGCGGTCTCGATCCGGACGAGTATCAGGGCTTCGCCTGGGGCATGGGCCTCGACCGCATCGCCATGCTGAAATACGGCATGCCGGATCTCCGCGACTTCTTCAACGCCGATGTCCGTTGGATGACGCACTACGGCTTCCGCCCGCTCGACATGCCGACGCTCTTCGGCGGCCTCTCCGCTTGACCGCGCGCTGATATTTTTGGGACACAGGTGAAAACATGAAATTCACGCTTTCCTGGCTGAAGGACCATCTGGAAACCGACGCCACGCTCGAGGAAATCTGCGCCCGCCTGACGATGATCGGGCTGGAAGTCGAGGACGTCGACGACAAGGCGGCGTTCAAGCCCTTCGTCATCGCCAAGGTCGTCTCCGCCGAGCAGCATCCGAACGCCGACAAGCTGAAGGTGCTGATGGTCGACGCCGGCAACGGCCAGCCGGTGCAGGTCGTCTGCGGCGCACCGAACGCGCGCAAGGGTCTTATCGGCGCTTTCGCGGCCCCCGGCACCTATGTGCCCGGCATCGATGTAACGCTTTCGGTCGGCAACATCCGCGGCGTCGAAAGCCGCGGCATGATGTGCTCGGAAAAGGAATTGGAGATTTCCGACGATCACACCGGCATCATTGACCTTCCGGAGGATGCTCCGATCGGCACGAGCTATGCGGCTTACGCCGGCCTCGACGACCCGGTCATCGAGATCAACCTGACGCCGAACCGGCCCGACTGCACCAGCGTTCACGGCATCGCCCGCGATCTCGCCGCCTCCGGTCTCGGCACCTTGAAGGCCCAACCGGCACCATCCTTCGCCGTCGAAGGCAATACGCCGGTCAAGGTGAGCCTCGATCTCGGTGAAGACAAGCACCTCTGCCCCGGCTTCGCGCTCCGCCTCGTGCGCGGCGTCAAGAATGGCCCGAGCCCGGCCTGGATGCGCCAGCGGCTGACGGCCATCGGTCTCCGACCGATCAACGCGCTTGTCGACATCACCAACTACCTGACCTTCGACCAGGGCCGTCCGCTGCACGTCTTCGATGCCGCCAAGGTCACCGGCAACCTCACGGTCCGCCGGGCGAAGGAGGGCGAGAAGGTGCTGGCGCTCGACACGCGCGAATACACGCTGTCGCCGGCCAATGTGGTGATTGCGGACGAGGACGGCATCGAGTCGATCGGCGGCGTCATGGGCGGCGAGCACTCCGGCTGCGACGAGAACACCACGGACGTGCTGATCGAATCGGCGCTCTGGGATCCCATGAACATTGCCAAGACCGGCCGCATGCTCGGCATCATCACCGATGCGCGCTATCGCTTCGAGCGCGGCGTCGATCCGGAATACATGGTGCCGGGCCTGGAGCGGGCGACCGAGTTGGTGTTGGAACTCTGCGGTGGAACGGCCGCCAAGCTGGATGTAGTCGGCTACGAGGGGCACACGCCCAAGGTCGTCGACTTCCCGGTTTCTGAGGTGAAGCGGCTGACCGGCCTCGAGGTGTCGACCGAGGAAAGCGTCTCGATCCTGACCAAGCTTGGCTTCGGCGTCGATGGCTCCGGCGAGCGCTTCCGCGTCACCGTACCCTCCTGGCGCCCGGACGTGGATGGCAAGGCGGATCTCGTCGAGGAAGTCATGCGCATTCACGGCGTCGACAACATTGTTGCGGCCCCGCTCGAAAGCCACAATGTCGTCAACGGCAAGATCCTGACGACATTGCAGATCCGCACGCGCCAGGCCAAACGCACGCTCGCCAGCCGCGGCATGCTCGAAGCGGTTACCTGGTCGTTCATTTCAGAAGAGCAGGCGAAGCTCTTCGGCGGCGGCCAGCCGGCGCTGAAACTCGCCAATCCGATCGCCGCTGACATGTCCGACATGCGGCCCTCGCTGTTGCCGGGGCTTCTCACTGCCGCGCAGCGCAATGCCGACAAGGGCTATGGCGACGTGGCGATCTTCGAGGTTTCCGGGACTTATGAAGACGATACGCCGGAAGGCCAGCGCCGTGTCGCCGGCGGTGTCCGCCGCGGTACCGCGTCGCTGAACGGCTCCGGCCGGCTCTGGTCGAATGTGGCCAAGGGCGGCGGCAAGCCGGTCGATGTTTTCGACGCCAAGGCCGATGCCATCGCCGTGCTCGAGGCTTGCGGCGTGCCGATGGGCAATGTCCAGTTCGAGGCCGGTGGCCCGGCCTGGTATCACCCCGGCCGCTCCGGCACGATCAAGCTTGGTCCGAAGATCGTTCTCGGCAGCTTCGGCGAGTTCCACCCGAAGGCGCTCGATGCCCTCGACGTATCGGGCGCGCTTTGCGGGTTCGAGGTCTATATCGACGCCATGCCCGAGCCGAAGAAAAAGGCAACGCGCACCAAGCCGGCGCTGGAGCTTTCGCCATTCCAGGCGGTCAAGCGCGATTTCGCCTTCGTCGTCGACAGGACGGTCGAGGCGGCTGCGATCCTGAGGGCGGCGTCCGGTGCGGACCGCAAGCTGGTGACCGGCGTCAACGTCTTCGACGTGTTCGAGGGGGCCTCCCTTGGCGAGGGCAAGAAGTCGGTGGCGATCGAGGTGACGATCCAGCCGGTCGAACGCACGCTGGCCGACGAGGATTTCGAGGCTTTGACTTCGAAGATCATCGCCAATGTGGCGAAGAGCACGGGTGGCGTGCTCCGCGCCTGATGAAACATAAGAGGCCGCCGCAGGAGGCGGCGGGCTTGTTCGGCCAAAAAGTCTGGCAATCCGAGACCGAGACGATGTGTTCTTTGCGCCGCGCTCGCCCCTCATCCGGCGTGCCGGCCACTTTCTCCCCGTTTTGACGGGGCGAAGGGGACTGGTGGCGCCCACTCAGTCCCCTCTCGCCGCAAGCGGGGAGAGGGCCAGGGTGAGGGGCAAGGCGCGTCGCCTAACGATCGGCCCGTCGGAAGCGATCAGTCTAAGGGCTGCATCAACTCAATCCGATTGCCGAACGGGTCGCGGACATACCGGCGGACGAATCCCGCAAGCAACTCGTCCTCCGTTACTTGAAATCCAGCCGCCTCAAGGCGCGCGATCAACGCGAATAGATCATCGACGATGAAGGCGGGGTGCGCCTTGCCGGCGGGTGAGAAGTCCTTCTCGACACCGAGGTGGACTTTGAGTCCGGGACGCTCGAACCAGCAGCCGCCGCGCGCGGCAAGGTTGGATGGTTTCGGCACCTCAGGAATGCCGAGAAGGCCGGAATAGAAACGCCGCGCTTCGCCTTCGCCGCCCTCCGGCATCGCGAGTTGCACGTGATCGATCCCGATCACGATTCCAGCGGCCGACATTGGCTCGTCCGCGCCAGCACTCATGAATGGACGTGCCAGACCTTGTTGACGATCAGCCACCGCCCGTCGACTTTCAGCAGCGAGAGGTAATCCGTATAGCGTGAGCCGGCGAATTCATCGACGACCTTCACGCTCGCCGCGTCACCGGTGATTTGGATCATTTCCACGTCCATGAGCGGCTGTGTTTCCGGCGGTGCCGAGCCTTCCTTCAGGATCGCTGCTATGAAGGCGTCGCGGGTCAGCCACTCGATGGCCCCCTCATAATTACCGACGATCGAGGCGTTCGGGTGGAAGGCCTTGCGCAGCGCCGCCTCGTTGGCGAAGGCCATGCCGTCGACGTAGAGATGGACCACTGCGCTGATCGCCTGCTCTTCGGACATTCCTTATCCTCCTCCATTGGGGGCCGACTGCACTATAGGTAGGGCATCGCAGACGAAATGCGATGCCTACCGCATGCCGGAATGTCCGGAGGTGAATGCGTCTACCGGTTCGTCAGCGCCAACGACGCCTCGGGGTAGCGCTGGCCGGCGACAAGGGCCGGCGACAGGATCTCGGCGAGTTTCGCCAGCTCGGCGTCGGAAAGCACGATATCCGCGGCGGCAACGTTCTCCTCCAGATGCCGGATCCTGCGGGCTCCCGGAATCGGCACGATGAAGTCACCCTGGTTGATCACCCAGGAGAGCGCAAGCTGGGCGGCGGTGATGCCTCTTTGCGCAGCCAGCGTTTCGAGCGTCGAGACCAGGGCCGCGTTTGCGCTCAGGTTTTCTGCCTGGAAGCGCGGCAGCGATCGGCGGAAATCGTCGGCGGCGAGATCATCGACCTTGGCGATCGTGCCGGTCAGCATGCCGCGCCCCAGCGGGCTATAGGGTACGAAGCCGATGCCGAGTTCGCGGCAGGTGGCGAGCACCTCCTCTTCCGGGTCGCGCGACCACAGCGAATATTCGCTCTGCACCGCCGCGATCGGGTGCACCGCATGGGCGCGGCGAATGGTGGCGGCACTCGCCTCCGAAAGGCCAAGCGCGCGCACCTTGCCCTCCTTCACGAGTTCCGCCATCGCGCCGACCGTTTCCTCGATCGGTACGTTCGGGTCGACGCGGTGCTGATAATAGAGATCGATGACATCGGTTCCGAGCCGCTTCAACGAGGCTTCGGCGACGGCTCTCGCATTTTCCGGCCGCCCGTCGACACCCTTGATCGCTTCGGCCGCCGGTTTGCCCGGCTCGATGCGAAAGCCGAACTTCGTCGCGATTGTCACCCGGTCGCGCCGGTCCTTCAATGCCTTGCCGAGCAGCTTCTCGTTTTCATAGGGGCCATAAACTTCGGCCGTGTCGAAGAAGGTCACGCCGAGTTCGACGGCGCGATGGAGCGTGCGGATCGATTCTTGCTCGTCAGCCTCGCCATAGGCGAAGCTCATGCCCATGCAGCCGAGGCCGATGGTAGAGACGGTCAGTTGATTTCCGAGCTTGCGGGTTTTCATGGGAGGTCCTTTCAGGCTGCAACATGGGGAGCGCGCATTCAAGGTACGCCGCGTAGGCGGGCGGTTCGGGCCGATGGATGCGTTCGCAGAGTGGTCTCTTCATCCAGCGCCGACGCCAGATGTCGAGGCGAAGATAGGGCGGTCGTCGATAGTTGAAAATCTCTGTCAATTCTCACGGGTTGTTCTATTATTTCGACCAATGAACCGCACCCAGCTTTCCCAACTCGCCGTTCTGTCCGCTGTCGCCGCGCATGGCAGTTTCCGCGGCGCGGCAAAGGAACTCGGTGTCGCTCCATCCGCCGTCAGCCATGCCGTCGGCAGCCTCGAGGCGAGCCTCGGCGTCCGCCTGCTCTCCCGCACCACCCGCAGCGTCGCGCCGACGGAAGAGGGGCGGCGGCTTCTGGAACGGCTGCGCCCGGCACTCGACGAAATCGCCCATGCGCTGGAGGCTGCGGCCGAGGCACGCGAGCGCGCGGCAGGAAACCTGCGCATTACCGCGCCGCGCTTCGCCGCCGATCTCATCCTTGCGCCTCGTCTCGGCGCCTTTCTCAATCGCTATCCCGATATCGTTCTCGAGATCGCCAACGAGGACGGCTTCACCGACATCGTCGAACAGGGCTATGACGCGGGCATCAGGCTCGGCGAAAGCCTGGAAGCCGACATGATCGCGGTGAAGGTCGGTCCGGACCTGACGAGCGCCGTGGTTGCGGCGCCTTCCTATTTCGAACGTCACGGAAGGCCCTCCCACCCGCGCGATCTCGCCGGGCATCGCTGTATTCGCCGGCGCTTTTCGAACGGCACGCTCTATCGTTGGGAATTCGAGAAGGAAGGCGAGGAGGTAACCGTGTCGGTGGCGGGCCCTTTGATCCTCGGCGAGGACCGCCCGATCATCAAGGCGGCGCTCGGCGGAGCCGGCCTCGCTTATCTCTTCGAAACGCGGGTGGCAGAATACGTAGTCGCGGGCAGACTGGAGCGTGTGCTCGAAGATTGGTGCGCCCCCTATGCCGGGCCTTATCTCTATTATCCCAGTCGTCGCCAGATGCGCCCGGCGCTGAGAGCCTTCATCGATTTCTTCCGGCATGTGGAGTGACGGCGACCGGCGTCTACAGCGCCGCGCGTGTTATGAGACGCGCAAAAGACGCTGTAGTACTTTGCTGCATGTTTTGATCCTTAAATCGGCTACGATTTAAGGAAACATGCAGTAGCGCCGGCCGCCAACTGCAGCCTTCCTGTTCGCCGGTGTCGTTGCGGGCTTTGCGGTAACCCCCCCGCGATCCTGTCGGACCGCGTTTGTTCCGGGCACTGCGTAGATGCGTTCCTCACGTCGACTATCCGGTGAAACCGGCGCTCTCGCGGCCTCGGGAATCGGGTGGCCGCCTCGCGCCGGATCTGCGACTCCTTCGTCGCTATCGAGAAAGGAATCCGTGATGCCAAGACTTGAAGGAAAGATCGCGATCGTAACCGGGGCAAGTTCGGGTATCGGCCGCGCCGCCGCCGTGCTTTTTGCTCGCGAGGGCGCAAAGCTCGTCGTCACTGCGCGGCGCGAGCGCGAACTCACGCTGCTTGCGCGGGAAATCGAGGGCGAGGGCGGTGAGGCCGCCTTCCTTGCCGGCGAAATCCGTGACGAGGCACTGAACGAGGCGCTGGTCGCTCTGGCGATCCGCCGCTTCGGCGGGTTGGATATCGCCTTCAACAATGCCGGGACGGTGGGCGCGATGGGCGAACTCCCATCGCTTTCCATCGACGACTGGCGGGAAACGCTCGACATCAATCTGACGAGCGCTTTCCTGGCAGCCAAGCATCAGCTACCGGCGATGGTGGCCCGTGGCGGCGGCTCGCTCGTCTTCACGGCGAGTTTCGTCGGACACACCGCCGGCTTTCCCGGCACCACCGCCTATGCGGCGAGCAAGGCCGGCCTTGTTGGCCTCACACAATCGCTGGCGGTCGAATTCGGAACGCGGGGCGTGCGCGTCAACGCGCTGCTGCCGGGCGGGACCGATACGCCGTCCAACCACGCGAACCTGCCGGGCGCTAGCCCGGAAACACGAGGCTTCATCGAGAGCCTGCATGCGCTGAAGCGGTTGGCGCGCCCCGAGGAGATCGCCGAAGCCGCGCTCTATCTCGCCTCCGACGCCGCGAGCTTTGTCACGGGAGCGGCGCTGCTCGTCGACGGCGGCGTCTCGATCAACCGGACCTGATCTTGCAATCACCGAGCGCATGGTCACAGTGCGGTCTCGCAGCAATCAGAGCGCAACAGCATCCTTTGCGCGTCCGGTTGGACGCGCGGCGCTGTAGGGAGGTCGGAGCATGAAGAAACCCGGATCGATGAAATCGCTCGAGGACCTCGGTCGCGCCCGGCTCTCGCAGAACTTCTTCCTTCGGGACTTCCTGCATTCCGAGATTGCCGATTTCTATCGCATTCCGAACATTCCGGACGATCCGGACCTCGCCATCGAGGCGGGCAGCAGGCTGTGTGAAGAACTGCTTGAACCGCTGCAGGCGACCTTCGGTCGCCTCCACATCCGCTCGGCCTATCGCAATCGTGCGGTCAACGCTTTCGGTAACGCCAACAAGCTCAACTGCTCCACCAATGCGGCGACGGCGGCCGACCACATATGGGATATGCGCGATGCCGACGGATGCATGGGCGCAACCGCCTGCATCGTCATTCCCTGGGTCTGGGATCGTGAGCGTGAGGACGGCGGCTGGCAGAGCCTTGCCTGGTGGATCCACGACCACCTGCCTTATGCCTCGCTCTGCTTCTTTCCAAAACTCTGGGCCTTCAACATCCAGTGGCACGAGAGGCCGCGCCGCACCATCAGAAGCTATGCCGAACCGCGCGGGCTTTTGACGAAACCGGGCATGGCCAATCACGAGGGCAGCCACGCCCAGCATTATGCGGGCTTTCCATCGCTTGTGACGGTGAGCTCATAATTCTGCCCAACAGCTCAACAAGGGCCAACGGTCAAGACCAAATGCGAACGCTGCCCCCGGGCAGCCGCTCCCCCTTGTGGGGAGGGGTTTTGCGCCTTCCGCTACTCGCTCACGTCGTTCAGCCTGCCGATCGCCTCGTCGGAAAGCTTGAGTTCCGCAGACCTCACGAGGCTCGCCAGTTGATCGAGATTGGTTGCGCTGGCGATCGGCGCGGTCACACCTTTGCGGGCGATGATCCAGGCAAGCGCGATTTCCGCCTGTTTCGCCCCGGTTTCCTCGGCGATTTCATCCAGGACGCCGAGGATGCGCATGCCGCGCCCGTCGAGGTATTTCTCGACGCCGCCGCCGCGGGCGGAACCCTCGAGGTCGATGTGCGAACGGTATTTGCCGGAAAGGAATCCCCTCGCCAGGCTGAAATAGGTGATGACACCGATTTCCTCGGCGATGCAGAGTTCTCGCAAGGGGCCGTCAAAGGACGCCCGGTCATAGAGATTGTATTCCGGTTGCAGCACGGCGTAGCGTGGCAGCCCCTCCATTGCCGAGACGTCGAGGGCGTCGCGCAACTGCGTCGCATCGAGGTTCGATGCGCCGATGGCGCGGACCTTGCCCTCGGCGAGAAGCGCATCGTAGGCGGCAAGCGTTTCCTCATAGGGTGTCTCCGGATCCGGCCAATGCGACAGGTAGAGATCAATATGGTCTGTCTGCAGACGGCGCAGCGAATCCTCGACCGCCTGCATGATCCAGCGTCGCGACAGGCCCTTGCGGTCCGGCCCCAGCTCCGACCCGACCTTGGTGACGATGACCGCCTCGTCGCGCGCACGGCCCGACCGCTTCAGCCACTTGCCGATAATCGTTTCGGATTCTCCGCCCTTGTTTCCGGGCACCCATGAGGAATAGACGTCCGCCGTATCGACGGCGTTGAAGCCGGCGTCGAAAAAGCCGTCGAGCAGGGCGAAGGATGTCTTCTCATCTGCGGTCCAGCCGAAGACGTTGCCGCCGAAAACGAGCGGCGCGATCGAGAGGCCGGTTCGGCCAAGTCTGCGCTTTTCCATGGTTTCGCTCCACAAGGTTGGATGAAAACAAGTTTGCGATCGGGAGGATTGCGGGCTCAAAAGATAGGCCACCATTGCGCAGAATGACACCTGCTAGCCGACGTTTTTCTGCGTGCCGCACAGTTGCTAGGTACGTACCTCGGAGCTAGTGTCGGCGCAGCCAGGGAAGGAGTCTAACCATGCTGCGTTTCGGAATTCTGTCGACGGCCAAGATTGGCCGCGAACTCGTCGTGCCTGCCATTCAGGATGCGGAAAACTGCGTGGTCTCGGCAATCGCCAGTCGCGATCTCGCCAAGGCGAGGGCGATGGCCGACCGCTTCTCGGTGCCGCATGCGTTTGGATCCTACGAGGAAATGCTGGCATCCG
Source organism: Sinorhizobium terangae (assembly GCF_029714365.1). Lineage (NCBI taxonomy): Bacteria > Pseudomonadati > Pseudomonadota > Alphaproteobacteria > Hyphomicrobiales > Rhizobiaceae > Sinorhizobium > Sinorhizobium terangae. The sequence goes on from NZ_CP121659.1 coordinate 3,890,059, forward strand.
ATGTGATCGATGCCGTCTACATTCCGCTGCCGACCTCGCAGCACGTGGAATGGACCATCAAGGCCGCCGATGCCGGCAAGCACGTGCTCTGCGAAAAGCCAATCGCGCTCAAGGCGGAGGAGATCGACGCGCTGATCGCGGCGCGCGACCGCAACAAGGTTCTGGTTTCGGAAGCCTTCATGGTGACCTACAGCCCCGTGTGGCGGAAGGTGCGCTCGCTGCTTGCGGAAGGGGCGATCGGCAAGCTCAGGCATGTCCAAGGCGCCTTCACCTATTACAATCGCGATCCCGCCAACATGCGCAACGTCCCGGAACTCGGCGGCGGCGGCCTGCCGGATATCGGCGTCTATCCGACGATCACGACCCGTTTCGTGACCGGCAAGGAACCCGTTCGCGTCCAGGCCAATACCGACCGCGATCCGGAATTCGGCACCGACATCTATTCGAGCGTGCGCGCCGATTTCGGCGATTTCGAGCTGAGCTTCTACATTTCGACCCAGCTTGCTGCCCGTCAGGTCATGGTTTTCCACGGCGACAAGGGCTACATCGAGGTGAAGTCGCCCTTCAATGCCGACCGCTACGGCCGCGAGGAGGTGGAACTGACCAACCAAAACCACGGCCAGTCGCAACTCTTCCGCTTCCAGGATGCGCGCCAGTACAAGCTCGAGGCCGAGGCCTTCTCGCGCGCAGCAACCGGCGAACAGGAGGAAGTGGTGACGCTCGAGAACTCGCGCCTCAACCAGAAACTTATCGACGCCATCTACCGGGCAAGCGAAAAGGACGGTTGGGAGACGGTCTAAATCCAACACATTAGCCGACGAATGATGGCACGCCTTGAGCGGGCCTTCTGCTGGGAGTTGCGGCAGGCGATCATCAAGCCGATTACCTCAGAGGTAATGGATTTTGCACTTCCGTCGGGCCAATCTCCCGGCGCACGGAGGAAAGACATCCATGGAATTCGGCCGTCACCTGAAGGAATGGCGCGGGCATCGCCGCATGAGCCAGCTCGATCTAGCGGTCGCGGCAGGAATTTCGGCACGCCACCTTTCATTCCTGGAAAACGGCCGCTCGAAACCGTCCGAGGGGATGATCCTGCGGCTGGCATCGGTGCTCGATATTCCGGCTCGGGATCAGGGCTCGCTCTTCACCGCAGCAGGCTACCGGCCGCGGATGACGACGCGTCCCGCTCGTGGGCTCGACGCCATGCCTGCCGCCGTAGCAAGCGCAATTAGGCTGATGCTCGATCGCCATGCTCCCTATCCCGGTCTCGTCTTTGACCACGAATATACCGTGCTGCTCACGACTCCCGCCTTTGCCGCGCTTGCGGAAGCCACCAATATTCCTCTCAACCCCGGTCAGAACTTCCTCGACGCCTTTCTCGGATCGGAGAGCATCCGTGCGCTCGTCATAAACTGGGAGACGGCCGCCGCGGACCTTGTCCAGAGAGTGCGCATGGAGGCTTGGCTGCAGGGGCCGCGAAGTCCCTTGCAAAGACGGCTTGATCGGCTCGTCGCCGATCCTGCGGTCGCGCGGGCAATCGACAACTATCCCGAGACCGACCGGCTGCCGGTGCTGCCGGTTGAACTGCGCGTCGGTGCTGCCGAACTGCGTTTCATCACGACGCTTTCGACCTTTGGTTCCACTCAGGACGCGCTGGTTGAGGGTGTCTTGATCGAATCCTTCTTTCCGGCTGACGACGCGACGCGGCGCTTCTTCGAGCAACCGGATTGATATTTGTGAGAAGCCAGGACGAGCTCGGTTCAGGAGTTTATGACGATCATGCCGCCTATGATCAGGGCGGCGCCGGCGGCATAGCGAACGGTGAGCGCCTCGCCGAGAAAAACGGCCGCAAACAGCGGTACGAAGCAGAATGTCAGCGCCATGAAGGAGTAGGCAAGCGTCAGCGGCACGGACCTTAAGGTGAAGATCCAGATGATCGTACCGAGGCCATAGAGGGCCAGCGCCGTGAGCAGCATTGGATTGGACATTAGCGCCGCAAGGCCGCGGATGTCGAAGCCGCCCGTTCTGGCGCTGGTCAGCTTGAACAGGATCTGCCCGGTCGAAATCAGGATCGGCGTGAAGATCAGCCCGAACCAGACGGCCGGCGCGAGATTGAAAGCCGTCATCCGTTGAGCCTCATCACTTATCTTCGCGATAGAAAATGTCGCGCCCGATGTCGACGCACTCATGGCGTTCCGGTACCGGATGCATCGCCCGCAGGAAAGAATGCGTGTAGGGGAAGAAGTTGAAATGCGGGTTGAAGGTGTAGCGGTATTCCCGCTCGCGCGGCACGACGATGATCACGCGCTGCCGAGCGATACGCCGGAGCTCGGATATCGCCCGGCGATAGTCGAGAATATGTTCGATCACATGGGTGCAGACGACCGTGTCGAATTCTCCGTCCGAAAACGGCAGTTCCTCGATCTTGGCGGCAACATATTCGACACCGTCGATCGCCGAGGCATCGTCGATGGCGAAATCGACGCCGGCGAGCCGTTCCAGAGTCGGGTTGGCGCTTCTGATCCGCTTGAGAAGCGCGCCCGTGCCGCAGCCGACGTCGCAGACGCTGGTGCCGCGGATCCCGGCCGTGATCTTGCGGATGCAGGCCTCGGAGTTATCGGTTCCTTCATGCACGCGCGGATGCTGCCGGTAGAGCTGCTCGTACTCCACGGCCGAGAGGAATGGCGCCCTTTCGCGAAAGCGCGCGAGATGGGAGATATGGTCCCCCCAGGCAAGGCTCGCCATCCCCTTAAACAGGCGCGAGTCGCGCAGGATGGGCGGGATGACGTCCTCGATGACGAAGCGTATGCGGTTTGTCGTTTCCCGGTTCATCGGCAGTGTCCCTCGAGCAATTCCAGGAAAAGTGCCTAGCGGTTTTCCGCCCGGAATTGCGTAAGTTCAAAGAGTTAGGTCTCAGGCTTTCCTGACCTGCGGCTTCGGCAGGGAGGCAGGAGGCGATTTTTTATCGCGGCGCGGTCTTTGCCGGGCGATTGTCATGTAGTGGATCCGCAACTGCTCCGTTCGAGCGCGCGAAACGGAGTCGAGAATGAGGCCGGCGGTGAAAAGCATGATCGCCACCAGCATGAGCGCCATCGAAAGCACCCAGGTCGGCATGCGCGGCACGAGGCCGGTTTCGAAATATTCGATGAGCACTGGCGCCATGAAGATGAGGCTCGCACCCATGAACGCCGCGCTGATCAGGCCGAAAAACGCGAAGGGCCGCGTCTCCTTCATCAGCATGGCGAACATCCAGAGAATCCTGGCGCCATCCCTGAAGGTCGAAAGTTTCGAATGCGAACCCTCCGGTCTCCGGCCATAGTCGAGTTCGAGTTCGCTGACGGGCAGCTTGAGCCGGGATGCGTGCACGGACATTTCCGTCTCGATTTCGAATCCATTGGAGACGGCGGGAAAACTCTTCACGAAGCGGCGCGAAAACGCCCGGTAGCCCGAGAAGACATCGCTGAAATCGGTACCGAAGATCGTACGGTAAAGAAAATTGAAGATATGGTTGCCGAAGGCGTGACCCTGGCGTCCCGCTTCGACCCTGATATCCCTGCGGGTTCCGACGACCATATCGGCCTGCTCGGTCAGAAGCGTGCGGATGAGGTCTTCGGCATCCGCAGGAGAGTAGGTGCCGTCCCCATCGGCCATCACATAGATGTCCGCGTCGACGTCGGCGAACATGCGCCGGACGACATGGCCCTTTCCCTGACGGCGCTCGCGCACGACCGTGGCTCCGGCGAGCATCGCCTGCAGCGGCGTGCCGTCGACCGAATTGTTGTCGTAGACATAGATGCGCGCGGACGGCAGCGCCGCCCTGAAGCCGCGCACCACCTGACCGATCGTCGATGCTTCATTGTAGCAAGGCAGGAGGACGGCGATGTCTAGCTGATCGGACATGGATCGCTGCTCCGGTGGCGGGAACTCAGGCGATCCTACACGCGGTGCGGTTAACAAGACGCTATGCCTGCCGGGGCTTTGCTGCGTGATCGGGAAGCGTGTCGGCCGCGGCTTTACGCTTTCTTGATTGCCGCTCGCTAAGATTGCGGCGCATTTCAAGCGAAAGCCGTGACGCGGTTCTTCGCATCCAATTGACCGATCACGCAGCGCTCTTGGATCGCGTCCAGTCGCGGCCGTGATCCCGGCGGCGGGCGGACAGTCTGATGGCAGAGACGGTTGGGACATTGATTGCGTCGGATGAGCACGCCGGTGCAAGGCACGCTCCGCTTTGGTCGCGCTTGCCGTGGATGGTCTTCGCCTACGGCCTGCCGGTCATTGCTTTCTTCCTCGTCAGGATGCTGTACGCCGAGGACTATGTCGGCCGCGACAACGACGACGCGATGCGGCTTGTTCAGGTTCGCGATCTGCTGGCCGGGCAAAGCTGGTTCGACCTCACTCAGACGAGGCTCGGCCTTGATGGCGGCACGTTGATGCACTGGTCGCGTCTCATCGACCTGCCGCTTGCCGCACTCATCTCCCTCTTCGAGCCGATCGTAGGTCCCGAGCGAGCCGAAATGATCGCCCTGGCGATCTGGCCGTTCCTGCTGGTCTTTCCGCTGCTTACCGTCATGGGGCTGGCGGGCAGGCGCATTGGCGGCCCACAATGCATGCATTTCTGCCTCGGATTGACCGCGATCTTCGTCGCGACCAGTAACCGCTTCCTGGCGGGAGCGATTGACCACCACAATGTCCAACTCGTCCTGGCGGCGACAATGGTGGCGATGGTGGTCGATCAGCGATATCGGGTGATCAACTTCGCGATCGCCGGTGCCGCCGCGGCGCTGGCACTCGCCATCGGCGTCGAGACGACACCCTTCGTTGCCGTGGTATGCCTTGTCGTCGCTGTCATCTGGGCGTGCGAGGGGCAGGTATTCGCCGCTGCGGCCGCCGCCTTCGGTGCAGCTCTTGCAACCACCGTGAGCGCCGCGTTCTTTCTGACCGTGTCGCCTGATCTCTATCGAACCGTTACATGTGATAGCCTGTCGATCGCTTTTTATGCTCTGTCGATGACGGGCGGCGTCTTGCTTGCGGTCGCGGCCGCGGTGGCAAGCCGCCTTGCCCGACCCGCGCGGTTTGCAGTCCTCGCCGGCAACGGCGTCGTGGCCGCTGGCGTGCTTCTCGGCATTGCGCCGGAGTGCCTGCGAAATCCGCTTTCCGATCTCGATCTGCTCCTGCGCGAGCTGTGGCTCGACCGTGTTATCGAAGCACGATCGTTCCTGTTCATCGCGGGGCAGGATTCGGGCAGCCTCGGCGGTTTCTACGCAGCGGGCCTCCTTGCCGCCGGGCTCTGCCTCTGGCGCATCTGGCGGGGCGAACGCACCGGCCTGTCGCTCATCCTGCTGGCCGTGGTTGCCGTCAATTGGGGCATCGCGCTGATGCAGGTTCGCGCCGCCGTCTTCTCCAATCTGCTTTCCATCCTGCCGATTTCGCTTCTGCTTGTCGATCTAAGGTCGAGGATGATGCAGGGGCGTGGCGGTCCGTTCGCATCCGTCATCTATGCCTTGGCTGTGCTCGCTTCCGTCCCCGCCGTCTGGGCGCTGGCGGGTGAATTGACGGTTAACGGCATCAAGGAGATGGGAGGCGGCGCGGCCAATGGGCAGAAGAAGGCGGAGCGTTGCTATTCGGCGGCGGCGATGGCGGATCTGCAGAAGATCAAGCCGACCCTCGTTGTCGACCCCTCCAACATGGGCGCCGCGATCCTGCGCTTCACGGCGCACCGCGCACTGAGTGCGCCTTATCACAGAAATCCGCAAGGTATGCTGGCGGAGCTCAGAATCGGATTGGCAGCACCGGGTGAGGCAGCGGGGATGCTCAAGGCGCTGGGCGAGCCTGTTCTGGCCTTCTGCGCGGACGATCCGCAGACGCGGACGATCGTCGAGAGGGAGCCCAAGGGGCTTTATGGCCGTCTCGCCGCGGGAGAAATACCGGATTTCCTCGAACCATTGCCAGTTACGGCGGAGACCGGGGTAAAACTCTTCCGACTCAAGGGGAATTTTCTACCGCAAGTCGCGGAATGAGCCGCCGTCGCGCAGAAAAACGGTAGATAGGCGCGCGCGGCTGCTGATCTTCGCGGCGCTGTCGGTTACAAAGGGCGCATGAACTCGTTCTTCGATTCCCCTGCGCCGTCGAATCTCGCCGAATATTCGGTCTCGGAGCTTTCCGGTTCGATCAAGCGAACCGTCGAGCAGGCGTTCGACCAGGTTCGTGTCCGCGGCGAGATTTCCGGCTATCGCGGTCCGCACTCCTCGGGCCACGCCTATTTTTCGCTGAAGGATGATCGCGCCCGCATCGACGCGGTGATCTGGAAAAGCGCGTTTTCGCGGCTGAAGTTCCGCCCGGAAGAGGGGATGGAGGTCATCGCCACCGGCAAGGTGACGACCTTTCCAGGCTCGTCCAAATACCAGATCGTCATCGAATCCCTGGAGCCGGCGGGCGCCGGCGCGTTGATGGCGCTGCTCGAGGAGCGCAAGCGCAAGCTTGCCGCCGAGGGTCTGTTCGATGCCGGGCGCAAGCGGCCGCTGCCCTTCATGCCCAGGGTGGTCGGCGTGGTGACCTCGCCGACCGGCGCCGTCATCCGCGATATCCTCCACCGCATAGCCGACCGTTTCCCGGTCCATGTCGTCGTTTGGCCGGTGCGTGTCCAGGGCGACGGTTCGGGTGAAGAAGTGGCAGCGGCGATACGCGGCTTCAACGCGCTGGAGAGCGGCGGGCAGATTCCGCGGCCGGACGTGCTGATCGTCGCGCGCGGCGGCGGCAGCCTCGAAGACCTCTGGAGCTTCAACGACGAGGCCGTCGTGCGTGCGGCGGCTGCGTCCCATATTCCGCTGATCTCGGCCGTTGGGCACGAGACGGATTGGACCCTGATCGACTATGCCGCCGACCAGCGGGCGCCGACCCCGACCGGCGCCGCCGAAATGGCCGTCCCGGTGAAAGCCGACCTCGAGGCGGAGGTGTCCGCATTGTCCGCACGGCTGAAGGCGGCCGCGACACGGCAGATGGACAACCGCCGGCAGGAACTGCGCGCGCTTTCCCGCGCCCTGCCTTCGCTCGATCAACTGCTGGCTCTGCCGCGACGCCGTTTCGACGAGGCGTCGGGCGGTCTTGGCCGTGGCCTGCAAATGAATACGGCCAACAAGCGCCGTGCCTTTGAGCGGATCGGTGCGCATCTCCGCTCGGATCTGCTGACGACGCGGATCAGCGACCGCCGGCGGCGTCTCTCGGAGGCGATGAACCGCGCCGAGCGGATCGTCGAGCGTCAGGTCCACCGCGGCCAGTCGCGCGTCTCTGCCGCCGACGCCTCGCTTCGCGCCCTGCCGTCGCGGCTGATCGGACAGATCCACCGCGCCTCTGATCGCGTCGCAGGCCTTCGCGCACGGTCTGATGCTGCCATTGCCGGCGAGATACGTAGGCTCAAGGGCGTGCTCACCGCGCAGGACCGGGTGCTGCAATCGCTATCCTATCGCAACGTCCTGAAGCGCGGCTTTGCGCTGGTGCGCGATGCTGCAGGGCAGCCGGTGAAACAGGCGGCGGCGGTCGCGCCCGGCATGGCGCTTTCGCTGGAATTCGCCGATGGCAGTGTATCGGCAATCGCGGGCGAGGGCGGCACGCCCCCTTCGCCGCAAGAGCCGAAAAAGCGTCCGTCACGGTCGCCGGAGCCTGCTTCCGGGCCGCCCAAGCAAGGCAGCCTGTTTTGAGTGAGGCACGATGCGCATCCTGATGGTGCTTGCTCATCCACTCGAAGATAGCTTTGCGGCGAGCGTCGCGCGGATAGCCAAAGAGACGCTGGAAGCGAATGGGCACGCGGTCGATCTGCTCGATCTTTATCGCGAGGATTTCGACCCGCGGCTGAGTGCGAGAGAGCGCGGCAGCTATTTCTCCGATCGCTACGACTCCTCGGCGGCAGCCTCGTGGATTGCCCGGTTGCGGGCGGCCGACGGACTCGTACTCGTCTTTCCGCAGTGGTGGTTCAATTTTCCGGCGATCCTCAAGGGCTTCTTCGATCGCGTCTTCGCACCCGGCGTCGCCTTCGATCATGATCCGGCGGGCGGGAGGATTGTCCCGCGGCTCGGCAACATCAAGCTATTCTGGGCGCTGACCACTACGGGTTCGCCTTGGTGGGTCGTGCACCTTTACATGGGCAATCCGGTGGGGCGACTGCTCAAGCGCGGCATCGCCGCCTTCTGCGGCAAGGGTCTCGACTTCCGCATGATCAGCCTTCACGACATGGACCGGGCGACAGAGGCGAAGCGCAAGCGCCATCTCGAACGCGTGGGCGCTTTGGTGAGCCGGATCTAGAGCATCCCGCTTTCAAGTGGAATCACTGAAAGCAGATAAGATGCTCTAGAATCAAAGTGCTAGAGCGTCCTTTGTGCGTTCATTTGAACGCACGGCGCTCTAGAGTAGGGTAGGATGAGGATAAGTGTGCGCGGTTTTCCGCATCTCGCTCCAAGGTGATTTCATTCAAACGTCGCCAGGAATTTCCGGAGCATCGCGTCGAGCGCTTTCCGCTCCTCTGGGTCAAGGCTGGCGACCAGGCGTTGCTGGTTGGCGACATGGGCCGTTACCGCCGCGTCGATGCGCTTTTTCCCCTCCGGTGTTAGGGCGATGATCACCCCCCGCCGGTCTTCGGGATTGTCGAGCCGCTCGACAAGGCCGGCCTTCTCGAGCTGGTCGATACGATTGGTCATCGTGCCGGAGGTGACCATGGTGGCAGCAAGCAATTCGCCGGGGGAAAGCTGAAAAGGGGGACCGGAGCGCCGGAGCGTGGCCAGCACGTCGAAGCTCGCCGATGTCAGCTCGTATTCGGCGAAGACCGCTTCCTGCTGCCGGACGATATGGGCCCTGAGCCGGCCCAGGCGCCCGAGAAGGCCCATCGCCTGAACGTCGAGCTCCGGCCGCTCCCGGCGCCACTGCGCCAGGATCCTGTCCACGTGGTCCTTATTTGGCTCTTCCATATCGATCCGCCACAGCGAGGCAGCGCCGAACCGTTCCGCGCCGTCATGTCCGCTCTAGTCTGCAGATACCTTGACGTCAAGATAATTGCGGATAGAATGGAGATATCTTGACGCAAAGATACTTGAGATAAAGACATGACCACACGCAACTTCGACATCGGCCTGACGGCCGTAGCCCCCGCCATTTGGGGCAGCACCTATCTCGTCACGACGGAATTCCTGCCCCCCGGCTACCCGATCACCGTCGCGATGCTGAGGGCTCTCCCGGCGGGGTTGCTCCTGCTGCTCCTCGTCCGGCAAATGCCGAAGGGCATCTGGTGGCTGCGCAGCTTTCTGTTGGGGGCGCTCAACTTCTCGTTCTTCCAGACGATGCTCTTCGTCTCCGCCTATCGCCTGCCCGGCGGCGTCGCCGCGACCGTCGGCGCCATCCAGCCACTGATCGTCGTCGTCTTGTCGCGGATCATTCTCGGCTCCCCGATCAGGGTCTTGAGCATCGTGGCTGGGGTCGCGGGCATGGTCGGCGTGGCATTGCTGGTGCTGACGCCGGCAGCCACTCTCGACCGAGTGGGTGTTGCAGCCGGCCTCGCGGGCGCCGTCTCCATGGCCTTCGGTACGGTGCTCACCCGCCATTGGGCACCGCCCGTCTCGCCGCTGACCTTCACCGCCTGGCAACTGGCCGCCGGCGGCTTCCTGCTGGCGCCGGTGGCGCTGATTTTCGAGCCGGCCTTGCCGCCGCTCACCGCCGCAAACCTCATGGGTTTTGCCTATCTCGGCCTGATCGGCGCCGCATTCACCTACCTGCTCTGGTTCCGCGGCCTGTCACGGCTGGAGCCATCCCAAGTCTCGCCGCTCGGTTTCCTGAGCCCCGTCGTGGCGATATTGCTTGGCTGGGGCGTGCTCGATCAGCAACTGACGGCCCTGCAGGTGTTCGGGATCATCGTCGTGTTCGTGAGTGTCTGGATGAGCCAGCAGGCACAGATGCGTCGTCGTGCAGCGCCCGTCCGGGCGTAGTGGGATGCGGCACGAATCGCAAGAGTAGGGCGGATTTGCCCCTCTCCTCGCAAGCGGGGAGAGGGACTTGGGCGACGCCACGGCCACCTTCGCCCCGCTTGCGGGGAGAAGGTGGCCGGTAGGCCGGATGAGGGGCTGGCCGGCAGGCGGATGAGGGGGCGGATGCTCGGGCGGAAGACCGATCAGGCCCACTCGCCCTTCCGCATGACCGGCACGCGGCTGCCATCCGCCCGTACGCCGTTGATATCGACCTTGTCGGAGCCGATCATCCAGTCGATGTGGATCAGGCTCGAATTGCCGCCCTGCGCCCGGATCTGTTCCTGGCTGAGGTTGGCGCCATCGAGGAAGCACTTCGAGTAGCATTGGCCAAGCGCGATGTGGCAGGAGGCATTTTCATCGAAGAGGGTGTTGTAGAAGAGGATGCCGCTCGCCGAGATCGGCGAGGAATGCGGCACCAGCGCCACTTCGCCGAGCCGGCGCGCGCCTTCGTCGGTATCGAGAACCTTCTTCAGCACCTCTTCGCCGCGCGAGGCCTTGGCCTCGACGATCCGGCCGCCTTCGAAGCGCACCTGGATATCGTCGATCAGCGTACCCTGGTGGGAGAGCGGCTTGGTGCTCGAGACGTGTCCCTCGACGCGGAGCGCATGCGGTGTCGTGAACACCTCTTCGGTTGGGATGTTCGGGTTGCAGGTGATGCCGTTCTTGGCGGTCGAGGCACCGCCGTGCCATTCGTGGCCATCCGCAAGTCCGACAGTCAGGTCGGTACCCGGGCCGGAGAAATGCAGCGCGGCGAAGCGCTCGCCGTTCAGCCATGCGGAGCGCCTGCTGAGATTGGCGTTGTGCTCCTTCCAGGCGGCGATCGGGTCGTCGATGTCGACGCGGGAGGCGGCAAAGATGGCATTCGCAAGCTTCTCGACGGCGACCGTCTCAGGATCGTCCGGAAACATCTGCTTCGCCCAGGACGGGTTCGGATAGGAGACGATGTTCCAGTTGATGTCGAAGTTGGAGATTTTTTCGAGCGCCGGCTTGTAGGCGATCGAGTTCGCCTTGTTGGCCCGCGCGACCTTCGCCGGATCCTGAGCTGAAAGCATCATCGGGTTGTCGCCGGCAATGGCGAGCCGCGCGGCGCCGCCTGCATAGGCCTTGGCCATGCCTTCGTAGAGCCAGTCGCTTGCGCGATCAAAGCTCTCGTCCGGTGCATGGGCGTAGCGGGCAAGAGTGGTCTCCTCATCGGAATAGAACGTCGTCACCAGGCCCGCGCCGGCAACATAGGCGTGCTTGGTGATGAGGCGGACGAGCGGCAGCGCCGCGATCGGCGCGGTCACCACGAGATCCTGGCCCCTCTGGAGTTGCAAGCCGACCTTGACGGCGACCTCCGCGAGCTTTTCGAGTTTTACGGGATCGACGGGATTCCTTGCGGATTGAAGGGGGGCGTTCATCGCGGCTCCTGCTGTCCTCTCGCGCCGTTCCCGACGATGGACGCTGCCGGTGGAAACGAGCGCATGGCTTTTGCGTGCCGTCGCCGCCTTGCACGTCGGGGACGCGCGCGGTCGAGCGGTGCGCTCGTTTTAGACCGGTTCAAGCCGCATGTCACGCGGCGGCGCGCCTTGAGCGAAGAAGCGCCGCGTCATGTTTCTCGAGAAACGCCATCAATCGCTCGGGATAGTCCTGGGTTACCGCCGCCTTCACGCTTGCCCTTGCGGCAAGCGCCTTCCGCCAGGCGATGACGCGCGGCAGTCCGTCGAATATGCCCATGTCCGAAATCGTGTCGAACACGTCGAAATAGCGGAAGATGGGCGCGAAGACGGCGTCGACCAGGCTGAAGTCGGCGCCCGCGAAATAAGGGCCGTCGCCGAGCTCTGCTTCGACGGTCGCAAATTTCGTCCGGAGCACGCCACGCTTGGTTTCGAGCACGTCGGCGTCCTGGGTGGTTTCATAGGTCCAGAGGTCGGAAAGAATCGCCGATCCGAATTCCATCCATCCGCGATGGCGCGCCCGGGTCAGCGGGTCGGCCGGGTGCAGTTTCGCTCCCGGCTGGGTCTCCTCCAGGTATTCGCAGATCACTGTGCTTTCGAAGAGGATCGCTTCGCCGCCGTCCTGCGGGATGCGGAGCAGGGGCACCTTGCCGAGCGGCGAGATTTTCAGGAACCAGTCCGGTTTGTTGGCGAGATCGATATAGACGCGTTCGAACGGCACGCCTTTTTCGGCGAGCGCGATCGCGGCGCGCTGGACGTATGGGCAGAGATGGTGGCTGATCAGGGTCAGTGGCGCGGTCATCGATATTCTCCCTGTTTTGGGGCAATGTAGATGCAACTGCATATATATCGACTTGCAAAATCAGTCAAGATGGATGTAATTGCATCTATGAATGAAAGATCAGCAGACTACGAGCCGACATTGGCGGCCACGCGGGCGTGGGTCGCGCTTATGCGCGCACAGCGGCGCGTGCTTTCGGCGATCGAGAAGGATTTCAAGGAGGCAGGCCTGCCTCCGCTTGGCTGGTACGATGTGCTTTGGGAACTGGTGCGCGCCGAAGCCGGCAGGCTCAGGCCATTCGAGATCGAGGCCCGCACGCTGCTTGCCCAATACAACCTCTCGCGCCTGATCGATCGGCTGGAAAAGGAAGGCCTGGTGCGCCGGGAAGCCTTCGACGAGGACGCGCGAGGCTGTTGGGTCGTCGTGACCGAGACGGGCCGTCAGATGCGGGCCCGCATGTGGCAAACCTATGCACGCTCGATCGAAAGGCATGTCGGCGCAAAGTTCGGCGAGGATGAGGCGGGCAAGCTCGCCGAACTGCTTTCGCGGCTGGCCTGAGACGGCCGGATCAGGCTATCAGCGGAGCAGCGATCGCCTTCAGGGCCGCCTGCGCATCCTTTGGCGCGAGCCGCACCTGCAGACCACGCTGGCCGCCATTGATATAGACAAGCGTTTCGGCAAGCGCTGCCTCCTCGATCGCGGTCGGAACGATCTTCTTCTGGCCGAAGGGGCTGATGCCGCCGACATGGTAGCCGGTCAGGCGCTCGGCGTCGCCGGGTTTCATCATGTTGGCCGATTTGCCGCCAAAGGCGGTCGCCAGTTTTTTCATGCTGACTTCCTTATCGGAAGGCACGATGCAGCAGACCGGCTTGCCATCGACCTCGGCCATCAGCGTCTTCAGCACGCGGGAAGGATCCTCTCCGAGCGCCTCGGCCGCCTGCAGGCCGACGCGCTCGGCGCCGGGGTCGTAGTCGTAGCTGTGCACGGTGAAAGAAACGCCGGCTTTGGCGAGCGTCTGCGTGGCGCGGGTCGTCTTGGACATCCCCTGCCTCTTACGCGCCGAACCGGGCTTCGTAGAGCTCCGGCTTGAAGCCGATCATGAGCTTGCCGTCGGCATCGAGCACCGGGCGTTTGATCATCGACGGCTGCTTGAGCATGAGCGCGATGGCCTTTTCAGCCGTCATGTCCTGCTTGTCCTCCTCCGGCAGATTGCGGAAGGTCGTGCCCGAGCGATTGAGCACCGTTTCCCAGCCGAATTCGTCGCACCAGCGCTGAAGATGCGCCCGGTCAATCCCTTCTTGCTTGTAGTCGTGGAACCGGTAGGCGACGCCGTGGTCTTCGAGCCAGCTGCGCGCCTTCTTCATCGTATCGCAGTTCTTGATTCCGTAGATCGTAACCGTCATGCCGAATCTCTTCCCGTCTCTACCAATGCGGGCAACAAATAGCGGGGCGACGCCTCGGAGAAAAGCCCGGAAGCGCCCGCTCAGGTTACGCCGACATAACGGCCGGGCTTGTGGTTGATCGCGAGGATCATGTTGACGACAGAAGCGCCAACGATCGAGAGCACGAGGTTCGCCGGCGGCAACACGAAGAAGGCGGCTGCCAGGATCGCCAGATCGACGGCAAGCTGGAAATAGCCGGCGCGGATCCCCCATTTCTCCTGCAGATAGATCGCCACGATGTTGATGCCGCCGAGACCGGTGCGGTGTCGGAAGAGGACGAGCAGACCCATTCCCATCAACCCGCCGCCGACAACGGCGGCGTAGATCGGATCTACGTGCGCGAACTCCACCCACCGCGCCGTCAGGCGGCAAAACAGCGAGACAAGGCTGACGGCGAGAAACGTGCGCAACGCGAACGGCCAGCCAAGCCGCCGGACGGCAAGAACGTAAAAGGGCAGGTTGACGAGCGAGAAGACCAGCCAGAATCCGGCACCGGTTGCGTATTGCAGAAGCAGGGCGAGGCCGGCCGTGCTGCCGGTCAAAAGCACCGCCTTGCTGTAGATCACCACGCCGAGCGAGACGATAAGCGTGCCGGTCAGGATGGCAAGCGCATCCTCGTAAAGCCTGTGGCGCTCGGTGGGCGCAACGGCAATGCTTCCCTCTCCGTCGACCTCCATCCCCGCTGTCTCCCTCAGAGGCTCGTGAAATTGCCGACGACGCCGGCGACTTCCGCCGTTTTCAGCCCGGCAATGTTGATGCGGCCCGATGTCGGCATGTAGATGCCATGCTCGCTTCTAAGCCGCAGCACCTCCGCTTCCGAGAGCGGCAGCATCGAGAACATGCCCTCCTGAGCGGCGATCGCGCCGAGCGCCTGCCAGCGGGTTCTCAGTCCTTCCGCAAGCGCCCGGCGGATGCCGGTCATGCGCAGGCGCATCGCCTCCAGCTCCTCCGCCCAGCTGCGTGCGAGGTCCTTGTCCGAGAGGATCGTGCGCACGACGGCAGCGCCATGATCCGGCGGCATGGAATAGCTGGTGCGGGCGAGCCCGGCGAGATTGGACCGCACGGTGTCGGCGGAGCTCGCCGAGGCGGTGAGCGCGTAGATGGCGCCGGTGCGTTCGCGGTAGAGGCCGAAGGATTTCGAGCAGGAAACGGCGACGAGCGCTTCTGGGACTACGCCGATGAGATGCCTCAGGCCTGCAACGTCTTCGTTGAGGCCGCGGCCGAAGCCCTGATAGGCGAGATCGACCAGCGGCAGGAGCCCACGCTCCGCGACAAGCGCGGCGATTTCCAGCCACTGCGCTTCTGTCAGCGCGCCGCCGGTCGGGTTGTGGCAGCTTGCATGCAGCAGGACGGCGTCACCGGCCGCCGCACCCTCGAGCGCGCTGATGACATTGTCGAAGAGCACCGCCTGCGACGGAATGTCGAAGAACTCGTAGCTTGCCGTTTCGAGGCCCGCCGCCTTGAAGATTGCCGCATGGTTCGGCCAGCTCGGCAGGCCGAGCCAGATCCGCCGGCCGCCCACGCGGTGGATCAGGTCGGCCGCGAGCCTGAGCGCGCCCGAGCCGCCCGGCGTCTGCACGCTTGCGATATGGCTCCGTTCGACCGTATCGCCGCCGACAAGCGTCCAGAGATGGTCTAGGAACACATGGTCCCCTTCAGGCCCGACATAGGCCTTGGTGTCCTGCGTCTCCAGCAGCCGCTTCTCCGCCGCTTTCACGGCCCGGAAGATCGGCGTGTGGCCGGTTTCGTCACGGTAGACGCCGACGCCAAGGTCCACCTTGCCGGGGCGCGCGTCGTTTCGGTAGAGGCCGATCAGGGCCAGCAACGGGTCGTCGGGTTGACGGGCGAGAGCATCGAACATGCCGGGTTCCCTCTGGTGCTAACAATTGGGGCATAGTTGTTTTGGGCAGGCGGAAAGGCAAGCCGCATGCGCGACTTGTCTGCAACCTCTGTAAGATAGTCTGAACGCAAATTCGACGCATAATTTGCCGCAAGTTCCAAGATCGCTTATATGTTTTTGCGCAGGTCGGCCAGATTTCTCTGCGGATTTGCTCGGTTATGGAGTTGAGCGAGTTTGCGATGGAGCGCGGAAAAACGGAACTGGATGCGATCGACCGGCGGATCATCCGCCTGCTCGTCGAAGACGCATCGAGAAGCAACAACGAACTGGCGGAAAAGGTCGGCCTCTCGCCGGCGCCACTGTCGCGACGGCTGGCGCGCCTCTATTCGGCAGGCATCATCCGCCAAACGGTTGTGGTGGACCCACAGGCAGCCGGCATCGGCTTCCAGGCCTTTGTCGAGGTGACGCTGGAGCGCACCGCGAGCAAAGTGGGGCAGCGGTTCATCGAGTTGGTCTCGCGCATGCCGGAAGTGGTCGAATGCCACACGGTTGCCGGCGATTTCGATTTCCTGCTGAAGATCGCCGTCAGCGATGTTGCGGATTACAAGCGCCTGCTCTGGAGCGAGTTCGAGCAGATCGCCGAAATCAAGACGCTCCGCTCGACCATCCTTCTCGACAGTCCGAAAATGCAAGCTGGTGCCACGCCGTAGGTGGTAAGGGCATCTCAGAGGATCAGGCCTCCAGCGTGCCCGGCTTGCGCACCGCTCGCGAAGGCTCCTCGCAGGCAATCTTCATCAGGTCCGACCTACGGCGTGCGAAGCGGGTGGAGACCCGGGTGACGATCAGCCCGTCCTGCGGCGCCCGGACCTCGATCGCGCCTTCCGGAGTACCGGGCTTGGCAAGGATCGTCGCGAGCAGTTCTCCTGCATGGACGCTTTCACCGATATCGCGATGGAAGAGGATCGCGCCGGCTGCGGGTGCGCGGATCATCTCGATGTTGTCGAGTGGCACGGCCTTGCCGGAGAAGGCCGGAACATCGGTGCGTGCCCCGAAAACCACGCCGCGGGCGAGAAGAAACTGCCAGACGCCGTCGGCATCCTTGCTTGCGGTTGCCGGATAGACGTCACGCGTACCGCGCAGCTCCACGGTTACGGAAAGCCGGCCGGGCAGGGACGTTTTCTTCCGGCTCTTGTCCTCGTTTTTCCAGGCATGGCCGACCGCTTCTTCGAAAGCGGAGCTTTCGCCATCGGAGAGAAACACGGCTTTCATATCGAGCGCAGCAGCGAGGTCCGCGGCTTCCGGCCAGAAGGCCTCGTTGATATAGGCATATTGCAGCCCCTCGTCGTCGCAGTGGAGGTCGAGCACCAGCTCGGCGCCAAGCGCCATGTGGAGCAGCTGCCGCTTCAGTCGGTCGGTCGCCGAGTACCGGTCGAGATCCTCGAGCAGGCCGTCGCGTTCGCCAAGGGAAATCAGCGGGAAGTCACGGTTGAAATTGGTGCGGGAGCCGAGATCGAAGCGACCTTGCAACTCGCCGAAATGCGACTGCGCCGAACCGATCGGATTTGCTTGCGGAACGACCGTGATATCGCCGAGGATCGCGCCTTCGGCATCCGCCCGGCGCAGCTTCTCCAGAAGGAAATGCGAGAGCGCCGTGCCCGGCAGTTCGTTCGCATGAAGCGCCGCCTGGATATAGGTTCGCGGTGCTTCCCGTTTCGTCCCCTTGAACCGGAACACCGGCAGCCGCCATTCGACGCCCGGCGTATCGCCGGCGATGATGATGTCCGTAATTTCCACTTTTGCTGTCCCTCGATAGGCGATCCGTCGGAATGTGGTTTATGGGACTTTGAAGTGCTCAGCGCAACCGGGGAACCTCCTTCCACAGCGGCTTTGTGACCGAGTCGATCACGGCAATTGCCTTAACCTCCGGGAACGTCATCCAGGCGCGAGTGATGATATCCACCGCCAGGCGGTAGTCGCACTGGCGCTTGAGCTGGCAGCGGTTCTGGCTATCGATTTCGGCGCGCCGCAGCTACTTGCTCCCTCATGAAACGCGGGGTCAGATGATCCCCCACGGGGTAGCATCCTGTCTACTAAATGATTCCTTAAATCGGAATCGATTTAAGGATAAAATCACGCAGCAAATCAAAGTGCTACAGCGACCTTTGCGCGTCCGATTGGACGCGCGGCGCTGTAGTGCGCGACGCGACAAGCTGGATTGATGATCGATGCGGCGACGTGGAGAGTGGGATCACTCCCACTCGATCGTGCCCGGCGGTTTCGAGGTCACGTCGTAGACGACGCGGTTGATGCCGCGGACCTCGTTGATGATGCGCGTTGCCGCGCGGCCGAGGAATTCCATGTCGTAGTGGTAGAAATCGGCGGTCATGCCGTCGACGGAGGTGACGGCGCGGAGCGCACAGACGAATTCGTAGGTGCGTCCGTCGCCCATGACGCCGACCGTCTGCACCGGCAGGAGCACGGCGAAGGCCTGCCAGATCGCGTCGTAGAGGCCCGCCTTGCGGATCTCATCGAGATAGATCGCGTCCGCCTCGCGCAGGATTTCAAGCTTCTCGCGGGTGATGCCGCCGGGGCAGCGGATCGCAAGACCGGGTCCGGGGAAGGGATGGCGGCCAATGAAGCTGTCGGGCAGGCCGAGCTCGCGACCGAGCACGCGCACTTCGTCCTTGAAGAGTTCGCGCAGCGGCTCGACGAGCTGCATGTTCATGCGCTCCGGCAGGCCGCCGACATTGTGATGTGACTTGATCGTCACCGACGGGCCGCCGGTGAAGGAAACGCTTTCGATTACGTCCGGATAGAGCGTGCCCTGGGCCAGGAAATCGGCGCCGCCGAGCTTCTTTGCTTCTTCCTCGAACACCTCGATGAAGAGACGGCCGATGATCTTGCGCTTGGTCTCCGGATCGCTGACACCTTCGAGCTCGCCGATGAAGCGGTCGGAGGCATCGATGTGCAGCAGGTGGAGGTTGTAGTGTTCCTTGAACATGGCGACGACATTCGCCGCCTCGTCCTTGCGCATCAGGCCATGGTCGACGAGGATGCAGGTGAGCTGGTCGCCGACAGCCTCGTGGATGAGAAGGGCTGCTACGGAGGAATCGACACCACCGGAAAGCGCGCAGATCACCTTCTTGTCGCCGACCTGTTCACGGATCGCCTCTACCGCCTTGGCGCGATAGGCCGACATGGTCCAGTCGCTCTTGATGCCGGCGATCTTGTGCACGAAGTTGGCGATCAGCTTGGCGCCGTCCGGCGTGTGAACCACTTCCGGATGGAACTGCACCGCATAATATTTGCGCTTCTCATCGGCGATGAAGGCGAAGGGCGCATTCGACGAGGTCGCGACGACCTCGAAACCGTCCGGGATCATGGTGACGCGGTCGCCGTGCGACATCCAGACCTGATGGCGCGAGCCGACCGACCAGAGACCGTCGAAGAGGGCGCATTCCTTCTCGACCTCCAGGAAGGCGCGGCCGAATTCGCGGTGATGACCGCCTTCCACCTTGCCGCCGAGCTGGGCGCACATGGTCTGCTGGCCATAGCAGATGCCGAAGACCGGCAAGCCGCTGTCGAAGATCACCGATGGCGCGCGGGGGGATCCGATCTCGAGCGTCGAAGCCGGGCTGCCGGACAGGATCACCGCCTTCGGCTTCAGCCGCTTGAAGCCTTCCTCGGCCGACTGGAACGGCACGATTTCGCAATAGACGCCGGATTCGCGCACGCGCCGGGCGATGAGCTGGGTCACCTGGCTGCCGAAGTCAACAATGAGAACGGTGTCGGGATGGGCTGTCTCAGTCATAGCGGGCCTTCAAGCTTGATCATGGCGAGCCTTTAATGAAAGCCCGCCCTTGGCGCAACGATTACATTGCACCCCGACAATTTAGGACTTTCAGAGCCTGATTTCACCGGTTCCTAGTGCTGCCTCCAGCCGGTCGATCGCGGCGGCGAGCTTCTCGTCGATCACATGGAGATATTCCTTCCAGTCGTCGACATGCTTCAATTCCGCCTTGCCGTCCGAAATGCCGCGCAGGCCGATCAGCGGCAGCCCGAAGGACTGGCAGGCGCGCAGGACCGCGAAGGTCTCCATCTCGACCATGTCTGCGTCGATGCCGTCATAGGCCTTTCCCGAGACGATGTTGGCGCCGGTCGAAAGCCGGGCCTCCTTCACGCCCGGGATGCGCAACGGCAGTTTGACGACCGCGGGAAGATCGAGGAACGGCGTCGCCCCCTTCTCGAAACCGAGTACGGACGCGTCCATGTCGCGATAGCCGACAGACGTCGCCTGGTAGACTTCGGTCTGTTCGAGGGTGGCGGACCCGGCCGAGCCGAGCGAGACGACGAGATCGGGCAGGCTGTCGGCTGCATCGAGTTTGGCGAGCGCCCTCGTCAAGGTGACGGCGGCTTCGACGGGGCCGACCCCGGTCATCAGCGGCGCGATGCGGGTGCGCAGGCTGGGCCCGTATTCGGCATCGACCGCCATCACGTAGAGGATCGTCTTGCCTGCCACGGACTTCAGTTCAAAGCTCATCCCTCGATCCCTTCGCGTCCGCGCACCACCATCATCGTTCCCGTCATCGAGGCGATCAGCTTTGCCGGCCCGTCCGGCCGGATGGCATAGGCCCGCCCGTCCGAAACCATGATCGTCGTGCCGGGCTTCGTCACCTCGCCGCGGAAAAGGAAGCGGTCGCCGCGGCCGGGCGAAAGCAGGTTTACCTTGAACTCGATGGTCAGCAGCGACGCGTCGGGGTCGATTACGGAATAGGCGGCATAGGTGCCGGCAGCGTCGAGCGCGGCGGAAATCACGCCGGCATGCAGCAGGCCGTGCTGCTGCGTCAGCTTGGGATCGAAGGGCAGCTCGATCTCGACCGTGCCCGGTTCGATGCGTGTCAGCTCCGCGCCGATGGTGTGCATGGCCGCCTGGCGGTCGAAGCTTTCCCGGATGCGGGCGTGAAAATCATGCGGCTCGTCGTCGATCAATAGAAAAGGCCTTTCCGAGGGCGGGGCCGAGCGCCCGCTTCGGGCCGACAGTGGCATGCGAGTGGAGGCAGGACAAGCGCGGGCGAGGTGGAAAATCGCCACGCTCGGACGCCACCAGGCCCGATACGCGGTACACGAACCACATCCGGGGCGAAATATGCGCCGATTGGACTGCGCGCTTGCTTTCGCGAACCCCGGCTGATCCTTATATGTCTACGATGAGGAACTTCAGACGCATTGAAATCCGACCGGCCGAGCCTGACGATGTCCTGATGATGGCATCGGTGCTCGTCGAAACCTGGCGGTCGACGTTTCGGGGCATCATCTCCGACGCGTATCTCGATGCGATGACGGTCGAGGATCACGCGATCCGGCATGCGCGGCGAATGCGTGCCGCGGCCGCTTTCCATTTGGTCGCTGCCGATATGACCTCGAAGAAGGTAATCGGCCTGGCGAGTTACGGGCGAGCACGGGGAATGCCACCGGCCTTCGATCGCGAACTCTACACGCTCTACCTGCTGGAGGAGTTCCAGGGCGCCGGCATCGGCTCCGCGCTGGTACGCACGATTGCGCGGCATTGCCGGGACACGGGCGCCTCGTCGCTTTTTGCCTGGGTGCTGGCGGGCAATCCGAACCGTGCGTTTTATGAACGGCTCGGTGCGCGTGTCGTCGGGCGAGGGCGCGTCAGCGTCGGCGGCGAAAGCTATGATCAGGTCGCCTATCGCTGGGACGATCTCGCGACGCTTTCAGGCGTCGGATATGCCGCGATGTGACGTAGCCTCCACCTCTACCCCAACCTGACGATATGCTGGTCCCAGGCAACGGCGCTTTTGCGGACGTTGAAGTGGCCATCATAGGAGGAGACGGCGAAGCCGTGTTCGGCCGCGGCGACGCCTGCGGCCTTCGCGATGAACTTCTCATTCAAGACGGCGCCTGTGCGCGCATCGAGCGTGACGGCGACGTTCCCCTTCGGCGATGTCAGTCCGACGAGCCCTTCGCGACGGTTGACGGCGATGGCGCCGACATAGTTGGCGAGCGCCTCAGTCGTTCGCTCGGGAAGGGGGATAAAGGCAAGGTCCTCACCTCGCGAGAAATGGCCGACGAGCGGGGGCAGGTCGTTGCGCGGCCCTTCGTATTGGCAGGCGAACCAGATCTTTCCGTCGGTTCCGATGTCCACATGCCGCGTTGATAGCCGGCTAAGCTCCCTCGGCAGCACATGCTTTTCGATGAGCGCCCCCGTGACTGTGTCGACCAGTGTCAGGCTCGGCTCCATATGGTCGAGATTGAGCTTGGTGCGGCCGAAGTCCGGATGGGTCTCGATGCCGCCATTGGCGATCGCGAGCGTCCGCCGGTCGGCCGCAAGGGTCATGTCATGCGGCCCGATGCCGTAGGTCGGAAATTCGCCGATCCGGGCAAATCCCCTCGTGCCGTCGTAAATACCGATCATGCCGCGATTGGCGGAAAAGTCGTTCTCGGTCGCATAGAGCATGCGGCCATCGGCGGAGAAGCAGCCGTGGCCGAAGAAGTGTCGGCCTTCAGCGGCTGTAATCACGACGGGTTCGGCGGCGCCATTGGTCGAAAGGACCATCGCGTAGGTGCCAGGCCGGCGGGCAAAGGCGACGGCGCGCCGGCTTTCCGGGGAGAAGGCCATGCCATGCGCCCGCGCCGGCAGCAGCGTCCGGTCTATGATCTGGCCCTCGTCCGTCAGGGTCGCGACGCCGTAGCTTCCGTCCGGCGCCATGAAGGCCGAGGCGAAGACGGCGTCGGCTCTTTCAAGCGCGAAAGCGCTACGCGGGGTAAGCGTCGCCAGCCAGGCGGCGCCCGCCATTTTGACGAAGCTGCGCCGATCGATGAGGTTCCTGGCATTGATATGATTTTGCTGGCGGAGGCGCTTTCCCGTGGCAAGCCCCTCCCCAGCCCCTCCCGACAAGGGCGAGGGACTCGCCTCCGTGACCCGCTCAATCCCAGCTCCGACGTCCGAATGCCCGGGAATGTTGAGATTGAACGAAGCCGGCGCAGCGTCGTAAGTCCCTCCCCCTTGTGGGGAGGGGTTGGGGAGGGGTTGTGCGGGAAAAGTCCGGGAAGAGTGCGCCATCGTCACAGCCACCCTCTCTGTTTGAAATAGAGATAGGGCAACAGCGCCGAAAGCACCATCATGCCGAGAGCATAGGGATAGCCGAGGTCCCAGAACAGTTCCGGCATCGACTGAAAGTTCATGCCGTAGATCGAGGCGACCAGCGTCGGCGGCAGGAACACGACCGCTGCCACCGAGAAGATCTTGATGATCTGGTTCTGTTCGAGATTGATGAGGCCGAGCGTCGCGTCGAGCAGGAAGTTGATCTTGTTCGACAGGAACAGCGCGTGATCGCCGAGCGAGGTTGCGTCGCGCTGGATCAGCTTGATCCGCTGCCGGCTCTCCTTGGCTGCCTTGCGCTGTCCGTTGCCCTCGATCGCCACGTGGTAGGCGACGAGCCTGCCGACGCTCACCAGACTTTCACGAATGATCGTCAAGAGGTCACCCTTCTGGCCGATCTGCTCGATCAGCGACTGCAGGTTGCGCGTCTTCTTGGTGGCGTTGGCGTGCGACTTACGGAAAACTTCGCGCGAGATCGCATCGACCTCGTTGCCGGCGCGCTCCAGCGCATCCGCCGTGCGATCGATCATCGCCTCGAGCAGCCCCAGCATCACCATTTCCCCGGTTTCGCACGCCGCCCCGTTCGGCCTCTGGATGCGGGTCGCATAGACCTGGAACGGCTTCGGATCGGCGTGGCGCACCGTGACGAGACTCGGTCCCTTGAGAATGAACGTCACCGGCACTTTTGTCGGATTGTCGCTGTCGAGTTTCGCCACGGCGGTCATCGTCATGAACTCGGCGCCGTCCTCCTGGTAGAGGCGGTCTGAAAGCTCGATTTCCTGCATCTCGTCCCGTGTCGGGATGGCGATCGCCAGCCTCTCTTCGACCAGCCGGGTTTCCTCGGCGGAGGGACTGAAGAGGTCGAACCAGATCACCGGTTCCTGGGATGCCAGGCCGTTGAGGAGGTCGACGGGCGCGAGATGGTTGTTCTGGCCTTTGTAGATGCGCAGCATTTGGGGCTCCATGGGGCGAGTCATCCGACCGCCCGGAGCCCTGATCAATCAGGATCGGACGGCCGTGAGCGTGAAGGCTCGACTTCGACTGTCGGGGTTCATTCCGGTTGATCCTTGCTAGGTGAAACATGCCCGCGACAGCGGACACGACTTGCGCTTTGCGCCCAAAAGGGCGGCTTGTCAACCGCTGGCCGGCGGGGCCCCTTCACGTTGCCGTGTCAACGTGCAATGTCAATCGCCGTCGGCAAAGGAAAAGCCGGCGCCAAGGCCGATGGCGCCCCCGAATTCGCGATTGAAGCGATCGAGGAGATCAGCGGTGTTGAGCGCGATGAAGTCGAGCGTGGCACGCTGGTTCTCGTCCGCAAGCGCCGCGTCGATCGGTCCCTCGATGCGGTCCGCGGCGCGGATCAGCGCCTTGAAGAGGAAATTGATCGAACCGGCGATCGAGCGGCTGTCGGCTGGAAGCAGGCTCTCCATGCCGGCCGTATCGAAGAGCATCTGCAGGGCCCGCAGATTCGCGGAAATGGCGGCCATCGTATTGACTGAGCGCCAGTAGATGGCGAGCCTTGGACGGCCCTTGTCGGGCTTTCCATCGAGCGTGCCGGTGTAAAAGGGCCGCAGCCGCTGGTCCTTCACCATCTCGACGCTGTGGACGAGAATGCCGAGGAGCTCGGTTGCGGCCTCCCTGCTGTCGCGGAAGAGCGGATTGTCGGGACCGGGCTTCTTCCAGGCGGCCTGGATTCCATCCGGCCTTTGCCATTCGGCGAGGATCTCGCCCGCGATCGCCTTCAGGTTCTCCGATATCGCGACGCCGTAGCGGCAGCGAAAGGCGCCGTCCTTCCCGGCAAGCGTTTCTGCCCCGGTGCCGTAGAGTACGTATTCGAGCGCGCCGAGGCCTTGGACAGCGACGCTTTTTTTCTTGAGGCTTTCTACCTGCGTTGCGCTTTCGTCTTCTTTCGCAAGAATCGCCTGCACCTGCTTGAGGCCGGTGCTCTTGCGGTCGGGATAAAACAGGAAGCGCTCGAAGCGGTTCTGTTCGAGGGCCGGGCCGAGGCGGATGATCTCGATCGCCGACCATCTCCGCACGACGCCCGAAAAGGCCGAGCGGGCAGCCTCGAGCGCCGCTGCCGAGGGCGCCTCGCAAAGCGCGGCGCTCGTTTCCGCAAGGCCGACCGTCGCTTCCGCGAGACCGCGATAGCCGGGGACGATGAAGCCGTCCACGGCTTTTGCCATGACGCCCGGCACGGCGGCCTCGTCGACGACGCGCGGCGACAGCGCTCCACCTTCTTGCGCGGCCGTCGGGATGGCGGTGGCCGCAAACAGGAGGACGGCCAGTGTTAGGGGAAGGCTCGGGCGCATCAGAGTGACTCCAGGAATGTGATCAGGGCTTTTCGGTCGTCCTTCGGCAGGGCGGCAAAGGCGTTGCGAGCCTTTTCCGCCTCACCGCCGTGCCAAAGGACGGCCTCGGTAAGATTACGGGCGCGGCCATCGTGAAGGAAGAAGGTGTGGCCGCTGACGGTTTGCGTCAGTCCGATCCCCCAGAGCGGCGGCGTGCGCCACTCTCGGCCATTGGCGACGCCGACTTGTTGGCCGTCTGCGAGACCTTCACCCATGTCGTGCAGCAGGAAATCCGAATAGGGCCAGATCAACTGGAACGTCTGCTCCTTGTGCGATGCATCGCGCCGGGTCACGAATTTGGGCGCATGGCAGGCCACGCAGCCGGATTCGTAGAAGAGCCGCTTGCCCCTCAAGGTTTCCGGAAAGCTTGCCTTTCGGCGGGCGGGCACGGCCAGGTTGGAGGCGTAGAAGGTGACCAGCCCAAGCACCGGATCGGGTGCTTCGACGGGGCCGAGCCGTTCCTGAACGCCGGTCGGAAGCGCCTGGCA
Source organism: Sinorhizobium terangae (assembly GCF_029714365.1). Taxonomy (NCBI): domain Bacteria; kingdom Pseudomonadati; phylum Pseudomonadota; class Alphaproteobacteria; order Hyphomicrobiales; family Rhizobiaceae; genus Sinorhizobium; species Sinorhizobium terangae. The sequence continues at coordinate 3,915,524 of NZ_CP121659.1, forward strand.
GCCGGTCTGCGCCTCGGTGCAATCGCCATGGCTGCGATCGTTGTCGGGGTTGGATATGCCGATGTCGATGGCGAAGGCGTCGGCGGCTTGTTGTCGGAGCGTCGGGCTTTGGGCCTTCCAGCCGAAGCGGCCAAGCGTTACGGTTCCGGTTTTGGCATCGCGGACCAGCGCGGGCCGCCCGCTGATGCCGTCCCTGTCGCGGTCCTCCGGATCTGCGCGCGCGAAAATGTCGGCCTCGTGGATCGCCTCGATCAGGCCGAGACCGATCATCAGGGAGGCGACGCGCGGCGAAAGCGTCGTTGTCGGATCGAGCGGGCCATAGCCGAGGCCGGCGACCGTGTAATGCGGCTTCCGCAGAAAAGCCGTCTCGCCGTCCGCAAGCCTCACCTGCTCTTCCTTATAGGTGATCTTTACGCGCCCTTCGGCTGCAAGCCCCGGCACGGCACTGTCCTGGAGTTGCGCACCGTAAACAGGATCGGGAAAATTGAGCGCGGCATGGGCGGCGACCATCTCCCGTTCGGCGTCATCGCGCGGCGCACGCGCAAAGCGATAGAACATCGATGTTGAGCCGGACCCGCCTTCCGGCGGTCGGCCGCGTCCGTCGCGGGGATGACAGCTCTCGCAGGAACGGGCGTTGTAGAGCGGGCCGAGCCCGTCGGAGGCCTGCGTGGAGGAGGGGGATGAAACCCAGAGCTTCTCGAAGAGCGCCTTGCCGAGCTTGAAGTTCTGCTCGGCCTCAAAGGGAAGGTTCGCCGAAAACTGGGAGAAGACTTGCCGGTCGGCCGGCGCGATTGTCGTTGCGGCGCCGGCGGAAAGGGCCTCGAACTGTTCGGCCTTGAAGAAATCCGTCGTTGGTCGGGTGACGGTCAGCACGCGTTCGCGGTCGTGCTCGGAAAGGTCCTGGCGCGCAGGGCGAGGCGAGATCTGGTTGTTTGCCACCTGTCCGGCGCTGCACCCCCCTCTGCCCTGCCGGGCATCTCCCCCACAAGGGGGGAGATCGGCAAGGGGCGATGTCCCGCTCAATCCACTAACCTGGGCGTGTGCCGTTGAATTCGACCCCGGCCCCTGCGCGCTTACTGTCGGGCAAGGCTTTGCTTCCGGCCAATCTCCCCCCTTGTGGAGGAGATGCCCGGCAGGGCAGAGGGGGGTATCGACGCCGCCTTTCCCGATTTCAGCCTTTGGTATCCCTCGGGGTTCCGCTTTGACGACGAGGCCGGGACCGTCGCCCGTCGCCGCTGCTGTTGCGGTGACGCTGATGAGCGCGGCGATGGGCAGCGCGAAGAGGCGGGAGGTCACATGCATTGGACTTGGGCCGGGCCGCACCTTTTCGGAGCGGCCCGCCTTTCGGCTCATTGGAAGACGGCGCTAGGATTATCCAGGCTGTCGGAACCTTCAAGCTCGATCGTGCCGAGATCGAGTGAGGCGATGACGCGTTCGACGGTCTTCGCCTGCGCGATCAGGCCGTCGATCGCGGCCTGGACGGTGGCGTTACCCTCCGCATTGCCTTCGCCGATCATCTGGTCATAGGCCTCGACCGTTTCGGCGCGCTTCGCCATCGCCTGCATCTTTTCGACCGTGGCGGCAAGGTTGTCCTTCAGCTCCTTGTCCAGCGCCGCATCCTTCGCGGCAACGAGTTCGGAAATCGAGGGACCGGTGAGCTTCGTGCCGTCGACACGGGTATATTCGCCGGTATAGGCGGACTGGATGCCGATCGCGTCATGGAGATGCGAGTTGTGCGTGTTGTCCGAGAAGCAATCGTGCTCTTCTTCCGGATCATGCAGCAGCAGGCCGAGCTTCATGCGCTCGCCCGCGAGTTCCCCGTAGGAAAGCGAGCCCATGCCGGTGAGGATGGTGGCGAGGCCGGCCTTGGGATCGGCTTCCACCGCCTTGGCGGCGGCGCCATCCGGCGTCCAGTTGGCGACCATCTCCTTGAGGTCGGAAACGAGCAAACTGGTGGCTGCCTTCAGGTAGGCGGCTCGGCGATCGCAGTTGCCGTTCGTGCAGGCCTTGGTATCGAAGTCGGTATAGGAGCGGTTGCCGGCGCCCGGGCCTGTGCCGTTCAGGTCCTGTCCCCAGAGCAGGAATTCGATCGCATGGTAGCCGGTCGCAACGTTCGCCTCGATGCCGCCTGCTTCCTGCAGCGTCCCGGACAGGAATTCCGGCGTGATGTTCGTCGCGTCGACGTCATTGCCGTCGATCTTGATCGACTTGTTGGCGATCACATTGGCAACGAAAAGAGCGTTCTCGTCGCTTTCGGTGCCATAGCTCTGGTCGACATAGTCGATCAGACCTTCGTCGAGCGGCCAAGCGTTCACCTTGCCTTCCCACTCATCGACGATCGCGTTGCCGAAACGATAGACCTCGGTTTCCTGATAGGGGTTGCGCGCCTTGAGCCAGGCGTCACGCGCGGCCTTCAAGGTCTCTTCGCTCGGGCTTGCGATCAGCGCGTCAACCGCCTTGTCGAGGGCTTCGGCCGTCGTCAGGGCATCTTCGTATTTGGCGTGTGCAACGGCAGCATAGTGCTTGACCACCTGAGCGGCGTCGGTGGCGGCATTCGCCGGTTGCAAAGCCAGCGCAGACGTTGCCGTCATGAGCGCCAGCGCGGCGGCGCGGATGCAATTCTTGGTCATGACCCTCTCCTTGGCTTGTTCCAGGGCCGAGCAGACGCCTCGAGACCCGTTGAAGCGGCTTTGTCATGGACCAAAAGTAAACTTGTGTCAAAGTGTATAGTTTAGAATATTTTCAATCTTTTCCCGGGCGGCGGGCGGAAAATGCCGGCCTGCTATCCGGCGTTAGCTCCTTCGGCCCATAAGGCAGAAGAAAAACCCATCCGTGCCGGTCGAGGCGGGTGTCAGCGTGACCGTCTTCATGTCGGCGGACCACGGCTGCGGCTTGTCGGTACCGAAGAGTGCCGCCCATGTGTCGGCGGCCGAGAGAATCTCGAATTCCGGATTGTCCTCGCAGAAGCCGTAGACCTGCGACTCGTTCTCCTCGGGAAGCACCGAGCAGGTCACGTAGATCAGATGTCCGCCCGGCCGAACGAAGTGGGCGGCGCTCGCCAGCGCTTCCTCCTGCTGGGCCAGTCTCTCCTCCAGGTTTTTCTGCGTGAGCCGCCATTTCGTGTCCGGGCGGCGGCGCCACGTGCCGGTCCCGGTGCAGGGCGCATCCACAAGCACGCGATCGAAGCGCCCGGCAAGCGGCGCCAGGGATTCCGCCGATTCATGCACCTGCACGTTGCGCGTGCCGGCGCGCTTCAGCCGCTCGATGATCGGCGCCAGCCGCTTGCGATCGGTGTCGTAGGCGTGGACCTGGCCCTTGTTGTTCATCGCTGCCGACATTGCGAGTGTCTTGCCGCCGCCACCGGCGCAGTAGTCGAGCACTTGCTCGCCCTCCTGCGGGAAAACGAGGTCGGCGACGATCTGCGAGCCTTCGTCCTGAACTTCGAACCAACCCTTCTGGAACGAGATCTCCGCTGTAACGTTCGGAAGGCGCGAGGCGCCTTCACCGGCCGGGATGCGCACCCCGTGGCGCGCGATCGTCGCCGGTTCGGCGCCGCTGCGCTCGAGCGCCTTCAACACCTTGTCACGGTTCGCCTTCAGTGTATTGACGCGCAGGTCCAGCGTTGGCCGGCCGGCAAGCGCCTGAGCCTCCTCGAGCCAGTGGTCGGAGAAGTTTTCCTCGAAAGAGGCCTGCGTCCATTCCGGAATATCTGCCTGCACATGCTTGGGCGCGTCTTCGAGCCGACGCTTGGCAAAGGCGTTCATCATTTCCGCTGAAGGCGCCTCAGGCGCGAACTTGTCGTCGATGAGCTCCGCGGCAAGCGTCTCGGGGGAAAAGCCCCATTGCCGATACATGACCGCGTGCCCAAGCGTCGCGGCGCTGTCGCTGTCCATCAGATAGGCGTGCGACAGTTTCATCCGCAGCGCGTCATAGACGATGTTGCCGATGGCGGCACGGTCGCCCGATCCGGCGAAGCGGTGCGAAAGACCCCAGTCCTTGAGCGCGTCGGCGACGGGACGCTTCCGTTTCTCTATGTCGTCAAGAACCTCGATGGCTCCGGCGAGCCTTCCGCCCAATCGCATCTTCGATGAACTCCTTTTTCGCCGTGGTAACGGCGATGACACCGAAGAGCAAGACGGATGCGGTATAAATGCGAGAGACCCGCAGCCTCCATAAACAAATCTGCCCGGAGCGATAATCGGGCGGAAGTATTGGCGTATCAGGAATTGATGACCTGGTAACAGATGCTGGCGGTTCCCGAGCGGATCATGCCGATTTGCGAGGCGGCCGCCTTCGACAGATCGAGCACGCGGCCGCGAATGAATGGACCGCGATCGTTGATGCGGACGACGACCGTCTTGCCGTTGCGCTTGTTGGTGACTGCGACCTTCGTGCCGAATTTGAGGCTGCGGTGGGCGGCGGTGAGCCGCGCGGCGTTCATTCTTTCGCCGGACGCGGTCTTGGAGGTCAGTGCGTACCAGGATGCACCGCCGCAAGCGGACCCTGCTGCCTGACTATCGGATGCCGAGACCAACCCCATCCCGACGGTGAATAGCACTGCTGCGGCAGCAGTTTTAATGTTCGCTGGTTTCAAGCGACGACCCCCACGGTTTGAAAGTTTAGTTAATTTTCCCTGCTGATCGACGTAATTGAGGCGAAAAATGGCAAAACCGTGCTTCAACCGTTAACTGTCTATTAGGTATTCTTGAAAAGCAGTGGAAATTTAAAATGGGAGATTGTTTGAATTATTTTAAATCGTGGTGCGAAGTTCCTAGGAATCAGGGGTTAGACGTCGAACGCGACGCAAGGCAGAGTGCAGGCTCCCCGCGTTCGAAAAAAAACATTTAAAAGTTCGATTCGCATGAATTTCCATGAATCCCGTTCGTGGAAATCCGCTAACTAGCGCGCAGGTTGTGCGATTGGGCGAAGTATAGGCCAAATATGGGCAAGCGTTAGGCAGTCAAACGAAAGTCGAGTTCACTGTTACTATCGGATGATCTGAAGACATGCTTTCATCCGAACGGATTATTCTGGATACGTGAATTGTGGGGGAGTCTACTTGCCGCGCCAGGCGCCGGATTGCCACAACTGTGCAAGCGACACGCGATAGTTCGGGAAGGCGAATTGGAAGCCAGCCTCGCGAAGGCGTGCATTCGAGACGCGCTTGTTCTCGCCATAGAAGGAGCGCGCCATTGGCGACAGTTCGGCGGTCTCGAAGGGAATTTCCGGTGGCGGCTCGACGCCCATGAGCCGGGCGGCTTCCGCTACCACGTCCTGCGGCGCGGCCGGCTCATCGTCGGTGACGTTGAAGACTCCACCCATGCCACGGTTGGCGAGAAAGGCGGCAGCCGATCCGATGTCTTCGACACGAATGCGGTTGAAGACCTGGTTTGGCTTCACCAGCCGGCGTGCCGTGCCTTCGGCGAGATTGCGAAAGGCATTGCGCCCCGGACCGTAGATGCCGGCAAGGCGCAGGATCGCGACGGGAATGCGCTGCTGCGCGCCGTAGTGAAGCCAGGCATCCTCAGCCTCGACCCGCTCGACCGAACGCTGGGAAACCGGCTTGTAGGGCGTGTCTTCCGTCACCCAGGCGCCCTTGTGGTCGCCATAGACGCCGACGGTGGAAAGATAGCCGATCCAGCGAAGGTTCGGCAAAAGCTCGGGCAACGGCTGGACGCCGGCGCGGAACATCGGGTCGCCGTCGCGTCCCGGGGCAATTGACTGGACGAGGTGGGTTGCCTGGCGCATAGCGTCCGCGAGCTCGGCGGATATCGCCGTTCCATCGTAAAGGAGGGGGCGAATCCCGGCTTGTGCGAGTTCGGAGAGCCTTTCGGGCGAACGAGTTGTGCCGGTCATGGACTGGGCGGCAGGCGCCAGCGCTTTCGCGATCGCCGTGCCGGAATAGCCGGCGCCAAGAATCAGGACATGCATCGGCTTACTCCTGCCATTTCCCATTCGGAAAGAACGTCGTTGTCGGTTTCCAGCTCACACTGCCCGGCGAAGGCGACAAGTTCGTCGCGCGGCAATAGCCGCGAGAGCGCCCAGATGGCCATGCCCCTTACTGTTGGGGAAGCGTCGCGCACCAATGCCTTGCAATGCGGTATCAGACCTTTTTCGCCGGAATTGCCGGCCGCGATCAAGGCGTTTCTGACGAAACGGTCGCGGCCGATGCGTTTAACCGGAGAACCGGAGAAGAAGGTGCGAAACGCCGCATCGTCCAAGGTCAGCAGGAAATTCAATTCCGGCTCCTTCAGGTCGTCGCGGGGCTTGAGCTTCATCTCAGAGGCCGAACGCGCGAACTTGTTCCACGGGCAGGCCGCAAGACAGTCGTCGCAGCCATAGATCCGGTTGCCGATCAGAGGGCGGAGCTCGGGCTCGATCGGCCCCTTGTGCTCGATCGTCAGGTAGGAAATGCAGCGCCGTGCGTCGATCTGGTAAGGCGCCGGAAAGGCGCCGGTCGGGCAGGCATCGAGGCAGGCGCGACAGGAGCCGCAATGGTCGCGTTCGGGCTCGTCGAAATCGAGATCGGCGGTCGTGAAAAGGCTGCCGAGAAACAGCCACGAACCGTATTCGCGGCTGACGAGATTAGTGTGCTTGCCCTGCCAGCCGATACCGGCCTTCTCGGCGAGCGGCTTTTCCATGACCGGGGCCGTGTCCACGAAGACTTTCACGTCCTCGCCGGCGCGGGCGGCAAAGCGCGTCGCGATCTCCTTGAGCCGCCCCTTGACGACATCGTGGTAATCGCGGTTCTGCGCATAAACCGAAATCGCCCCCCGCTCCCGCCTGCTGAGGATCGCGCGCGGATCGTCCTCGGGACCGTAGTTCATGCCGAACATGACGATCGAGCGGACGTTGCTCCACAGCACGCGGGGATCGGACCGGCGTTCTGCCGTTTCGGCGAGCCACTCCATCGTGCCATGGGCGCCTTCGGCCAGAAACTGTCTCAGCCGTGCGGGCGCCTCAGGGATGGCGTCCGGCCTGGTGATGCGACAGATATCGAAGCCCTTGTCTGCCGCCTCGCTCTTCAGGAACGCGGTCAGTGTGCTGCGTTTCCTCCCCTGGTTCTCCGCTCTTACAGCGTCGCCAGGCATTGCCTTGTCCTCAAAAATCGAGGTCCGCATAGTGCGAAACCGGTGTGACGCCCCGCACGCGCTCGCCGAGCAGCGGCCGAAAGGACGGGCGGGATTTCAATCGCTGATACCACTCCTTGGCCGTCGGTGCCTCGGACCAGTCGATCTCGCCGAGGTAGTCGAGCACGGAGATCGCGGCCGCCGCGGCGAGGTCGGCATAGGAGATGCGGTCGCCCGCAAGCCACGGGCGCGAGCCCGCGAGCCAGGAGAGATATTTCATGTGCTGGCGGATATTGGCGCGCGAGGTGCGCAGGATTTTCGAATCCGGCGCACCTCCACCCTGATCCGGGGTCATCTGCAGCTTGAAGATGCGTTCGCGCACCAAGGGGCGTGTCACGTCGGCTTCCATCTTCTGCAGGAACCATTCGGTGAGCCGGCGAATCTCCGCTCGCTGGAACGGATCCTCGGCGAGCAACCGGCGGTCGCGCTTCATGATGCCGCTGGTCTCATCGAGATATTCCGAAATGATCGTCGCGCCGCAAAGCGCGCGCATGCTGTCGTCGACATAGACAGGCAGCGTGCCCGCCGGATTGAGCGCCAGAAAGTCGCGCCGGTTCTCCCAGGGCTGCTCCTCGCTCAGCTCTGTCTGGTAGCCGTATTCCGAAAGAATCAGGCGTACGAACCGGGAGGCGGAGGACATGGGGTGATGATAGAGTGTCGGCATCGAGGGTCGGCTTCGTGGATCTGTTTTTTCGGGAGCGCTACAGTAGCATCGTGACACATGTGTCTGGCCACGGCTTGTCATAAAAACGAGCTATAGGTAGTTCAGGTGGCAAACACAAGCAAATCGACCCTCTCCTCCCACACCCCAACATGTCAGGAACATCTTATTTATGGCGGATCAATCGATCATCAGCGCGCTCGTTCTCGGGCTTGTCGAGGGACTGACCGAGTTCATCCCCGTGTCGTCGACGGCGCATGTTCTTCTTGCCGGCCACTTCCTCGGCTTCAGGTCACCCGGAAATACCTTCGCCGTTCTCATCCAGCTCGGTGCGATCCTCGCGATCCTGCTGGTCTATTTCCACCGGCTGCTCAAGATCACGCTGGCCTTGCCGTCAAGCGCGCTGGCACGTCGCTTCGTGCTCTCGGTGCTCATCGCCTTTCTTCCGGCGGCGGTCATTGGTGCCGCGGCCCACGGCTTCATCAAGTCGGTGCTTTTTGAAACACCGATGCTGATCTGTATCGTGTTGATCGTCGGCGGCGTCATCCTCTACGCGATTGACCATCTGCCGCTTAAACCCCGTTACACCGATGTGATGGACTATCCGCCATCGCTGGCTTTCAAAATCGGCCTCTTTCAGTGCCTTGCGATGATTCCGGGCACGTCGCGTTCCGGCGCCACGATTGCCGGTGCTCTGCTGATGGGAACCGACAAGCGTTCCGCGGCAGAGTTTTCCTTCTTTCTTGCCATGCCGACGATGGTCGGCGCCTTCACCATCGATCTCTACAAGAACCGCGATGCGCTGTCCTTCGACGATATGACGCTGATTGCGGTCGGCTTCATCGCCGCCTTCGTGGCCGGGGTGTTTGTCGTGCGCTCGCTGCTCGATTTCGTCTCGTACCGCGGCTTCACGCCCTTCGCGATCTGGCGGATCATCATCGGCGTCGCAGGTCTGATCGGCCTTTGGCTTCTTGGATAGGCAAAGAATAAAGCCGCATGCGCTCTTTCGAGACGCATGCGGCTCCCTGGCCCCCGCCAAAACTAAAATGTCACCGTCGCAGTGCCGTCCGTCTCTGGGGGGACCGCTCTTTATGCGACAGGTGCCGGCTTACTCGCCGGAAAACTCGATAGACGCCGTCGTGCAGGGATCGACGCCATAGGCGGGCGCGCATCCCTTGCTGCTGCTTGCCACGGTGCCCGGAGCCATGAATGAGCCAGCCAGAATGATCAGTGCCGCAGACGCAAAAAAGATTGCGATCGACTTGCCCATGGGACGTTATGCCTTTCGAGTGTGATGTTGGCACCGACTGCGCTCGCCGAGCGATGTGGTGCGAGGGGTGTTTATTCGCCGGACATGTCATGATCAATATCAGGACATGCTGAATCTGCGGTAAACGTTGTTCGCGTCTTGCAACTGCGGCAGAACTGCAACGGTGTTGCGTCATTGCAACAAACAAAAACCGCCGGCATGCCGGCGGTCACAGAGCGAAAATCCGGAAGAGTGAGATATCAGGCCGCCCGTCCGCCGCGCTGATACTGCCCATGCGGGCGATAGCGCACCAGATAGCTCGGCAGGACCGATTCGAGCATCGTCGCTTGGATGCCGATTCCGGCGAGCGTCCGCCCCTCGGTTTCGGCCTGTGCGGAGACGATATTGTCGGATTTGAGCAACACTACCTGGTCTGCGGTGAGCGGCGGCGTGATGAACGGCACCAGCGACACGACCCTGCCCATCAGCGAAGCGACGCCGAAGGGCAGCGAGACGAGGCGGCGCTTGCGGTCGATCGTCTTCAGCATGAGCTCGAGACATTCGCGGAACGACAGGACCTGCGGCCCCCCAAGCTCATAGATCTTGCCTTTCTCGACCTTGCCGTCGACGGCGCGGGCGACCGCTTCAGCAACATCGGTCACGTAGACCGGCTGAAACTTCGTGCGACCGCCGCCGACGAGCGGCAGGAATGGCGAGAACCGGGCCATTTCGGCGAACTTGTTGAAGAAGCCGTCCTCGGGCCCGAAAATGATCGACGGCCGCAGGATGATCGCTTCGGGTAGCGTTTCGAGGATCGCCGCCTCGGCTCGGCCCTTGGTGCGGGCATAGCTCGACTCGGACTTGGCGTCGGCCCCGATCGCCGAGATGTGGGTCAGCGTCGCCCCGGCCGCCCGAGCCGCTTCGGCAACTGCCCGCGCTCCGAAATCCTGGACCGCGTCGAACGTGTTGCGGCCGCTCTGGAACAGGATGCCGACACAGTTGATCACATGGTCGGCACCTTCGACGGCGCGGTCGATCGATTTGCGATAGCGCAGATTGGCCTGAACGAAGGAAATCTGGCCGACATTGCCGAGCGGCTGGAGATGGCCGGCGAGATCCGGCCGACGGACGGCGACACGAATGCGATAACCGCGCTTGGCGAGCGCGCGCACCACATGACGGCCGACAAATCCGGATCCGCCGAAAATCGTCACCAGCGGCGGAAGGTTGGACAAGGTCATGGGAAACGCACTCCTGATATCATTGGGAAGAATTGCTTGCTACATAGCCCAAGCGGCGGGCGAGGTGAAGGCCAATCCACAGGGCCGCACCAGCACTTTCGTGACGCCTTCTGCGGGCTTCAGACGCCTTCCACCACCACCATCTCGGCGTCGGCCACTTCCTGGCGGATTGCCGCGGCAATCTGGTATTCTGGCGAGTTGTAACAGTCGACTGCGGCCTGAAGGGAAGGGAACTCGATGACGACGTTGCGGGAGCGAACCGCGCCTTCCAGGCGATGGAAATTGCCACCGCGGGCAAGGAATTTGGCGCCGTATTTCTCGAAGGCCGGCTTTGCCGCCGCTACATAGTCCTTGTAACGCTCCGGGTCCCGTATATCGACCCGAGCGATCCAATATCCCTTGGCCATGATAAGCTCCTCGTCTTTCGGTAGAAATACACAGACGGGATCGTTACTTCCGGCAATTCGCGGTCAACGTCAAGCGCAGCTTCTCGTCGATGGAGGGAAGCTTGCAGAATAGCCGGCGAAGCTTGCCTTCGCGGACGGGTCAAGCCGAGAGCGCGCTCTCCATCTCGGTCAGTATCGCGCGGGCGGCCGTCAATGGCTCCGCAGCCTGGACGATCGGCCGCGCGACGACGAGATGGCTCGATCCAGCGCGAAGCGCTTCGGCGGGCGTCATCACGCGCTTCTGGTCACCCTTGTCGGCACCGGCCGGCCGGATCCCGGGCGTGACGAGCGCCATGTCCGCTCCGATGATCTTGCGCACCGCCGCGGCCTCCTCGGCGGAGCAGACAATGCCGCCCATTCCCGCGGCGCGCGCCTGTTCGGCGCGGCGCAACACCAGCGTGTGCGGATCGTATTCGTAACCGGCATCGATGACGTCCTGCTCGTCCATGGAGGTCAGCACCGTAACGCCGAGCAGGCAGAGGCCGGATCCGCGCGCCGCCTCGACGGCCGCCCTCATCGCCTTGGGATAGGCATGCAGCGTCAGCATCGACACGCCCATCTTCACAATGTTCTCGACGCCCTTCGCCACCGTGTTGTCGATGTCGAGCAGCTTCATGTCGAGGAAGACCTTCCTGCCGCTCGCGACAAGATCGCGGGCGAATTCGAGCCCGCCGGCGAAGGCAAGCTGGTAGCCGATCTTGTAGAAAGCGATGCTGTCTCCAAGCGTCGAGACGATCTTTTCCGCCTCGGCAACCGTCGGAATATCAAGGCCGACGATCAGCCGGTCGCGCGCGCTCATGGTCATGTCGAGATCACCCCCAGAATTCCATCGGCGTCCAGTCGCACGTGACAGCGCGATCCGCAAGGCGAAAAGCAAAGAGGTTGCCGCCGCCGGCCGGCTGGTCCGCGTCGCGCGCGATCGCGGTGCCGGTCATGCGGCATTTGAGCAGCGTGCCGACGCCGCCATGGCCGACGAAGGCGATCGGAATCGCTGGGTCGTGGCGATCGAGAATGTAGGAAACCGCGTTCCAGATGCGCGTCTGCGCGTCGATCGCCCGCTCCCATCCTTTGAAGCTTTCGTTCGGGTGGGCGAAAAACCAGTCGGCCGCCTCCTCGAATGCCTGTGGCGGCAGGAAGCCTGTCGCCGAACGATCGTTCTCGCCCATCTCTTCGTCGGTCTCGACCGGGATTCCTGCCGCGCGCGCCAGTATGGCTGCGGTCTCCACGGCTTTCGTCTCGTGGCTGGATATGATGCGGCCGAGGGACCGGACCCATGGGGTCGAGGCCGCTGCGCGGGCGCGATCCCTGCCGAGCTCGGACAATCCCCATTTCGGCACGGCGATTGCCGGGTCGATCTTGACCTGCGGATGGGTCAGATAGACGCCGAACACGCGGCGCCTCAATGCGCCTTGCGATAGACCCAGAGCTGAGCGGGCGGAATGTTGCGCACGACGAAGTCGAGATGCTGGATGCTGTAGCGATCGGGCATGGCGACTACCGGTGACAGCGCCCCATAGGAAATCTGGACGACGGGCCGTCCGACCGGGATGCGCGAAAGCAGGTCTTCGATAAGTTCGACGCGGCGGTGCATCGGAAAGTTCAACAGCGGCACCGCGGATACGACGCTGTCGAACTGGTGGCCCTTCAAGGATCCCAGCGTGTGTTCGAGATCGAACGCGTCGCCGTTGATGAACTGCACGCCGGCGAAACGGGCCTTCAGCTGGTTGAAGAAATCGGTCGAATATTCAACCGAGACCAGTTTGTCCGGCGCGATGCCGCGCTCCAGGATCGCCTTGGTGATCACCCCGGTCCCGGGGCCAAGCTCGAGCACCGGCAGGCCTGAGTGGGGATTGACCACGCTCGCCATCCGTCGCGCCGTGATCGAGGAGGTTGGAAGGATCGCTCCGACGGCACGGGTGTTGTTCATCCAGCCTTTGAAGAAGCGGATTTCCTCATCGAACTTCCGGCCGAACTTTTCCTTCACCTTCAGGTGCAATCTCATCGAATCCCCTCGAAAAATCATTCTCATTCAGTCGCACGCGGCCGACGCAGCGTTCTGATTCGGCGAGGTCGCGCAAGCGCATGGAGCATAATGTGCTCCCATCTGCGGCAAAAACAAGTCTGTCCGCGTCTAAAAGCGACAGCTTATCAACAACGCGCGACCACGGATTTCACAAAAAACCCGCCGTCCAGTGCCGGCGGGTCAGCTTTCATGGCGCGGTCGAAGGAAACCCTCAGACGCGCATCGGCATGAGGACGTAAAGCGCGTCCTCGGCAGCGAGATCGCGCACCAGCGTCGGCGAGCCGGGATCGGCGAGCATGAAGACTGCATCGTTGCCTGTCAGCTGCGCTGTGATGTCGAGCAGGTATTTGGCGTTGAAGCCAATTTCCAGTGGATCGCTTTCATAGCCGACCGGCAGTTCTTCCGTAGCACTGCCTGAATCGGGATTGTTGACCGTCAGCGTCATCTGTCCGTCCGTAAGCGCAAGCTTCACCGCGCGGCCGCGCTCGGAGGAAATGGTCGAGACGCGATCGACGGCCTGGGCAAATGACTGGCAATCGACGCGCAATTCCTTCTCGTTGTTGGCCGGAATCACCCGCTGGTAGTCGGGGAAAGTGCCGTCGATCAGCTTCGAGGTCATGATGATCGAACCGATCGTCAAGCGGATCTTGGCGTCCGAGACTTCGACCGTCACGACGATGTCGGGATTGTCGAGCAGCTTCTGCAACTCGCTGACAGTCTTGCGCGGAATGATGATGCCTGGCATGCCCTCGGAACCTGCCGGAGCCTCGACATCGGCGCGGGCAAGGCGATGGCCGTCGGTCGCAACCGCGCGCAGCTTCAGCTGTCCCTTGTTCTCGACCGTGTGCATGAAAATGCCGTTGAGGTAATACCGGGTCTCCTCCGTCGAGATCGCGAACTGCGTCCGGTCTATCAGCATCTTGAGATCCGTCGCCTTCAATCGGAAGGAATGCGAGAAGCTTCCGGCCGTCAGATCCGGAAAATCCGACTGCGGCAGGCACTGCAGCGAAAACTTCGAACGGCCGGAGGCCACCGTCATCGCCGTGCCTTCGGCATTGGTCGCAAGCAGCACTTCCGCTCCGTCGGGGAGCTTGCGAACGATGTCGTAGAGGAGGTGTGCCGGAACCGTGGTGGCGCCCGCCTGTTCCACTTGCGCCGGCGTCGCCTCGGTGATCTCGAGATCGAGGTCGGTTGCCTTCATTTCGAGGCTCGCTCCGTCGGAGCGCAGCAGCACGTTCGAGAGGATCGGGATCGTGTTTCGCCGTTCGACCACGCGGTGAACATGGTTCAGCGATTTCAGGAGATTGGACCGCTCGAGAGTAATGCGCATGGGATGCTACCGCTTTCAACCATTGCCCGGCGGGCGGAACCCGCCGCGGCGTCAACTGCGAGTGTCCCGGCCGATCAGCCGGAAGGATGTGGACGGGCAAAATGGCAGAAAGAGAGCCGCAAAAGCAAGGGGTTTCGCCGGGAGTTTCCCCAATTGCACAAGCGTGCGGCCGCGGCCCGTCCTTGCCTCACGCCATCAGCTCGCCCATAAAGGGCGAAGCCGGGGCGACGGGCATGGTCGGCGGGAAGATAAGCAATTGGAAAAACACGAAATGGCCGAAGCGGCGGACAGGGAGAGACAGCGCGGCTACCGGCTGCACAATATGAGCATACCGGCCCGCCCGCTGGAGCCGGCGCTTTATCTCGTCGCGACGCCGATCGGCAATCTCGCCGACATTACGCTTAGAGCCCTGGAGACGCTTGCCGGTGCCGACGTCCTCGCCTGCGAGGACACGCGCGTCACCCGCGTGCTGCTTGATCGCTACGGCATCGTCAATCGCCCCTTCGCCTATCACGAGCACAATGCCGACGAGGCCGGCCCGCGGCTGCTTTCGGCGCTCGGCGAGGGCAAATCGGTGGCGCTCGTCTCCGACGCCGGGACGCCGCTCGTATCCGATCCCGGCTATCGGCTGGCGCAGCTGGCGATCGAGGCCGGCCACCGGGTCGTGCCGATCCCGGGGGCGTCGGCTCCTCTTGCCGCCCTTGTCGGCTCTGGTCTTCCGAGCGACGCTTTCCTTTTTGCCGGCTTCCTGCCGGTAAAGGACAAGGCGCGGCGCGATCGCCTCGGCGAGCTTGCCGCGGTGCCGTCGACGCTGCTGTTCTTCGAGTCGCCGCACCGGATCGCGGCAACACTTGCCGCCGCCGCCGATGTACTGGGCACTGAGAGGAAAGCGGCCGTCTGCCGCGAACTGACCAAGGCCTTCGAGGAATTCCGGCGCGGCACACTCGGCGAGCTCCGCGCCTTCTACGCGGACGGCGCGAACGTAAGGGGCGAGATCGTCCTCGTCGTCGGTCCGCCGGAGGCGAAACCGGTTCCAAAGGAAGCGGATGTGGACGCTCTCTTGAGCGCGCTTGCGCAAGAGATGCCGATGGGCAAGGCGGCAACGGAAGCCGCCCGCCGGACCGGACTGCCGCGCAAGGAACTCTACGACCGGCTTCTCGCCCGCAAGGAACGCGATGAAGGTTGAGCCGCCGGACAATCGCAAGCTGAACGCCCTGAAGCGCGGTCACGTCGCCGAATACCGCGCGGCGCTCTGCCTGATGCTCAAGGGCTATCGCATCGTGGCGATGCGTTACCGCACCAGGCTCGGCGAGATCGACATCATCGCCCGCCGCGGCGATCTCGTCGCCTGCGTCGAAGTGAAGGCTCGCCGCGGCTTCGACGAGGCGGTCTTCGCCGTCTCCGTCACGGCGCAGCGGCGGATCAGGGCTGCAAGCGATATCTGGCTGTCGCGCCAGGCGGATTTCCACCGTCTCTCTGTCCGCTACGATATCGTCGCGGTCACTCCCTGGCGCTGGCCGCGGCATTTGCCGGATGCCTTCTGAATTTGTAATCGTCACGACATAAAAGCGTTACGGGCCTGTCATGGAAGGTCACTAGTCCACTGCCATCCGCAAACGGTGGAGAGGACAGGGGACCATGTTCAAGAGAATTTCGCTTGCAGCCGTTACTTTTGCATTTTCCGCAACGACATCGCTCGCCGCGACCAACATTACCTGGTGGCACGGCATGGCCGGCCGCAACGGCGAGGTCATCAACGAAGTCGCGCAGAAATTCAACGAATCCCAGAGCGCCTGCGCCCTGACGCCGGTCAGCAAGGGCACCTATGAGGAAGCGCTCGCTTCCGGTATCGCCGCTTTCCGTTCGGGCGAGCAGCCGAACATACTGCAGGTCTTCGACGCAGGTGCCGCGACCATCATCAATGCCAAGGGCGCCGTCATCCCGGCCGAGGACCTGATAACCAAGGCCGGCTACAGCTTCGATCGCAACGCCTTCATCGACGGCGTGCGCTACTTCTACGCCGACAGCGAGGGCAAGTTCGTCGGCATGCCGTTCAACTCTTCGGCGCCGATCATGTATATCAACGACGAGGCACTGAAAAAGGCCGGCGTCGAAGCTCCGAAGACCTGGGAAGATTTCGAGGCAGTCGCTCCGAAGCTGAAGGAAGCCGGTTATATCCCGCTCGTCCAGTCGCAGCTTACCTGGCAGTTCACCGAAAACTTCTTCTCGCGCAACAACATCCAGTTCGCGACCAACAACAACGGCTACGACAGCGTCGCCGACACCGAGCTCAAGGTCACCGACCCGAACCTGCAGATGATGTTCGAGAAGCTCAAGGCCTGGAAGGACGAGGGTTACTTCGCCTTCTACGGCGCCGGCTGGAACGACAACCAGAAGGTTTTCGAGGAAGGCAAGGCTGCCCTCTGGATCGGCTCGTCCGGTTCCTTCGGCGGCTTGACGAAGACGGCGCAGATGCCGTTCTCGGCGACCTTCCTGCCCTATTGGGGTTCGATCGAAGGCGCCGGCACCAACTCTTTCATCGGCGGTGCCGCGCTCTTTGCTATGTCCGGCAAATCGGACGAGGAAAACAAGTGCGTCGCCGACTTCTTCCAGTTTCTGACATCGCCGGAAATCCAGTATTTCTATCATAAGTCCACCGGTTACGTGGCGATCACCAAGGCGGCCTACGAGCTTGCCCAAAAGGATGGCTACTACAAGGAAAAGCCTGTTGCCGAAGTCGGCATCAAGCAGCTTCTCCTGCCGGCCGGTGAATGGTCGAAGGGTTATCGTCTCGGCTTTTACCCGCAGATCCGCGAGATCATGGAGCGCGAATACGGCCGCATCTTCTCCGGCGAAACGACCGTCAAGGATGCCTTCGAGACGATCGAGAAAGAGGGCAACGAGCTGCTCGCCCGCTTCGCCAAGACGGCAGGCTGATCATGAGCCACGCCGGCCCCTCCTCCTGGCCCTCTCCCCTTACGCGGGGAGAGGTGAGTGCAGCGGACGATGGAACGTTGCGTCTCTCCACAAAGGCGGGGAGGAGGTGGCCGGCGGGCTGGATGACGGGATCGTCCGGCGATCGGAGGGATAAGGCAGGGGCGAAGCGCGTTCAGTTTTCATCGCCTTTTCTGCCCTATCTCTTCCTCGCGCCGCAGCTCGCGATCATCTTCATCTTCTTCTATTGGCCGTCCGCGCAGGCGATCCAGTCTTCCTTCTACCTGGAAGATCCCTTCGGTTTCGGATCCACTTTCGTCGGCATGAGCAACTATGCGGACGTGCTGAGGTCGAACGAATATCTCGGTATCGCGCGCTTCACGGCGATCTTCACGGTTCTGGTGACGTTTTTCGCGTTGTCGATCGGCCTGCTGCTCGCCGTCAAGGCGGACGGCGTCATCCGCGGCAATAGCGGCTACAAGACATTGCTGATCTGGGTCTATGCCATCGCGCCGCCTGTCGCCGGCCTGATCGGCATGATGTTCTTCGACCAGCACATCGGTCCGATTGTCAAGCTCGCGGCCTGGTTCGGATTGGATATCAAGGTGGGGCTCGATTATTTCGACACGGCCTTCGCCATGATCGTCGTTTCCGTATGGAAGCAGATCCCCTACAACTTCATCTTCTTCCTCTCCGGGCTGCAGGGGATCCCCGTCTCCGTGCGCGAGGCCGCAGCGCTCGACTGCCGTTCCGGCACGCGCCGCTTCTGGACGGTCGTGCTCCCCTTGCTCGCGCCGACGGCGTTCTTCCTGCTGATCATCAACGTCACCTATGCGCTGTTCGATACGTTCGGCGTCATCGACGTCATGGTGAAGGACAAGGCTGCAAACAATCCCATCACCCTTGTCTACAAGGTCTATATGGACGGCTTCCGCGGCAATGATCTCGGCGGTTCCTCCGCCCAGTCGGTGATCCTGATGGTCGTCGTCTTCGTGCTCACCATCTTCCAGTTCCGCTTCATCGAGCGGCGTGTCCATTACAACTGAGGTAACGGCCATGCACCGCACGAAGATCCTCGATCACGTCATCCTTCTTATCGGCGTCTTCATCATGGTCGCGCCGGTCGTGGTCGCGTTCATGACCTCGACCCATGAGGCCGCCGATATCCACAGCAACGGTCTGAGCCTCACCTGGGGCGGCCATTTCGCGGAGACTTACGAGACCGTGCTGACGCGCGCGGGCGGCTTCACCGGCAAGATCACCGGGTTCAACATGATGCTGAACTCGATGATCCTCGGCCTCGGCTTCGCCGCCGGCAAGATCGTGCTGTCCATGCTGGCCGCCTATGCGATCGTCTATTTCCGCTTTCCGCTGGCGACGGTTGCCTTCTGGATCATCTTCACCACGCTGCTTTTGCCGCTCGAAGTGCGCATTCTCCCCTCCTACGAGGTGATGAACGCATTGAAACTGACGAACACCTACACGGGCCTGATCGTGCCGCTGCTCGCATCGGCGACCGGCACCTTCTATTTTCGCCAGTTCTTCAAGTCGGTGCCCGACGAACTGCTCGAAGCGGCGCGCATCGACGGTGCCGGGCCATTCAAGTTCTTCATCGATGTTCTGGTACCGCTGTCACGCACGATGATGGCGGCCATCTTCATCATCATGTTCGTCTATGGCTGGAACCAGTATCTCTGGCCGACGCTGATGACGACGGACGAGGGCTTCTTCACGCTCGTGCGCGGCATCAAGCAGATCCTGCTCGTCTGGGTCGGCTCCAACATTCCCGACTACAACGAGGCCTTTGCCTTGGCTATCCTCGCCATGCTGCCGCCGGTGATGATCGTCGTCATCTTCCAGCGCTGGTTCATCAAGGGGCTGACCGAAAGCGACAAGTAGAGCGGACCGAGGATGCGGGCTTCTCGCAGCCCTCAGCAGCGAATTTTATTAACGGAGGCAACCCATGGCGGCGATCGATATCGCAGAGGTCTCGAAAATCTACGCCGGCGGCGTCGAGGCGGTGAAATCCGTCTCGATCGACATCGCCGACGGCGAGTTCATCGTGCTTGTCGGTCCGTCCGGCTGTGGCAAGTCAACGCTGTTGCGCATGGTCGCAGGCCTGGAGACGATCTCGAAGGGCACCGTGCGAATCGGCCCGCGGATCATAAACGATGTCGATCCCGCCGAACGCGACATCGCCATGGTCTTCCAGAACTATGCGCTCTATCCGCACATGACCGTCTACGAAAATCTCGCCTACGGTTTGAAGAACCGGAAGACGCCGAAGACCGAGATCGAGGCGCGGGTCGCCGAGGCTGCGCGCATGCTCGAGATCGCGCCTTATCTCGATCGCAAGCCGCGCGCACTCTCCGGGGGGCAACGCCAGCGCGTCGCCATGGGCCGGGCGATCGTGCGCAAGCCGGCGGCCTTCCTTTTCGACGAGCCGCTGTCGAACCTCGATGCCAAGCTCCGGGTCTCCATGCGCGGCGAGATCAAGCGATTGCAGAAGCGCCTCGGCACCACCTCGCTCTATGTCACTCACGACCAGCTCGAGGCGATGACGCTCGCCGATCGGCTCGTCGTCTTGAACGGCGGCCGGATCGAGCAGATTGGCCGGCCGCTCGACGTCTATCATGCGCCGGCCTCGACCTTTGTTGCGAGCTTCATCGGCTCACCGGCGATGAACCTGGTCAAAGGCGTTCTCGACGGCGGCCGGCTGCAGATCGGCACGCAGTCGATCGACCTCGGCTATCGGGCGCCGGCGGACGGATCGGTGACCGTGGGCTTGCGCGCGGAGGATCTGCGTCTCGCCGGTGTCGGCGAGCAGGCCCTACTCTTCCGGGTCGAGTATGTCGAGGAACTGGGTGCGCAGCGCCTCGTCCACGGCGCAATCGACGATCATTCTGTCACTGTCGCGCTTGCGCCGGAGGCGCCACTTTCGGACGGTTTTGCCGTTACCATCGCACCGGGGCGCTTGCATTTCTTCTCGTCCGAGACCGGCAGGAGGCTTGAAGAGCCGAATGCGGCCACGGGCATCGTACCGGCCACGACGCGAACCGTGAACATGGAGCCTGCATTGTGATTGAAACGACCTCAGCGGCGCTCGCCGTTTCCTCGCCGGAGACGCGCGCTGGTTTTGCCCGGATCGAGCGCAGCATCGCCGCCCATGACGCCGTCATGGAGAGCCTTGAGGAAATGAACACGATCGAGATCGGCGGTGCGCCGCCCGCCCGCAGGCCGCTCGCCTTTCCCTTCACCGCCGCGGCCTGGAACCTCGAACGCTGCCTGTTCCCCGGGGAAAGTGCTGCGCACCTTGGCGTCACCGGCGCGTCGCTCGTTCTGCTTTCGGAGATGGACAACGGCATGGCGCGTACCGGCCAGCGGCACCCGACCGCCGAAATCGCCGTGGCGCTCGGCATGCAATACGCCTACGGCGTCGAATTCATCGAACTGGGATTGGGGTCCGATACCGAGCGCGAGTTCTGCAAGGACGACTTCAACGAGAAGGGCTTCCACGGCAATGCGCTGATGGCGACCGCTCCGCTCGACCGCCCGTTCTTGTTGCGGCTCTGGGGCGAGAGGCTGTGGTTCATGGACGGCGGCGACCAACCGAGGGTCGGCGAGCGCCTTGCCATCGGCGCCGTGATCGAGACTCGGGCGGGCCCTTTCGTCGCCATTTCCACCCATCTCGAAAGCGCGACCACGGCTGCCTATCGCGAGCGGCAGGTCAAGGAACTGATCGACGCGCTGGACGCGACCTTTCCGGGGCTTCCTGTCCTGATCGGCGGCGATCTCAACAGCGGGAACCATATTGGCGGCGACTTCGAAGCCGAGGGCCTGTTTGCCATGAGCGCCGAGCGCGGCTTCACGCGCCACGGCGGCCCGACGACGGCATGACGACGCGGCCGAGCCTCATCACCCGCTGGCCGAAGCGTGCAATGAAGCTCGACTGGTTCCTTGCGCGTGGCCTGAAGATTGGCAAAAGCCACATCATTCCTTCACTCGATCCTTCGGGCCGCCCGCTGTCCGACCATGACCTCATCACCTGCGTCGTCGAAGGTTTCGCATAGCATGGAGGTCTGAGCCCGCATCTGTTGGGCTAAGGGAGCGCGCAGCGGGTTTCGTTCGAAAAGCGCGGGCCCGCATTTGTTCTATTATTGTTCTTGTTTTTGTGCGCGTACCGTGCAAGATTTGATGCCGCAACCGGCAGCGGTTGTGGCGGCGCGAGGCGGGCCGCCGTGACTGGAGCGGGGTGAGGACAGCGTGAAGCGGTTTCCGCGCATCTCCCGCTCTCACGTTAGGGGGCATCATGGTCGCGCGTGTCAGCACGGTTGCATTCCAGGGGATCGAAGGCGTTCCGGTCGACGTCCAGGTGATGGTGGCACCCGGCAAGGTCGGCATGCAGATCGTCGGGCTGCCCGACAAGGCGGTCGCCGAAAGCCGTGAGCGCGTCCAGGCGGCACTGCATGCCTCGGGGCTGGCGTTGCCGGCAAAACGGGTCACGGTGAACCTGGCGCCGGCCGACCTGCCGAAGGAAGGCAGCCATTTCGATCTCGCCATCGCGCTCGGCCTGATGGCGGCGCTGGGTGCCGTTCCAGCCGATGCGCTTAACGGCTATGTCGTCATCGGCGAACTCAATCTGGACGGCACCATCGCCGCCGTCGCCGGCGCGCTGCCTGCCGCCATCGGTGCCAACGCGCTCGGCAAGGGCCTTATCTGCCCGGCGGAAAGCGGACCCGAAGCGGCTTGGGCGGGATCGGAGATCGACATTCTCGCACCGCGCAGCCTGATCGCCATCGCCAATCATTTTCGCGGCACGCAGGTGCTCTCTCGTCCCGAGCCGGCCATAAGAGCCGCGGCCGCCAACCTGCCCGATCTCGCCGACATCAAGGGGCAGGAAAGCGCCAAGCGGGCGCTCGAAGTGGCCGCCGCCGGCAACCACAATCTGCTTATGGTAGGCCCACCCGGTTCGGGCAAATCGATGCTGGCTGCGCGGCTGCCGTCGATCCTGCCGCCGCTTTCCCCGGCGGAATTGCTCGAAGTTTCGATGGTCCATTCGATCGCCGGTCAGCTGCCGGGCGGCAAGCTTTCCGATCGGCGGCCGTTCCGGGCGCCGCACCATTCGGCCACCATGGCAGCCCTGATCGGCGGCGGGCTCAGGGCGAAGCCCGGTGAGGCATCGCTTGCCCATCACGGTGTTTTGTTCCTCGACGAGTTCCCGGAATTTTCACCGCAGGTGCTCGACGCACTGCGCCAGCCGCTCGAAACCGCGGAATGCATCATCGCCCGCGCCAATCACCGCGTCAGCTATCCGGCGGCGATCCAGCTCGTGGCAGCGATGAACCCGTGCCGGTGCGGCATGGCGGGTGAGCCCGGGCGCACATGCGCCCGCGGCCCGCGCTGCATGGCCGACTACCAGGCGCGGATTTCCGGACCCCTGATGGACCGCATCGATATCCGCATCGATGTCCCGGCCGTCAGCGCCGCGGATCTCCTTCGCCCGATGGCGGCCGAACCGAGTGCCGCCGTTGCCAAGCGCGTCGCCCGCGCCCGCGCGCTGCAGGCGGACCGTTTCGCCGCCCTCGGCCATCCGGTGCTCACGAGCAATGCCCGTGCATCGACGACGATGATCGAGAAGATCGCCGAGCCGGACGCGGCCGGCTTGCAGCTCTTGAGGGATGCGGCGGAGAAGATGAAGTTCTCGGCGCGCGGCTATCACCGGGTGCTGAAGGTGGCCCGCACCCTTGCCGATCTCGACGAAGCGTCGATGGTCGGGCGGATCCATCTCGCGGAAGCGATCTCCTACCGGGTCGCCGGAGAGCGGCTGCCGGTGGCGGCGTAGCGTGTTCCGCTTACACGCGATTCATCTTTTATTCAAAAGGCCCAGCATCGTGTTTTTCACCAGCGATACCCGCCAGTCGAAGCGCCTCCTCGTGGCGGCTGCTATTATGGTGGGCATGCTCCTCGTCCTGACAGGCCGGCCCGCCGCGGCCGAAGACATCGGTAAGCTTTTTTATGGAACGAGAGCGGGTCAGTCGATGACCATCGTGTCGAAGGAGGGAGTTGGTACGCAAACGCGGTGATCCGTTTGAAGCACACGGCGCAAGATGCGAAAAGCTTCTGCGTCTAGTACATGCTCGATCATTCGATGCGCTGCGTCCGACAGGTGCTTGCAGAGAAAAAGCTTGCCGATCGTGTCACCGGCGATTGCGTGAAGCGTACTTGGACAGACATGTACGGCGACAACTACTCATTTCATGGCTCCGCAAAGCAGCAGCCGGAGTTGATCAAGCAGGGTTACTTTTCGGAATCGGACTATCTCATCCGCCGCAATGGGGAGGAACGCTTTTTCCCGTTCGACACCGAGATTTTCAAGCTCTTTGCCCCGGAATTGCGAAGTAGTGCCAGGAAGGCGAAAGCGTGATCGCTCTTTTGCGGGCGCTATCCTTCAGGAAAAACCTGCTGCTTTTCCTGACTACTCGTGGTCGTATGAAAAAGAGCGCCCGGAAGCTCCGTTGAGTTCGTAATTGTGCTGCCGGATGACCGCATACGCGGAGAGGAACTGCCGCTTACGCCCCCAGCCCCTCGAACAGTACGGTCGAAAGATAACGCTCCGCAAACGAAGGAATGATCACGACGATATTCTTGCCGGCGTTCTCCTCGCGCCGGCCGACCTCGATCGCGGCTTGGAGTGCAGCGCCGGCGGAAATGCCGACCGGCACGCCTTCAAGCCTGGCGACGAGCCGCGCGGCTTCCACCGCTTCGCCGGCATTCACCGTGATCACCTCGTCGTAGATGCTCGTGTCGAGGATCGCCGGCGCGAAGCCGGCGCCGATGCCCTGGATCTTGTGCGGACCGGGTTCGCCGCCAGAAAGGACAGGGGATTCCTCCGGCTCCACGGCGATGACTTTGACCGAGGATTTACGCGCCTTCAGGACCTGGCCGGCGCCGGTGATCGTGCCGCCCGTGCCGATGCCCGAGACCAGGATGTCGACGCCGCCTTCGGTGTCGTTCCAGATTTCCTCGGCCGTCGTCTTGCGGTGGATCTCGGGATTGGCCGGATTTTCGAACTGCTGCGGAATGATCGCGTCGGGAAGCGTCTCGGTGAGTTCCTGCGCCTTGGCGATCGCCCCCTTCATGCCTTTGCTGCCCTCCGTCAGAACCAGTTCTGCCCCCAGCAGGTAGAGCATCTTGCGCCGCTCGACCGACATCGTCTCGGGCATGGTGAGGATCAGCTTGTATCCCTTGGCGGCTGCAACGAAGGCGAGCGCGATACCGGTGTTGCCCGAAGTCGGCTCGATGAGAGTTGTGCGGCCAGGCGCGATCTTGCCCTGGGCCTCGAGCGACTCGATCATGGCGACGCCGATGCGGTCCTTGACCGAGGCGATCGGATTGAAGAATTCAAGCTTGGCGAGGAGATTCGCTTTTACGCCCTTCTCTTTTGCGAGCTTGTCCAGGCGCACGATGGGAGTGTCGCCGATCGTTTCTGTGATCGAGGAAAAGACGCGGCCGCGGCCAGGCTTGCGTGTTTCGGACATATGTTTCTCCCTTCAATTGAAATTAGTTGCCGCGAGAATACGGACAATAGCGAGCCCGTTCCAGGGTGGGACGGCCCCCGAAGCGCGCCAGCCGGAGGAAAATACGTCTACGAGGCGGCTGACGCAGAAATCTTTTTTCAGCTCGCACGGGTGGCGATATAGGCTGCCGTTCCGGCAAGAATGCCCGCAGCAGCGCGGTTCATGGTCTTGAGCGCCTTCGGCTGTTTCAGAAGCGAACGGGCGCGGGCTGCGAGCAGCATATAGGGAACCAGCACCGTGAGAAGGACGAGGAAGGTTGCCGCCAGCAGCAGGCTGTAATCCTCGGGGCCGATTGCGGCGAGATCGATGAGCGTCGGCACCAGGGCAACATAGAACAGCATCGTCTTAGGGTTGCCGAGCGTCACCGTCAGGCCCGACAGGAAAGACATCGCCGCGTTTCCTGACTTCTTCGCCTGGATATCCTGCGACAGAAGGCCGGCGGTCCAGAGCTTCCAGGCAATGTAACCGAGATAGAGCGCACCGGCGATCTTCACGATAAGAAAGGCCGTGGTGAAAGTCTGGGCGACGAAGGCGAGTCCGAGCACAACGGCCGTCAGATAGGTCATGTCGCCAAGAATTAGTCCGAGACCCATGAAGAAGGTTTCGCGAAAGCCGGAGCCGAGTGCCCGCGCAACCAGCGCCGTGATGCCGGGGCCGGGAATGGCCGCCGCGATGAAGAGGGCGCCGCTATAGGCGAGAAGGGCCGCGATTGTCACGATGGTTTTCCTCCGGAACGGGTGGTTTGTTTAGCGCAAACCGCGGCGAAGGAGAACCCGGCTTGATCCCGGTGGCGAGGCTTCTCGTGCGAAAATTGATCGGGTGACAAGAACGGCATTGCTCCGACCCGGAGAGCCATGCACCTTTCGGAAAAATCGCGGAAGGCAATGCCCATGCCCGAAATTCAGAACCTTGTCGGATTTGCCTTGATCGCGCTCGGCATGGTGCTGACGCCTGGGCCGAACATGATCTACCTGATCTCCCGCTCCATCTGCCAGGGTCCGGCGGCTGGCCTCATCTCTCTCGGCGGAGTGGCGCTCGGTTTCGTCTTCTACATGGTCTTCGGCGCGCTCGGCATCACGGCCTTGCTGCTGGCGGTTCCTCTCGCCTATGACGCCTTGCGTTTTGCCGGGGCGCTTTATCTGCTCTATCTCGCCTGGCAGGCGGTCAGGCCCGGCGGCCGCTCGCCCTTCCAGGTACGCGATCTGCCGAAGGACGGACCGCGCAAGCTCTTCCTGATGGGGCTTGTCACCAACCTGCTCAACCCGAAGGTGGCGGTGCTTTACCTTTCGCTGCTGCCGCAATTCATCCACCCCGAACAGGGCGACGTCCTTCGCCAGTCGCTCGTCTTCGGCAGTCTGCAGATCATGATCAGCGTCACCGTTAACGCCTTGATCGCGGTGACGGCGGGCTCGATCGCCGCCTTCCTTGCCGGTCGCCCGCTCTTCATGCTCGTGCAGCGCTGGCTGATGAGCACCGTGCTTGCCAGCCTTGCCGTCAGCATGGCGGTGGAGGCGCGCAGATAAGCGAGACGTGCGGGCCGCAACTTGCTTCGGGATGCGCGCTGCGCGATCCTCTCGGCAAGGTGGAGATGATGACCATGCCCGGCAAACCAAGACCACTGAGCCTGACTCCGGCGCACGTCGCGCAGGTGCACCGGGCGATTGACGATGGCGGCCCGGGGCCGGGCGCAGTGCTCCATAGCGACGCGGACTACGACGAATGGGTGGAGCGGATGATAAGGAGCCATCCGGCTCCGGGATTGCCAACGATGCTCTTCGCCTATGGATCGTTGATCTGGAGGCCGGAGATCGAATATGTCGGCGAAACGGTTGGCGTTGCCCGGGGCTGGCATCGCGCCTTCTGCTTCCGGATGATCCGCTTCCGGGGAACGCCCGAACAGCCGGGCCTCATGATGGCGCTCGATCGCGGCGGCCAGTGTCGGGGTGTCCTCTACCGAGTGCCGGATGACGGCATCGAGGGGCAGCTCGGAAAACTCTTCCGACGCGAATTCACCTATAAACCGCCCAACAGCATGCCGCGCTGGATCAAGGTCGAGACGGCGTCGGGCCCGGTGTCGGCGCTGTCCTTCGTCATGAACCGGGCTTCGCCGCTCTATGCCGGCAGTCTCTCCCTCGAAGCCGTCGCGGAGGTGCTGGCTTGCGCATGCGGCCATGTCGGCTCAGGCGCGGAATATCTGCTCAACACCGTGACGCATCTCGAGGCGAGGGGTATCCGGGACCGCAATCTGTGGCGCCTGCAAGCGCTCGTCGCAGAGTGCATCGAGCGCAACAATGACGGTGCACGCGAACGAGGTAGCGAGCGCCTGACGATCAGGCGCCCGGTCTGATCGCGCGTTTGAAGAGCGGGATCGACCGAAGGCTCCAGCCGAGATTCATGCCTGCCGCGGCCAGGAGGATTGCCGCAGATCCGGCGATCTGTATCGCCTGCAATTCGTGGCCGAAAGCGACGCGATCGACGAGGATCGCGGCGATCGGATAGATGAAGGAGAGCGCGCCCGTCATGTGCGTCGGGAGCCGCTGGATCGCTCCGTAGAGCAGGATATACATGATGCCGGTATGAACGACGCCGACGGCGACGAGCAGCGTCCATTGCCAAGCGTCCTGCGGCAGCGGTGCGGAGAGCGCGAAGGGCGCCAGCATGATCGACCCGGTGATCACCTGAATGAGGGCGATCAGATGCGGCGGCGTGCCCTTGAGAAGCTTGGTAAGGAGCGCGGCGACGGCATAGAAGAAGGCTGCGCCGATAGAAAGCGCGATGCCGGCGAGATAGTGGTCGGGATCGAAGCCGCCGCCCGGCTTGGCCGAAACGATCGCCATCATTCCGGCGAAGGAGACCGAAAGCCAGAAAAGCTTGGTGGCGGTGATCCGTTCGCCGAGAAACAGCGCGCCGAGGCCGAGCAGCATGAAGGGCTGCGTATTGTAGACCATCGTCGCGATCGAGATCGATGCGCGCGAATAGGCGGCGAAAAGCAGGAGCCAGTTGACGACGATGGCCACGCCACCGAGCGTGGAAAGGATGACGACGCGCGGCTTTAGCTGGCGGAAGTCGATGAGCCCGAGCATTGCCGCGAGCGCGATCAGCGTCAGCGCCCCGAAGACGCAACGCCAGAAGACGACACCCGTGACCGGCTGGCCGGACATCAGCACGAACCAGCCGATTGTCCCCGAAATCAGCATTGCCGCCGTCATCTCAATGCTTCCGCGCTTCAGTTCTCCGTCCATGGCTGGTCTCCTTTTCCGATTGCACAACAATAATCGGCTGTTGCGCGACTCTATATGGATTCAGAAAGGAAAACGAATTACGATGCCTAATTGTGGAAGGAGAATTTGCTATTTTGTCTTATCGGAGGTGGCGTAATGCTGGATGATGTCGATTGCCGCATTCTCGAGATCCTCGCGGCCAATGCGCGCGTGTCGCTGAAGGAGCTCGCGCAGGAAGCGGGCCTCTCCTCGCCGAGTGCGGCCGACAGGCTGCGCAAGCTCGAGGAACGCGGCGTCATCAATGGCTTCACCGTCTCCGTCAATCCGGCGCGACTTGGCTATCCGCTGCAGGCGGTCGTGCGTGTCCGGCCAATGCCCGGAATGCTGCACATCGTCGAAAAGCTCATTCAGGAAACGCCGGAGATTGTCGAATGCGACAAGATCACCGGCGACGACTGCTTCATCGCCAAGATGCTGGTGCGGGATATGGAGGAGCTCGACACGATCCTCGACCGCATCGCCGAAAAGGCACAGACCAACACCTCGATCGTCAAGTCGACGCCGGTCAAGCGACGGCTGCCGCCGCTTTAGTTTTCTGTTTATCCCAAAACCGCTCAACGCTTTTGGGCGACATGCATCACTTGGATCCGGTGGAGCCGAAGCCGCCGGCGCCGCGCTCTGTCGTGCTGGCCCCGTCCGCCTCGCGGATCGCCACCTGCGTCACCGGTGCGATCACCATCTGGGCGATGCGCATGCCGCGCTCGATGATGAAGTCCTCTCCGCCGAGATTGATGAGGAGCACCTTCACCTCGCCGCGATAGTCGCTATCGATCGTTCCCGGCGTGTTGAGGCAGGTGATGCCGTGCTTGAAGGCAAGGCCCGAGCGCGGCCTGACCTGGCCTTCGTAGCCGAGAGGAATCTCGAAGATGAACCCGGTCGGCACCAAGGCGCGCGCGCCCGGCTTGATCATCGTCGGCTCGCCGGCCGGAACAGCCGCGCGCAAATCCATGCCTGCGGCTCCCGCCGTCTCATAGGCGGGCAGGTCGAGATCCTGCGCGTGCGGCAGGCGGACAAGGCTGAGAGCGGGGCGGTTTTCGGAGGTGTGCGTGATCATTCCGTCATAAGCGTCACGGCCGCCTCCGCAGTCAATTGCATATTGGCCTGCGAGCCTGTAAAGACGCCGCAACTCACAGGATACTCAGATCATGGCCGAAAGCATTGCCGAGGCGGTTTCCCGCCGCCGCACATTTGCGATCATTTCGCACCCGGACGCCGGTAAAACGACGCTCACCGAAAAGCTCCTCCTCTTCGGCGGCGCGATTCAGCTCGCAGGCGAAGTCAAGGCCAAGAAGGATCGCATTCAGACCCGCTCGGACTGGATGAAGATCGAGCGCGAACGCGGCATCTCGGTCGTCACCTCGGTTATGACCTTCGAATATGACGACACCGTCTTCAACCTGCTCGACACGCCCGGTCACGAGGACTTTGCAGACGACACCTATCGGACGCTGACGGCCGTGGATGCGGCCGTCATGGTGATCGACGCCGCCAAGGGTATCGAGCCGCGCACGCTGAAACTCTTCGAGGTTTGCCGGCTGCGCGACATCCCGATCATCACCTTCGTCAACAAGATGGACCGCGAGAGCCGCGATCCCTTCGAGATTCTCGACGAAGTCGAGCATAAGCTGGCGCTCGACTGCGCGCCGGTCACCTGGCCGATCGGCCGCTCGAAGACCTTCTGCGGCACCTATCATCTCGCCACCAACGAGGTGCGCGGCGCCGACACGCAGGAGCGGCTCACCAAGGTCAACGATCCCGAAATGGCTTCGCATCGACTGCCGGAAAACGAGCGTGACGCCTTCATCGAGGAAACGACGCTGGCGATCGAGGCCTGCAAGTCCTTCGATCACAAGGCTTTTCTCGAAGGCCATCTGACGCCGGTGTTCTTCGGCTCGGCGCTCAGGAATTTTGGCGTACGCGACCTTATCAATGCGCTCAGCGAATATGCGCCGCCGCCGCGTGCCCAGGTCGCCGACATCCGCACCGTCGAGGCGACGGACGAGAAGATGACGGCCTTCGTCTTCAAGATCCAGGCGAACATGGATCCGAACCATCGTGACCGCATCGCCTTCGTCCGTGTCTGCTCCGGCAAGCTCGAGCGCGGCATGAAGGCGCGCCTCTCGCGCACCGGCAAGCAGATGGGGCTGAGCGCGCCGCAGTTCTTCTTCGCCTCGCAGCGCCAGCTCGCCGACACGGCCTTTGCCGGCGATGTCGTCGGCATCCCGAACCACGGCACGCTTCGCATCGGCGATACGCTGACGGAAGGTGAGCCGCTCGTCTTCCAGGGCGTCCCCAACTTCGCGCCGGAAATTCTCCGCCGCGTTCGGCTTGAGGACGCGATGAAGGCGAAGAAGCTGAAGGAAGCGCTGCAGCAGATGGCGGAAGAGGGCGTCGTGCAGCTCTTCTCGCCGGACGACGGCTCGCCGGCGATCGTCGGCGTCGTCGGCGCGCTGCAACTCGACGTTCTGAAGGAGCGCCTGCAGGCGGAATACGGCCTGCCGGTCTCCTTCGAAATGTCGCGCTTCTCCGTCTGCCGCTGGGTTTCCGCGGATCATCCGGGCGAGCTCGACAAGTTCATCACGGCCCGCCGTGGCGACATCGCCCGCGATCTCGATGGCGACCCGGTGTTCATGGCGCAGGATAGCTTCTCGTTGCGCTACGAGGCGGAACGCTATCCTGCAATCAAGATGGTGGCGATCAAGGAATATCACGTCGCCAAGGCTGCGTGATCGATCCACGTGAACATGGTCGCTGGCGCCCGCACAGCGCCGGCTACGACGGCGTCATCCGGAGTGCCAGGATCAGTTGGGCGACACGGATGGTGATCAACACGTAGACGGCCACCAGCAGCAGCTGCAGGGCGACGTGCCGCTTGATTTTCCCAAGCCGATGAAGCCCGTCTGCGAAGTTCAGGAAGAACAGCGCAATCCCGATCGAAAAGACGATGTAACCGGCGACCGGGATGCTCAAAAGCCCCTTCACATTGATGATGTCGGGATTCTCGACGGCATGCAGGCCGGCTGCGATGACCAGGGTCGCGACAACCAGATTGCGGACGTGGCGGAAGATTTCCTCGAGCCCGCCCCGATCGAGGAGTGCCTGCTTGAGGTTCAGAAGCCATGGCGTGGCGCGTTCGTCGGACATCGATGCTGTGGTCTCGCTTTGTGATTTGGCGCGGATGATATTGGCCTCGCGTTTGCGTCGTCAAAGAGTTTCGGCCGGTCGCGCGGACATCAGACCCCTTTTGGGGACGCACGTGCGCCACGGCCTCAAATATCGAAGCGCGGGGCCGAGCTGTCCAACACGGCGCTGCGCGGCGTGACGGCCCAGACCGCGGCCACGGCTCCCGCCAGTTCATGGACGAGCCGGCCAACGTCTGTCGCCGCGCCGGCATGCAGCGCTTCGGCGACGATCAGCACGGCCGTCGTCTCGTCGCCCACCGCCGAATAGCCGCTCTGGCGGTTCGTCCAGCGGCGCGCATGGGCTCGCCCTTCCTCGTCCGCGAAGATCACCTCGTGCTGCTCGGGATGTTCGGTTTCGCCGGAAAACGTCGTGTAGATCTCGCTGCCGGAGGCGTAACGAACCTCGAGGTGACCAGTCACTCTCGAAAGATCGAAAACCGCGATCGGAATGGCGAATGCAAGCGATACCGCATTGCAAAGGTCGATCAGCGGGTGGATCCGCGGTAGGGAGCCATCCTTGCGCAAACGCCGCAGCAGCGCCTCGGAGGCCGAACGGTATTGCGTCGGCTTCAAACCCATGCGCGAGAAGGCGCGTCGCCAGGCCTGGATCTCCGGAAATTCACCCTCCGAGCTTGCCGCGAGCCGTGCCTTCGCCGCGGCCTCGAAACCAGCGATGTGCGCATCGGCGGAGGCGTCTCGGTGAATGCCTTCGACATGAAGAATTCCGGCGGAAAGTCCGGGAAAGTCGCTCCAGATGTCGCTTGCATGGCGGAAATACATGGTTGCTGGCCTCTCTGATGTGAACGGCGATTGCAGCGGTGACGGCATTGCAGCCGGGAGGGCACGTTGCCTCATCCGGCCTCCGAGCGGTTTCGCTGCGTGCCCGGCAACCGAAGACCCAGACTGAGGACGGCGGCGAGTACGCAGGCGATGCCGATCAGCTGATTGGCGGAAATCGGCTCACCAAGTACGATAAAGGCAAGGAGAACGGCTGAAACAGGGGCAAGCGCCGTGAACACCGATGCCTCCGTGCCGCTTACGTTGGCTAGTCCTGCATACCAGAGCAGGAAGCCGCCGACTGTCAGTACAAGTGCGTAATAGCAGACCGCGGCGATCGAATGCGTGGTTACCGCAACTGCCTGTGGAATTTCGAGCAGGGCGATCGGTGCCGAGACAGCGACGCCCAGTCCGGCCATCAGCGTCGACAGAGCGAGGGGCGAAATAGCCGTTGTCAGGCGCTTGTTGATGAGAATGAAGAGGCCTTCGCAGATGACGGCGCCAAACACCAGAATGTTGCCGAGGAGCGAAGGCGCACCACCGCTATTTGCCCG
Organism: Sinorhizobium terangae; assembly: GCF_029714365.1. Taxonomy (NCBI): domain Bacteria; kingdom Pseudomonadati; phylum Pseudomonadota; class Alphaproteobacteria; order Hyphomicrobiales; family Rhizobiaceae; genus Sinorhizobium; species Sinorhizobium terangae. The sequence goes on from NZ_CP121659.1 coordinate 3,947,909, forward strand.
GAAGACGATCGAAAGGACGCCTGCGGCGGCGAGGACGATCGCCAGCAGGATCGCACGATCCGGCCGTTCGCCGAGAACGACAATGGCAATCGCCGCCGAAACGATGGGCAGCGTACCGATGATGACGCCGGCATCGGCTGCGGGTGTCAGTCGCAGGCCGGAAATCAGGAGCGTCGTATAACCGACGCTGCCGGCACCCGCCTGGATGAACAGGATGAGCCATTCGCGCCGTTGCAGCCTTGGCCATGGCGTCGCGGTCGCGCGCATCAGCATGAGGAAGAGCGGAAAGGCGAGCGCAAAGCGCAAGGCCGTGGCCGTGAACGGCGGCAGTCCGGACGCTATAATCTTGCTCGCGATAACCGTACTGCCCACGAGTGCCATCGCGAGCGACAAATAGATATAACCCTGAAATTGCTTCGACATGACTGCAAGCCCCGCGTGAGAGCTGCAGAAAACCCAATCGGCGCCCGGCGGTCTTGAACGGAATTGCAGGGATCAGCCCAAGGCTGCGACATAGGCGCCCGGCGAAATGCCGTGGGTGCGCACGAAGACGCGCGTCATGTGGCTCTGGTCGGCGAAGCCACCGGCGATCGCCGCTTCCGCGAGCGGGGTCCCCTCGGCGATCAGCCGCCGGACGATGTCGATCCGCCGCTGAAGGAGATAGGCGTGGGGCGTGAGACCGGTGGCCTCGCAAATCCCCGCACCAGTTGGAATCGACTGAGGCTGCTTTCGCGCGCCAGATCGGCCAGCGTGATGGAAGCCAACGGGTCGTCATCGATCAGGCTGCGCGCCGCGGCGATCGATTCCGGCACTTTGCGTGCGCCGCCTGGGACGACCTGCATCGCCTCGGCAAAAAGCATCAGAACGAGCTCGTCCCAGCGAACGGTGGCGTCACTGGCGTCCGCGGTAGTCGCGATTGCGAAGAGTTCACGGAAACGGGCCGCAATGGCGGCGTTCCGGATGACCGGGTTGGCGAACTCGCATGTTCGCCGTCCGCTCTCGCTGATATCGCTGACTGCGGCTTCGACGATTGCCGGATCAAGATAGAGCATCCGCCAGGAGCGACCGGCATCGCCGATCGGCGAGCCGTCATGGACCTCATTAGGGTTGACAGTGATCACGTCGCCGCGCGCGGCCTCCACCGGCCCGCGTCCGCTCAGGGATTTTTGCGCCCCTTGATGGATAAGACCGATGCCGAACTGATCATGCGTATGGCGCGGAAAGCTGTGGTTTGTGGCCGCCTCGACCGCATTCACGCCGGCGATCCGGCGAGGCAGCATTCTGAACTGGCGCTTCGTCATGCCTCTAGTCCCGCGGTTTGCCAGGCAGCTTGCCGACGTCCCCGATCCAGGGCAGGGCGGACGAGCACCAGATCTGCGACCGCGGCGCAAGCGCGCGCCGCTGGTTGATCGTGCCAAGGCGGATGCCGATCTCCTCGGCGTCTTCGTCCGTGCCGGTCGTATAGATCGGCGAGCCGCAGTCAGGGCAGAAGAACTGCAGGCGCTTTCGCCCGTTCTCGGCGATTTTCACGTAAAGTTTCGGCTCGGCGCCGGTCAGATGGAAGGACGCCCGCGGCGTGCTCGCCGTGACGCGATAGGCCGACCCGGTCAGTTGCTGGCAATCGGTGCAATGGCAAATCGACACCTCGTCCGGGTCGATCTCCGCCTCATAGGTGATATGGCCGCAATGGCACTGACCATCGATCCGCATCGGCCGCTCCTCGCACGGTTTTCGCTGCTGCATGGTTCCTTAAATCGTAGCCGATTTAAGGATAGAAACATGCAGCAATTCAAACTGCTACAGCGTCCTTTGCGCGTTTGATAAAACGCCCGACGCGGTAGAGGGGGTACGATAGACCAGCCGGGACAAACGTCCAGAGTGTACCCTCAGATGCCGGTGAACAGCCACTCATGTTCCTTGGCGTTATGGAACTTCCAGATCCGCTTCGGTCCCGCCATGACGTTCAAGTAATAGACATCGTAGCCATGAACGGCGGCGACCGGATGGTAGCCCTTCGGGACGAGGGTCACGTCGCCGTCTTCCACCGCCATCGTTTCGTCGAGCGAGCGATCGTCCGTGTAGACGCGTTGCATCGCAAATCCTTGCGGCGGGTTGAGGCGATGATAATAGGTTTCCTCGAGATAGCTTTCGGCCGGCAGGTTGTCCTGATCGTGCTTGTGCGGCGGGTAGGACGAGGTGTGCCCGCCCGGCGTGATCACCTCGACGACGAGCAGCGACTGCGCCGATCCGTCGTCCTCCGGCATGATGTTGGTGACATAACGGGTGTTGGTGCCCTTGCCGCGCGTCATCTGCGGGTGCGTGCCGGGACGGATGACCTTGGCCTTGAAGCCCTCGCCACCGGGCGCGGAGCAGACGGCAAGGTCGAGATCGGTCGTCGCCTCAGCCTCCCACTTGCCGCCCTTCGGCACATAGACGGCGTAGGGCTGGCCCTCGAACGGCGTCATGCGTTCGCCGAGTTCGCCGAAGTCTTCGCCATCGACGGAAATCTTCGCCTTGCCGCTGACGAGAACGAGGCAGAGCTCCTTCGCACCGGCTTCACCCGCCGTCCTCTCGCCGGGCTTCAAGCGGTTGAGCGCGAAACCGACATACGTCCAGCCGGCGCTCTCGGGCGTGATCTCCTGCATCAGCCCGGATTGTGCCTTCGGTTTGACGAGCAGTTTGGACATTTCGACGGTCTCCTGTTTGTTCGATCGGGGCGGCTCGGCGCTTAAGCCCCTCTCCTCGGGTTTAACCCGAGGACTAGCCCTCTCCCCGCCTGCGGGAGGGACTTGAGGGCGCGCGGCATATCCCTTCTCCCGGCTTGCGGGGAGAAGGTGGCGGCAGCCGGATGAGGGGCGGCGTGCCAGCAGCCGATGGGCTTTACTTGTCCAGCCCCGCTTCCTTCGCAAACGCTTTCAGCGATTTTAGCCCGAGCGACTGGTATTCGAACGGATCGCGTACGGCCGAATCCTGCTCCGCCTCGATCACCAACCAGCCATTATAGCCGTGTTCGGCTGCGATTTTCAGCACGGGGAGGAAGTCGACGCCGCCTTCCTTGTCACCCGGAACGGTAAACACGCCACGGCGCACGCCCTCGAGGAAGGAGAGGCCCTGGCTCTCCACTTCCTTGCGGATCGCCGGACGGACGTTCTTGCAATGGATGTGGCGGACGCGGTGCATGTATTTCTTCGCGACTTCCGCCGGATCGGAGCCGCCGAACCAAGCGTGGCCGGTGTCGAGCAAGAGCTTCGTGGCCGGGCCGGTATGCTGCATCAAGAGATCGATCTCCTCGCCGGTCTGGACGATCGTGCCCATGTGATGGTGATAGACGAGATCGATGCCCTGGTCGGCGCAATACTGCGCGATCGCCTCAAGGTCGGCGCCGAACTTCTTCCACTGATCGGCCGGCAGCACCGGCTTGTCGTTGGCGACGGATTTGGAATCATCGCCGTGAATGGCATTGGAGGTTTCGCAGACGATCGCCACCTTGCAGCCATTGTGTTTCAGGAGATCGAGATGCGGCTGGATCGCCTTCTTCTCGGCTTCGACGTCATGCGTCAGCAGATTGGTGGAGTGCCAGCCGGAAACGAAGACGAGGTCATAAGAGGCGAGCTTCTGCTTCAGCGCCTCCGGGTCGGACGGCATCTTGTGGCCCTTCTCGATGCCGTCGAAGCCGATCTTCTGGCAGTCGGAAAGGCAGTCGTCGAGCGTCAAATGCGCGCCGATCGAATGATCGTCGTCATTGCTCCAGGCAATCGGGTTGGTTCCGTAGCGGATCATGTCTCTTCACTTTCTGATGCACCACGCGCTTGGGGCGGATGGTCGCTGTTCTATTTACGCAAAGGGCACATAATGCCCCTCATCCGCCCTGCCGGGCACCTTCTCCCCGCTTGCGGGGAGAAGGGATATGCCGCGCCCTCTCAAGTCCCCTCTCCCCGCCTGCGGGGAGAGGGTTAGGGTGAGGGGCCATTGGACGTAGAGCGGCGCCCGCGCAAAACCGCGAGCGCCATTCGTGGCGATCAGCCGAAGCGCTGCGATTGGAGCGCCTTCTCATACCCGTCGCGGGCTGCCTTCACCTGCTCGCGATCCGAAACCTCCGGAACCGCGACATCCCACCAATGGCCGCCGGCTTCCGTGGTGATCAGCGGGTCAGTATCAATGACGATGACGGTAGTGCGCGGTTCTTCCGCCGTTTCGGCGAGTGCGGCCTCAAGCTCCGGAATCGAGCCGACCTTGCGGGTGACGGCGCCCATCGCCGCGGCATGCGCGGCAAAATCGATGCCCGGCAGCATCACGTGATGCGTGTCCTTCAACAGGTTGTTGAAGTTCGCGCCGCCCGTTTCCATCTGCAGCCGGTTGATGCAGCCATAGCCGGCATTGTCGAGGAGCACGATGGTGATCTTGGCGCCGAGCATGATCGAGGAGGCGATCTCGGAGTTCAGCATCATGTAGCTGCCGTCGCCGACCATGACGACCACGTCGCTGTCGGGCTTGGCGAGCTTGACGCCGAGGCCACCGGCCACTTCATAGCCCATGGTCGAGAAGCCGTATTCCATATGGTAGCCGCCGGGCTCTTCCGCTTGCCACAGCTTGTGCAGTTCGCCAGGGAGCCCGCCGGCAGCGCAGACGAGCGTCGTCTTCTTGCCGCCGCGGGCACGCTGGACGGCGCCGATCACCTGGGCATCGGAGGGAAGCGCCGCATTAGTCGTGGCCGTCGACTTGTCGGCCGCGGCCAGCCATTCGGCCTTGCCGGCCTTCGCCTTCTCGGTCCAGGCGCTGTCGGCCTTGTAACCGCCAAGGCCGCCGGAGATCCGGTTGAGGCCGGCCCGCGCATCGGAAATCAGCGGCAGGCCATTGTGCTTGCCGGCATCAAAAGGCTGGACGTTGAGGCCGATGATCTTCAGCCCTTCGTTCTTGAAGAGCGCCCAGGACCCGGTGGTGAAATCCTGAAGCCGCGAGCCGACGGCGAGTACAACGTCGGCTTCCTCAGCAAGCCTGTTGGAGGCGGAGGTGCCCGTCACGCCGACCGAGCCCATGTTGAGCGGATGCGAATGCGGCAGCGAGGACTTTCCGGCCTGGGTCTCGACGACCGGAATGCCATGCTTTTCGGCAAAGTCGGCCAGTTCCGCGCTTGCTTCCGAATAAAGCACGCCGCCGCCGGCGATGATGATCGGTTTCTTGGCTGACTTGAGCAACGCGATCGCCGCGGCGAGCTCGTCGAGATCGGGCTCGATCCGCCGGGGGACCCACACCTTCTCGTCGAAAAAGGATTCCGGATAGTCGTAGGCCTCCGCCTGGACGTCCTGGCAGAGCGAGAGTGTGACCGGGCCGCAATCGGCCGGGTCGGTCAGAACCTGCATGGCGCGACGCAGCGCAGGGATGATCTGTTCCGGCCGGGTGATGCGGTCGAAATAGCGCGAGACGGGGCGGAAACAGTCATTTGCCGAGATCGTGCCGTCGCCGAAGCTTTCCACCTGCTGTAGCACCGGATCGGGCCGGCGGTTGGCGAAGACATCGCCGGGCAGAAGAAGAACCGGCAGCCGGTTGACATGGGCAAGCGCCGCCGACGTGACCATGTTCAGCGCACCCGGGCCGATTGAGGTCGTGCAGGCCATGAAGCGGCGGCGGAAGCTCGCCTTGGCAAATGCGATCGCCGCATTCGCCATGCCCTGCTCGTTCTGCCCGCGGTAGGTCGGCAATGTTTCGCGCACGGCGTAAAGCGCCTCGCCGACTCCGGCGACGTTGCCGTGGCCGAAGATCGCGAAGACACCGCCGAAGATCGGCACGCGCTCGCCGTCGATGATCGTCATCTGCTTGGTCAGGAACCGCGCCACGGCCTGGGCCATGGTGAGGCGCACGGTTTTCTGGCTCATTTTCTGTTTCCTCCTCGCGGGCGAAGTTTCTGCTTCGCCCTTCCGCTGCATCGTCGCCGGAGCGATACTATGCAGCCTTTGTTTCACCCAGTTGCAGCCAGAGGTCCACCAGCGCCTTGAACCTCGCCGCCATGTCGGCGACCGCCTGCTCGTCGGTTATGGTGCCGGCGAGCCAGGCCTTGCTGGCGTCGGCGAAGATCGTCCGGCCGACCGCAAAACCCTTGACCGTCTTCGACGTCCGCGCGGCGGCAAAGCCATCCTTCAGCACCTCATAGGGTGCCTCGAGGCCGAGCAGGACGACGCCGCGGCAAAGCGGATCGCGCGTTTCGATCACGGCGTCGATAGCCGCCCAGGCACCGCGGCTCGCCTGTGGCTCCAGCTTCCACCAATCGGGCTTCAAACCGGCATCGTAAAGCTCGGTGAGCGCCCGCGGAACGGTCAGATCGTCAAGCGTGCCGTGTTTGCTGGCAATGATTTCGATCAAGATCTCGCGGCCGACCTTGCGCGCCGCCTCGAAGGCAGAGCGAAGCTTGGCGATCTGCGCGGCCTTGAGCTCGGCCGGATCATCGGGGTGGAAGAACGACAGCACCTTGATGCAATGATCGACCGGCCAGTCGATGAGGCGGCTGCCGAGGTCCTGGTTGAATTCGAACTGCAGCGGACGCGAACCGGGAAGCTCGATCGGCTTGCCGATCCAGAAATCGCGGTGGGCGCCGGCGGCATAGAGGGCGTCGCGGCCATATTTGTCGTCGATCAGCATGCCGAAGCCGGGCCGGCCGGCGGCGACCTGAGCGGCAGCCTTGACCGCAAGCACCTTGAAGGCCGGAATGCGTGCCAGAAGTTCCGGCTTGCCTTCGGCAATATCTTCCAGTTGGCTGCGGTGATCGATGGCAAGCGCCATCAAAAGCGGGATGTCGCGGCGGCGGGTCGTCGCCCAGTGAACGTGGTTGATTGCCTCGTCCTTGCGGAGCGCCTTTTCCTTGCTGCCGTTTTCGAGGAAGAAATTGAGCTCGGTCCAGGTCGGGATTTCCGGCGCGCAGAGCAGGCGCGACACCGCAAAGGCGCCGCAGGCATTGGCCCAGGTGGCCGATGTCGCGTGCGGCTCGCCGGTCAGCCAGCCGCGCAGGAAGCCGGACATGAAGGCATCGCCCGCACCCAGCACGTTGTAAACTTCGATCGGAAAACCCTTGCCGACGATGCCGTCTTCGAGATTGTCGGAGATCGGGCCGTCATAGACGATGCAGCCCATCGGCCCGCGCTTCAGCACGATCGTGGCTTTGGACAGTGTGCGGATGGTTTTCAGCGCCTTGAGCAGATCGCTCTCGCCGGACGCGATCAGAACCTCTTCCTCGGTGCCGACGATGAGGTCGCAGTCGCCGAGAACGGTCTTCAGGTGCGCGGAGACGCGGTCGGAGGCGATATAGCGGCTTTCGCCTGCGTCGTGGCCGGCAAGACCCCAGAGATTGGGGCGATAGTCGATGTCGAAGACGACCTTCGCGCCGCTTTCCTTGGCGATGCGGATGGCCTTGCGCTGGGCGGCATCGGTATTCGGCTTGGAGAAATGCGTCCCCGAAACGAGGACCGCGCGCGCGGAACGGATGAAGTCTTCCGCGACATCATCCTCGCAGAGCGCGTTGTCGGCGCAGTTGTCGCGATAGAAGAGCAGCGGGAAGGACTTGTCGTTTTCGACGGAAAGGATCGCGAGCGCCGTCAGCCGCTCCGGATCGGTGACGATGCCGCGGGTCTCCACCCCCTCGCGTTGAAGCTGCTCACGGATGAAGCGGCCCATCTGCTCGTCGCCAACGCGTGTCAGCAGCGCTGATTTCAGGCCGAGGCGAGCGGTGCCGACCGAGATGTTGCAGGGGCAGCCCCCGACGGATTTGGCAAAGCTTGCCACGTCCTCGAGCCGTGTGCCGATCTGCTGGCCGTAAAGATCGACCGATGCCCGGCCGATGGTGATGAGGTCGAGGGGCTTGGCTCCCTTTGCCGACGGGTTTTGGGCCGATGGACTCTGGCTCACTGCTTCCTCCCCGCGGACGCCGCGCCGGCGCCGACAATTATCATTATGTCATGGGCGATGAGGTTATGAAACATAAGTTCCGTCTGTCCGTCAATATGGAATTTTCATTCTATTGACCGCCGCTGTCCGTCAGGCGCTGCCGCTTCTCGGCGATCGCCACCGTCAGCGCCATTGCAAAGGCCATGCTGGCGGAAAGGGAACGGAAGCCGGCATGGTCGGCCTCCACCAGTTCGAACCAGACCTTCGACGATTCGGCGAGCGGCGAGAAGGCCGAATCGGTAAGCGACACGACCGGCACCTTTCGGCTGGCGAGGGATCGAGCCTGACTGGCGCTTTCCGAGGCATAGGGCGAAAAGCTGACCGCGAAGGCTGCATCCTGTTTCGTCGCCATGGCCAGCATGTCGTCGTCAATCCCGGCTGCCGTCCCGACGTGTTGATACTTCACTTTCAGCTTGCCAAAGGCGTAGGCCATATAACTGGAAATAGGGTAGGAGCGGCGCTTGGCGATGAGATAGATCGTGTCGGCGTTGGCGAGGATGTCGACGGCGCGCTCGAAGGCCTCCGGGTCGACGGATGTGGCAACATTGTCCAGCGATCGATGAGCGGCGGCGACGAAGCCGTTGAAGATCGAGCCGCTTTCGAGCTTGCTGTGTTCGTTCTGGCTCAGCGCCCTCAGCCGCTCTTCGTATCCGGGCGTGCGTTCCCTGAGCCGCGCTCGGAAAATCTGCTGCAGGCTCGAAAAACCCTCGAAACCGAAATGCTGCGCGAAGCGCACGAGTGTCGACGGCTGGACATCGGCGGATGTCGCAATGCTTGCCGCCGTGCCGAAGGCGATCTCGTCCGGATTGTCGAGCGAATAGGCGGCGACCTGTTTCAGCCGCTTCGGCAGTTGCGCCTTGCGCTCGAGGATGACGGCCTTCAGCGCCTCGAAATCCTGAGGGACGTCCATGGTCGTCTCCGGCATCGGCATCGTTCAGAATCTCCGGCCTCTTGTTTCACTGCCTTATTCTAATCGATTGATGACGGTCGCGGTAGAATGGATGTTCCATTTTTCCGTCATGTACGCCCCTCATCCGACCTGCCGACCACCTTCTCCCCGCAGGCGGGGAGAAGGACTCCCGCGGCGCCCACTTCGTCCCCTCGCCCCGCCTGCGTGGAGAGGGTCAGGGTGAGGGGCGAATAACGAGCCAGCCCAGGTGTCGGATCGAGTAGCCTCAGCCGATTTCGACCCATTCGTTCGTCCGGGCCGACTGGTAGGTTGCCGATAGCACCTTCTGGACCTCGTAGCCCTCGCGGAAATCGGTCGACGGCTTGCCGCCCTTGGCGATCGCGTCAAGAAATTCGTGGACCTCGATTGCCTTCAGGTCATTGAAGCCGATCTGGTGGCCGGGCGCCACGCAGAAGGCGCCGTAGGGCGGGTGCTCGGGTCCGGCCCAGATCGTGCGGAAGCCACGACTGCGGATGTCGTCGCCCGCATAGTAGACCTTGATTTCGTTCAGCCGTTCCTGGGTGAAGACAATACTGCCCTTCGATCCGTAGATTTCGAAGTCATGCTGCATCTTGCGGCCGGTGGCGATCCAGCTTGCCTCGAAGCTGCCGGTCGCGCCGTTCTCGAAGCGTACAAAAGCGCGTGTAATGTCATCGACTTCGACGGTACGCGTTTCGGCCGTGCCGGGCGAGACAGGGCGTTCCGGGATCTGGATGACCGTTTCAGCGAGTACCGATCTGATCGGTCCGACAAGATGGCGCATGGAGGCGATAATGTGGCTGCCGATATCGGCGAGCGCACCGCCGCCGCTGCGCGGATCGAGCCGCCAGCCCCACGGAACGTTGGCATCCGCCATGAAGTCCTCGGCATGAATCCCGCGCATCGAGCGGATTTCGCCGATCTCGCCGCTTTCGATAATGTCCTTGGCGAGGAAGATCAGCGGGTTCTTGAGATAGTTGAAGCCGACCTGGGTGACGATGCCGGCCTTTTCGGCGGCGGCGACCATTTCGGCGCAATCGGCGACGGTTGGCGCCAGAGGCTTCTCGCAATAGACGTGCTTGCCGTGGGCGATCGCCGCAAGCGCCATCTCCTTGTGCAGAAGGTTCGGTGTGGTGATGTCGATGATGTCAATATCGGGATCGGTCAACAACTCCCGCCAGTCCGCCGTCGCCTTGCGGAAACCGAGGCGCCCGCGCGCGGCCTCGGCGCTGTCCTTTGTCACGTCAGCAACGGAAACGAGATCCAGCTCAAAGGGAAGATCGAACACGCGGGCCGCGGTCGTGAAGCCAAGGGCGTGGGCCTTGCCCATGAAGCCCGTGCCGATCAAGCCGACGCCGAGTTTGCGTTTGCCGCTCATATCATTCCTCCCGGGCAAGGGCCCCTTTGCGCTTCGTGGAAATGAAATGAAATGTGCGAATATTGTCAATATGGAATGTTTGTTCGAAATCTTCTCGGCCCGGCAATGTGCCACGAGAAACAGCGCCGGTGCGGCGAATCCGCTACGGAGAACGGGGTGAATTTGTTAACGCATTTTTACCGTGTTTCGTTGGAACATCCGGTAACGATGGTTAACGAATCGTCTCGAAAAGCCGGAGTGAAGAAGTATGTGCCGTTGGGCCGCCTATCGCGGAGAGCCGCTCTATCTCGAGGAACTGGTAACCTCTCCGGCGCACTCGCTGATCGAACAGTCCCATTGTGCAACACGCGCCAAAACGGCGACTAACGGCGACGGGTTCGGTATTGCCTGGTACGGCGATCGTCCGGAGCCCGGCCGCTACCGCGACATCCTTCCCGCCTGGTCCGATTGCAATCTCAGGAGCATCGCCCGGCAGATCCGCTCGCCGCTGTTCCTTGCCCACGTCCGCGCGGCGACCGGCGGCGGCACACGCCGCGACAATTGCCACCCCTTCGTCTTCGGGCGCTGGTCCTTCATGCATAACGGCCAGATCAGCGATTTCGAGCATCTGCGCCGGCCGATGGAGAGCATGCTCGACAACGATCTCTATGCCGCGCGCACCGGCACGACGGACTCGGAATTGCTCTTTCTCCTGGCCTTGCAGTTCGGCCTCGATCGCGATCCGCTCGGCGCGATTGCCGAGGCGCTGGCCTTCGTCGAGCGGCTTGCAGATCGTCTCGGTCGGCCGCCGCTCGTCCGCTTCACGGCCGCCTTGTCCGATGGTCGGAACCTCTATGCGGTACGCTACGCCACCGACTGGAAGGCGCCGACGCTTTATGCGGCGCCGATGGGACCGAGCGGCGGCTACTGTCTGGTCTCCGAACCGCTCAACGATGACGACAATGCCTGGGTCGAGATCCCGGACGGTGCAGCGGTCATCGTAGGCGAGAACGGCGTCGACGTGCGTCTTTTCGGTACCGCCGAGGTCGAGGTGCGGGAAGGCCCGTTACAGCGCCGCGCGTCCAATCGGACGCGCTAAGGTCGCTGTAACAATTTGAATGGCTGCATGATTTTGTCCTTAAATCGATTCCGATTTAAGGAATCATGCAGTAGCGGATGCGCCACGCGCCGAATTGAGCGCATAGGCGCGGCAGTACATTAATCCAACGATAGGCTATCGTGAAAGCGCCTCGGCTATGCGCGCGGCAAGCTTCGCCGCCACGTCTTCCTTGTCCATGTCCGGCCAATCTTCGACGCCGTTGCGGCCGATCAGCTTCACCCGGTTGCGATCGCCGCCCATGATGCCGGTCGCGGGCGAAACGTCGTTCGCGAGAATGTAATCGGCGCCTTTCCGTTCCAGCTTGGCGCGACCGTTCTCGGCGACGTTTTCCGTCTCGGCGGCAAAGCCGATCACCAGCTTTGGCCGGGAGGGGTGATGGCCGATCGTCTTCAGAATATCGGGGTTTTCCGCAAGCTGGAGCGGAGGGGGGGTTTCGCCCGGCTTCTTCTTGATCTTGTTGCCGGCGGCCGAGGCGACGCGCCAGTCCGCAACCGCCGCCACCATGACGGCAACATCGGCCGGGAGCGCCGCAAGCACCGCATCGCGCATCTCCTCGGCGCGCTCGACATGGACGACGCGAACACCCGCGGGATCGGGAATCGTCACCGGACCGGAAACAAGCGTGACCTCCGCCCCAAGTTTCGCGAGTGCGGCTGCAATCGCGTGGCCTTGCTTGCCGGAAGAGCGGTTGGCGATGTAGCGCACCGGGTCGATCGGCTCGTGCGTCGGTCCGGAGGTGACGATGGCCTTTCGCCCCGCCAAGGGCTTTTGTCCGCCATTCAGGAGTTCCTCGACGGCGGCGACGATCTCGAGCGGCTCGGCCATCCGGCCTTCGCCGGCTTCACCGCTTTCGGCCATTTCGCCTGCGGTCGGCCCGACGAAACGAACGCCGTCGCCTGCTAGTGTTTTGCGGTTGCGGCGCGTCGCCGGATGCGCCCACATTTTCGGGTTCATCGCCGGAGCGAGCAGCACGGGACGGTCGGTCGCAAGCAGGATGGTCGAGGCGAGGTCGCTGGCGTGGCCGTTCGCCATCTTGGCCATCAGATCGGCAGTCGCCGGAGCAACGACGACGAGATCGCATTCGCGCGCCAGCCGGATATGGCCGACATCCTGCTCGTCCTCGCGCGAGAAAAGGTCGGTGAAGACATGGGATGCGGAAAGGGCGCCGACGGCAAGCGGCGTCACGAACTCCTGCGCAGCCGCCGTCATCACGGGCCGGACCTCCGCACCGCGCTCACGCAGGCGGCGAATGAGGTCGAGGCTCTTGTAGGCGGCAATGCCGCCGGAAACGATCAGCAGTATGCGCTTGCCGGAAAGTGTCATTCCGCTTCGGCTCGTGGCCGCTCCTGGTTCTTTGATCGCGACCCTACCCGACGGGCCTGTCGCGCGCAATTGGAGCCGGTGTGCGGCTAACTTGTCTGTTGCCGCTTCTGCCACTCGGCGTAAAGCGGCACCGCATCCTGCACCTCGAGCGGCACATGGCGAAACCGCATCGCCTGTTCCGTGACTGGCTTGGCGAGTTCCGCGTAGATCGCCGAAGTCGACAGTCCGTAAGGCTCCGCTTGCGTATTCGAATGGGCGTAGCTGATCTCGTTGATGCCGGCCATGCGCATTGCGGCAAGGCACATCGGGCATGGCTGGCCGCTGGCGTAGACCGTGCAGCCCTCGAGCCGCAGCGACTGAAGAGCCTTGGCCGCTGCACGCAGCGCATTGAGCTCCGCATGCGAAGTCGGGTCGCCGGTCCGAGCCATCTCGTTGACGCCGGTCGCGATCACCACGCTATCCTTGACCACGACGGCGCCGAAAGGGCGGCCGCCGTTTTCCATATTGCTGCGCGCGAGCGACACGGCCTCGCGCAGAAAGCGTTGTTCCTCATCCATATTCCTGCTCCTACCCCGTGCCTGCTGCGCGGCCGCGAGAGCGCTCATAGCATCGACCGGCTGAGCCCGCCGTCGACCGGCAGCGCGATACCTGTAACATAGGCCGCCTGGCGGCTCGCAAGGAAAGCGGCAGCCGCACCGAATTCCGCGGGCGTGCCGTAGCGGCCGATCGGGATTTCCGACTGGCTGCGCGCGGCGACGGTCTCCACCGTGACCCCTTCGCTTTCCGCGTCCATGCGGTCGAAGGAAAGCGTGCGATCGGTCGCCAGCCGCCCCGGCAGCAGCATGTTGACCGTGACGCCGTCGGCCGCAACCTCGCCCGCAAGCGTCTTCATCCAACCGGCAAGCGCGCTGCGCAAGGCATTGGAGGCGGTGAGGCCGGGGATCGGCTCGCGAATGCTGGTCGAGGCGACCGCGATGATGCGGCCGAAGCGGCGCTCGCGCATTGCCGGCAGCAGGCGATGGGTGATGCGCATGCCTGCCAGCACCGTCGCCTCGAATTGTGTCCGCCAGAAATCGGCATCGATGTCGGCCGCACGCGTCGGCGGTGGTCCGCCGCCGTTCAGTACCAGAATGTCGACCAAGCCGAATTTTGCGGCCAGTCGGTCCAGAAAAACGTCGATCGTTTCCGGTTTCGTAAGGTCGAGCGAAAACCCCGCAGCGGTCGACCCGATCTCGGCCGCGACCTTGCCGGCTGCCTCTTCGTCCCGGCCGGTCAGCGCAACGGCAACGCCTTCGGCCGCCAGTGCTTCGGCGATGCCGCGTCCAAGTCCCTTGCTCCCGCCAAGCACGAGCGCCCGTTTTCCTGCGATACCGAGATCCATGATCCGATCCTCCCACCTGATTGTCGCTGCTCGCATTGTTGGACCGCGCCTGGACGATGTCGTCAATGAAGCAGAGGGAAAATGGCAGGGCGACCGCGTGTCGCACAAGTCGGAAAATTCACTGGTGGATTCAAAGAGAAAGCCCCGGGGGCACCGCGTTCGGTCTCGGCATGGAGGTTTGCTATGGCCAGGTTCGGGATGCGGGGCCGCCGATGCGGACCGCCAAGAACTTGCCCCGTGGCGGGAAATGCGCCGCGGGGCAGCGCAGATCAGCGCTCGTACGTGACCTCGATCGTCGCTTGGTCCAGTGCATTGGCCCGGACAAAGAAGCCAACCATGGCGGCGGGGGCATTTTCATCGAGGGGGAGCTTGTCCTGGGATAATGCATAGACCGTGAACTGGTAGCGGTGTGGTCCGTGACCTTCAGGCGGGCACGCGCCACCGTAGCCGGACATGCCGAAATCGGTGCGGCCCTCGACCGCGCCTGCGAGAAGCTTCTTGTCTCCGCTTGCCCCGGTCGCGATCTCGGTGGCGTCGGCGGGCAGGTTGAACACGGTCCAGTGCCACCAGCCAGAACCCGTGGGTGCATCGGGATCATAAGCCATGACCGCGAAGCTCTTGGTACCCGCCGGCGCACCCGACCATGCCAGATGTGGTGAGGTATTCTTCCCGCTGCAGCCGAAGCCGTTGAAGACCTGCGCATCGGCCATCGGCTTGCCTGCTGTCAGGTCTTTCGAGGTCAGTTTCATCTCGGCGTGCGCGGCGGTGGTGCCGAGAAAGCTCAAGGTGAGAAGTGTTGTGATGAGGCGCATAGGTATTTTCCTGTAGTTGCCAATGAAGCAAGCCTACGTCAGGCAGAAATTTTGTCTGCCCCGATATGTGCAACGTCTGTCCCGATCCGCTCAAATATCGCGGAACCTCCCCGCACGTCGCGCGGATTGACGCCAAAGCGTTCTTTGAACCGTGCTGCAAATTGGGACGGCGAATCGTAGCCCACTTCCTGGGCAATGTTGGCGATAGACAACATTGTCGTCTGCAGGAGCGCCAGCGCCCGCGTCATGCGCGTGTCGCTCAATGTCTCGGTGAAGCTGGTGTTCTCCGCCGCCAACTTCCGCCGGAGCGTGGCCTCGCTCATGTGGAAGGCGCGCGCGGCATGGCCCAAAGTCCAGCCGTGGGCGGGGTCGGTCTCGATCATCTGACGCAGGCGATCCTGCAGAAGCAGGCTTCCCCTGTTGCCCAACACGGCACCGCTGAGCGCAAACCAGGTTATGAGTTCCATCAAGCGAACCGTGGCGACGGCACTGGGGAGTGTCGCGAGATTTTCCTGCGAGCAGCAGAAGTCAAACAGCGCGACCGCTTCCCCCGGCAGATCCACGGCCTTCATCGCAAGTGGCGTCCGAGGAGGCGCGACGGAAGCCAGGCGCGCGTAGGTCTCTTCAAACAAGTGGCGTGAAATGGGCAGGGCGCGGGCTTCGTAGTTCTGCGCTGCATTGGGAATGTTTTCGATCGTCATGGGCTGATGATCGGGCAACAGGCCAAAGTCGCCGGCTGTGAAGCGCAAAGGGGTATCGCGTATGATCACCACCTTGGTTCCCGAACGCACCTGGACAAGCGCAGGGGTGGTGCTCACGAGCCGATGAAAGCACGCCCGTCCCGCCTGTCGGATGAGGGCACCGGCCGAAAGAAGAGGAGTTTCGTGCTGCATGTGTTCCCTCCCGGTTGACGAATGACATGGCAGTTCGGTGGTCGCTGGCAAAACTCTGAGACCGTCGCCTGCCGCGGCCGCCTGAAGGCGGCGTCCCGTCATGGGTGTAGTCGCGCCATGGCTAGCACGTCGGCAAGCGCGCCGTCCCGCAGCGCGTAGGATTTCAGTAGGCCCTCGGTCTCGAAACCTGCCTGGCGATAGAGCGCGATCGCCGCTTCATTGTCGGTGAAGACCGTCAACTCGATGCGGGAAATGCCGAGCCACCGGTCGGCCGCGTCGATCAGGGCGTTGAGCAAGGCCCTGCCGATACCGCGCCGCCGGTAATCGTCATGCACGCTCATGCCAAGATCCGCCGCATGATGCCGTCGTCCCCTGTGACGATGCAGGCCAGCTAACCCGACGATGCGCCCCTCCAGTTCGGCAACGATAACCATGTCGGTTTCGGTGAGGTTTTCGAGCCATTTTCGGGTCTGTTCCGGCGGCGCGAAGGGCAGTCTGAGTGTGCCTCGGCGAACGCCCGGCAAGTCCCGCAAGGCGGCGAGGGCCTCCCAGTCGTCAGCGGACGCGGCGCGGATTAGCAATTCGGGTTGGATAGGGGGCATCGTTTCCTCTCTCCTCAAGATGTGAGACCGAGGAAACAGCGCCGAACCCTGCTTACCTCGGCAGGGTTGGCGTGGAGACGGTCCGCTTAGCGCAACAGGCTCCCCGCACACCCTGGGGTGTGCGTGGTCACCATCGGCACGAGCGCAAAACGACTGTCCATGGCCGGATGCTACTTCAGGATGCGAAGAATCGGAAGGGGGATCGCAAGAGAGGGACAAAGTTTCCGCAGCGGCCGCCACCTTCTCCACTTGTGGGGTCCGCCGCGGGGGCGGGAGACAGTGGCGCCCTCTCAAATCCCCTGCGCCGGCGGGGAGAGGGTTAGTCCTCGGGTTAAATCCGAAGAGAGGGGCGATTACTGCCTATCATCCGAGCTGCCAGGCGATATAGATGAGCGTCGCCGCGATAATCCAGAGCGCGACGCGGCCAGAGCGCGTGTGGCGCGCCTCGGCCTTGCCGATCGCATGCGCGGTCTCGGCATCGAAGCGCAGGCCGTTTTCGCTCATCGCCATGAGTTCCGATGAGAATCGCTCGGTCCGGGCGGCGATCTCTGGCACTGCCTCGGCAACCCGGAGCGCCGCATGCAGGCCGTCGCGCAGATCGGCGACAATGCGCTTCGGGCCGAGATTGTCGCGGATCCATGTGCCGACGACCGGTTCCGACGCTTTCCACATGTTGAAACGCGGGTTGAGCGTGCGGGCCACACCTTCGACTACGACCATCGTCTTCTGCAGCATCACCAGTTCGGGGCGCGTCTGCATGTCGAAGAGCTCGGTAACCTCGAAGAGCAGCGTCAGGAGCTTCGCCATCGAGATGGTCTCGGCCGGCTGGCCGTGAATCGGCTCACCGATCGCGCGGATCGCCTGGGCAAAGCTCGCGGCGTCGTGATGGGATGGAACGTAACCCGCCTCGAAATGCACGTCGGCGACGCGCTGGTAGTCGCGCATGATGAAGCCGTAAAGGATCTCGGCGAGGAAGCGGCGTTCCTTTTTGCCGAGCCGCCCGACGATGCCCATATCGACGGCGACGATGTGGCCGGCGTCGTCGACGAACAGATTGCCCTGGTGCATGTCGGCATGGAAGAAACCGTCACGCAGCGTGTGCCGCAGGAAGGACTGGATCAGCGTTTCGGCGAGCCGGTTGAGATCGTGGCCGGCCCGCTTCAGTCCTTCGATATCGGACATCTTCACGCCGTCGATCCATTCCATGGTGACGACGTCGCGGCCGGTGCGTTCCCAATCGACCTTGGGCACGCGAAAACCGGAATCCTCTTTGGTGTTTTCTCCGAGTTCGGAAAGTGCTGCGGCCTCGAGCCTCAGGTCCATTTCGACCTTGGTCGTCTGCTCCAGCGTCTTTGTCACCTCGACCGGCCTCAGCCGCCGTGTATAGGGAAGAAACCGCTCCTGCATGCGGGAGACCAGGTACATGGCCTCGATGTCGGCGGCAAAGCGCTGGCGCACGCCGGGCCGGATGACTTTGACGGCCACCTTTTCGCGCTTGCCGTCGCGCAGAACGACGGCGGGGTGGACCTGTGCGATCGAGGCGGCAGCCATCGGCTCGGAAAATTCGGCAAAAAGCGCATCGACCGATCGGCCGAGCGAGCCTTCGATCGCGGCCCTGGCGTCGCTTTCAGGAAACGTCGCCATCCGGTCCTGCAAGAGCGAGAGATCGGCGGCGAGCTCGGCACCAACGACATCCGGGCGCGTCGCCAGGAACTGGCCGACCTTGACATAGGAGGGGCCAAGCCGTTCGACGGCGCGGGCAAGACGACCGCTGCGCGCCTCAAGCCGGGCCCTGCGGCGGGCAAGCAGGCCAGCGAGCCGCTGCACGAAGCGTGCCAGCGGAGGAAGATGCTCGGACGGAACGGCAGAAAAGGCGTCCTCGCGCGCAAGGACCCAGCCGATCCGCACGAGGCGGAAATATGCTCCAGGCGTGCTCATTGCGTTCAGATTTTCCAGCCGGAATGAAGTGCCGCGATACCGCCGGTATAATTGGTGAACGAGACGCGTGAAAAGCCGGCATCCTTGATCATCGCGGCGAAATCGCGCTGGTTGGGGAACTTCCGGATCGATTCGACCAGATACTGGTAGGGCGCATCGTCACCCGTGATCAGTTTGCCGAATTTGGGAATCGCATTGAACGACCAGGCGTCATAGAAACGGTCAAGCAGCGGCATCTCGACGTCGGAAAACTCGAGCACCAGCAGCGGTCCGCCGCGCTTCAAGACGCGATAGGCCTCCTTGAGCGCCACGTCGATGCGCGGCACGTTGCGGATGCCGAAGGCAATCGTGTAGGCGTCGAAGGAATTCGGATCGAAAGGCAGGTCTTCGGCATTGGCCTCGACGAAGTCGAGATTGGGCGAAAGCTTCTTCTTGCTTGCCCGTTCGGCGCCGACGGCGAGCATCGAGCCGTTGATGTCGAGCACTGTCGCATGGGCCTTGCGATCGGAGGCTTCGACGATGCGAAACGCGATGTCGCCGGTGCCGCCTGCCACATCGAGCACCCGATAGCCTTCGCGCCGCGGCGGATTGAGCGCCGCGATCATCGCATCCTTCCAGACACGGTGAAGCCCGGCCGACATCACGTCGTTCATGATGTCGTAGCGCTTGGCGACCTTGTGGAAGACATCGTTGACGAGCGGCTGCTTTTCGCCCGCGCTGACCTCGCGAAAACCGAAGGAGGTTTCCATGCCCCCATTGGCCGATACTCGCTCATCCGTCATTACGAAACTCCACTTCAACCAAATTTGGCGGCACCATAGCGAAATCGCCCCATCCGCGCTATCTCAGCGGTGAGGATGGCTGCCGCCTACAGCCTCGTGCGTCTTTCGGACGCACGAGGTCGCTGTAACACTTTCAAATCGCTGCATCCCTATAGGACATCAATGCCGTGAAGGGAATGCCGCGCACGACCGGTGCGCGAGCGCAACAGGGAAGACGAACAATGCCGGAATTGCCCGAGGTCGAAACGGTGAAGCGGGGGCTGGCGCCGACCATGGAGGGGGCGCTTCTCGTGCGGGCCGAGTTGCGCAGGCCGGACCTGCGCTTTCCCTTTCCCGACAATTTTTCAGCTTCGGTCTCCGGGCGCCGCATCGTTTCCCTGTCGCGCCGCGCCAAATATCTGATGATCGATCTCGAAGGCGGCGATGTCATCATCGCGCATCTCGGCATGTCCGGTTCTTTCCGGATCGAGGCCGGCGACGATCCGGCGAGACCGGGCAAGTTCCATCATCCGCGCGGTAAGGACGAGAAGCACGACCATGTGATTTTCCATCTCAACGGCCGATCCGGCCCCGCGCGCGTGATCTACAACGACCCGCGCCGCTTCGGCTTCATGGATCTCGCCCGGCGCGACGGGATCGCCGATCACGTGTTCTTCCGCGACCTCGGCCAAGAGCCGACAGGCAACGCGCTTGATGCCGCCTACCTCGCCCAGCGCTTTGCCGGCAAGGCGCAGCCGCTCAAGGCAGCGCTTCTGGATCAGAAGATCGTTGCCGGCCTTGGCAATATCTATGTTTGCGAAGCGCTGTGGCGGTCGGACCTGTCGCCCTCCCGCCCCGCCGGCTCGCTGGTGGACAAGCGCGGACGCGCGAAGCAAGGCCTGGTGACGCTGACGCAGTCGATCCGCGAGGTGATCGCCGACGCTATCGCCGCCGGCGGCTCGTCCTTGAAGGACCACATCCAGGCGGATGGCTCGCTCGGCTATTTCCAGCATTCCTTTTCGGTCTACGATCGTGAAGGCGAGGCTTGCCGCAAGCCGGGCTGTGGCGGTACCGTCGCCCGCATCGTTCATGCCGGGCGTTCGACCTTCTACTGCCTGCGCTGCCAGAAATAGGGCGCTCGATCGGGCGCCTCCGAACGGAGGAGATCAAGAATGAGTTACGAGACGTTGCTGGTCGAAACGCGCGGACGCGTGGGCGTGATCACGCTCAACCGCCCGCAGGCCCTGAACGCGCTGAATTCGACCGTGATGCGGGAGCTCGATGCTGCGTTCAAGGTCTTGGATGCCGACAAGGACATCGGCGCGATCGTGCTGACCGGTTCGGAACGTGCATTCGCGGCCGGTGCCGATATCAAGGAGATGCAGGCGCTCGATTTCGTCGATTCCTATCTTGGCGATTTTCTCGGCGGCTGGGAGCGGGTGGCCGGCGCCCGCAAGCCGCTGATTGCCGCCGTTTCCGGGTTTGCACTCGGCGGCGGCTGCGAGCTCGCGATGATGTGCGACATCATCATTGCGTCGGAGACGGCGAAGTTCGGCCAGCCGGAGATTACCCTCGGCGTCATTCCGGGCATGGGCGGTTCCCAGCGCCTCACGCGCGCCGTCGGCAAGGCCAAGGCCATGGATCTGGTGCTGACCGGCCGGATGATGGATGCGGCGGAAGCTGAACGGTCGGGACTCGTTTCGCGTGTGGTGGCACCTGAAAAACTGATGGAGGAAGCGCTCGCCGCCGCAGAAAAGATCGCCGCCTTCTCGCTGCCGGCGGTGATGATGGCCAAGGAGGCAGTCAACCGCTCGCTGGAGGTTACCCTGGCCGAAGGTCTGCGCTTCGAGCGGCGGCTTTTCCAGTCGCTCTTCGCGACCGAGGATCAGAAGGAGGGGATGGCCGCCTTCGTCGGAAAGCGCAAAGCCGAATTCAAGCATAAGTGACGCGCGCAAACCGCGCAGTTTTCTCAATTTTGCGCGTTGACGAGAGGGCGGTTTCCAGCTATACGCCGCCCTCAGTTTGGAACGCCGCTTTCTGAGGCTTTCCGATAATGCTCCCGAATTGCTTTGGATGACAGGTCGCAGTGACCCGGCACGGCGAAGGCGGAGTTCATGTCAGTTTTCGAAGAGAGGCATCAATGGCCAATACAACTTCGGCGAAAAAGGCGACCCGCAAGATCGCACGCCGCACCGCAGTGAACAAGGCCCGTCGTTCGCGCGTCCGCAACTTCATCCGCAAGGTGGAAGAAGCCATCGCCTCCGGCGATCAGGCAGTCGCCGCTGCCGCCCTCAAGGCAGCGCAGCCGGAACTGATGCGCGCCGCCACCAAAGGTGTGCTGCATGCCAACACGGCATCGCGCAAGGTTTCCCGCCTTGCACAGCGCGTGAAAGCCCTTTCGGCCTAATCCGGCTAAATAAAAATCTGTTGAAGAAACGCCCGGCCCTTGCGCCGGGCTTTTCGGATTCATACTTCTGTCACGGCAATCGGCAAATCGCCAGTTTTGGCGTATGTCACTGCGATGACAAAATTTTTGATGCAATTTCAATGGCTTACGCGAGGTCTTTGCGCGAGTGTCGTCGAAGATCGGGGACAAGCGGGGTCCGAAGCGAGTCAAGCGAATTTTTATTTTTTTTCTTTTTCGCCAGCTAAGCAAGCGCGCGCAAATCAAAACCCTTGATTCAACAGCGATTCTTGATGGACTCAGAATGCGGCAAGCAAAAGGCGGCGAGAGAGTCAACCGGCGGCGTTTAACGGTCGGTAAAATTCGCGATTGATCTTGCCCAACGATCCTGCCTAAATGCCTCGCACAGGGGACACGGATCATATCTGTAAAGGGAAGAACAGGGCCATTTCGATAGAGGTGGCTTCGAGCTTTCTGTTCTCTGTGGCGGGGTCATTCCACGTCGTTCAATCATACAAGTCGAGATAAAAAAACCGGACCGACGCTTCGTTCCGGAACGAGGATCTTTCGTCTTTTGGTTGAGTGGGTGGCCGGGCAATGGGAGGACGCCGGAAGGCGTTCCAGGAAAGAAGGAGACAGGTGGGCTGCCCGCTTCGTACGAGGGTGCGGCGCAGCCGGCGAGGAATGCGACTCTGACGCGGCTTGAAAACAGCCGGGTGGAGTCGGTAAAGGCGAGGCGCGAGGGGACATTCGCTCACGAAAGCGAGCGGATGAGCGCAGCGCGCACCGGAACGGGATATGAGGAGCCCGGCTTTCGGTGCGACAGGGCGTCCGTCGGGCGCGGCATGGCTTTGAAGGCGGCCGTGCCAGGCGGGCATAAGAGATGAGGCCGGCAGCAATGACGGCATCGGAGCATGAATTTGGAAGGCGGCAACATGCAGATGAATTTGGCGACGGCACCTGACGCGCGTCAGGCCGGAAGCAATCAGTCTCAGGCGGCGGGGGAAAAACAGGAC